>NZ_JBHZCS010000004.1:195881-264350 GCF_042755705.1 Nocardia sp. NPDC059154
CGCGTGGCCCACCCCCCCCGGTACCACGGGGCGTTCCGCGCTCACGATATCCTCCCGTTCCGAAAGCTGTTCAGCCGCCATACCTTTGGCCCGGACGGTCGTCGAGCGCGTAGGCGTGGAAGCCGTAGTGCTGACGGCGATCGTCGGACTCGGTCCGGTCGAGGCGGAAACCGGGCTCGTGGGCCGGGCGCTGCACGAGGAAACTCAGCGCCGTGGTCTGCCGGCCGTAGGAGGCGTCGTAGGCGTTCACGCGAATGTAGTGGCGCGGGAACGTGGCCCGGCAGGCGTTGATCTCGGCGAGCACCCCGTCGGGCTCGTCCAGATCGAACAGTGGCAGGCCCCACATCTCCCAGTAGTTGTTGCGCGGATGTGGATCGTCGGTGTACTCGATGGACACCGGCCAGTTGTTGAGCAGGGCGTAGCGGACCTGCGCGGCGATCTCGGGGTCGTCGAGATCCGGCAGGTGCGAGAAGGTGCCTTGGCGCAGATGCATGGGGATTCCTCGACTTTCAGCGGGAGGCCGTCGGGACGGCGTCGGGGGCGTCGGTGGAGGTGTAGTCGAAGGTGACATCACCCCAGGTGGCGAGCGCGACATCGAGCGGGCGGCAGATCTCGGCGGCGCGGCGCAGCACGTCCGGGCCCTCCTTGAGCAGATCGCGACCCTCGTTGCGCGCCTTGACCACTGCTTCGAGAGCGACCCGGTTGGCTTCCGCGCCCGCGGCGATGCCCATCGGATGGCCGATGGTGCCGCCGCCGAACTGCAGGATGGCGTCGTCGCCGAACAGGTCCAGCAACTGGTGCATCTGGCCGGCGTGGATGCCGCCGGAGGCGACCGGCATGACGCCGGGCAGGCTGGCCCAGTCCTGGTCGAAGAAGATGCCGTTGACCGGGTTCATCGGAATGTGGTTGTCACGCAACGTGTCATAGAAGCCCTTGACCGTGTGCGGATCACCTTCCAGCTTGCCGATGACCGTGCCCGCGTGCAGGTGATCCACGCCGATCAGCCGGCACCACTTGGCCAGGACCCGGAAGCTGACGCCGTGGGTCTTCTGCCGGGTGAAGGTGGAGTGCCCGGCCCGATGCAGGTGCAGCAGCATGCCATTGCGCCGCGCCCACTTCGACATGGACTGCATGGCGGTGTAGCCGACCGTCAGGTCCATCATGATGATGCAGCTGCCGAGCGATTTCGCGAATTCCGCGCGCTCGTACATGTCCTCCATCGTGGCGGCCGTGACATTGAGATAATGCCCCTTCATTTCTCCGGTTTCGGCGATGGCGCGGTTGACGCCCTCCATCGCGAACAGGTAGCGATCGCGCCAGCGCATGAACGGCTGCGAGTTGATGTTCTCGTCGTCCTTGGTGAAATCGAGTCCGCCCCGGCAGGCCTCGTACACCACGCGGCCGTAGTTGCGGGCCGACAGGCCGAGTTTCGGTTTCACCGTGGCACCCAGCAGCGGGCGGCCGTATTTGTTGAGATACTCCCGTTCCATAACGATTCCGTGCGGCGGACCCTGAAAGGTCTTGACATACGCCACGGGAATCCGCATGTCCTCCAGCCGCAATGCCTGCAGCGGTTTGAAACCGAATACATTGCCGATGACCGAGGAGGTGAGATTCGTGATGGAACCCTCCTCGAAGAGATCGAGATCGTAGGCGACATAGGCGAAGTACTCGCCCTTGCGGCCCGGAACCTCGTCGACGCGGTAGCACTTGCCCTGGTAGCGCTCGTGCGCGGTGAGCCGGTCGGTCCAGACCACCGTCCAGGTGGCCGTGGATGATTCACCCGCCACCGCCGCGGACGCCTCCACCGGATCGACGCCCTGCTGGGGCGTCACCCGGAAGACCGCCAGGACATCGGTGTCCTTGGGCTGATAGTCGGGAGCGTAGTATCCCATCGACGCGTACGACTGCACACCCGGATCCCACCGGCTGCGCTGATCATCGACAGATCCGGCCATCATTCCTCCTGCGAACCGGGTTGGGCGACTTGTGATTCCCAGGATGACCGGGCCGTTAACGACAAACAATTCGATTGTTTCTGTTCTCGCTCAACCTTTTCGTCGAGTTTGCTACCGTTGAGTATGGGTACGGTGAGCGCAGTGCGCATGGAAACCTTTCTCGCCGTTGCCAAGCACTCCAGCATTCGCCGCGCGGCCGCACAGTTGCACATCACCGAAGCGGCGGCCTCCGCGGCCGTAGCACACATCGAGAAACAACTCGGCGCGAAACTCGTCGCCAAATCCGGGCGGGGTATCGCGCTCACCGAGGCCGGCCGGGTCTACGCCGACTACTGCCGCAGCATCCTCGGCTTGATGAAGGAGGCACACGCCGCGGTCCGGGAAGCCGAGACCGGCCGGTTGCGTATCGGCGTGGTGGCGACCGCCGGCGAATACGTGCTGCTCCGGCTGCTCGCGTCCTTCCGCGTGCGGTACCCGGACATCGAACTGGGCCTGTCCATCCAGCCCCGCGACGTGCTCTACCTCGAATTGACCCACCACGAAACCGATCTCGTGATCGCCGGCCGCCCACCCCGCGACGCCGGACTGGTCACCCGCGCGCGCCGCCCCTGTCAGCTGGTCGTGGTCGGCGCACCCGACGCCTGGCCCGACCCCTGCGAGGCCACCTGGCTCCTGCGCGGCAAAGGCTCCGGCACCCGCGACACCACCCTCGCCCTCTTCGACCGCCTCCAAATCCGCCCGCCCACACTGACTCTCGGCACCCACGGCGCGGCGCTGGCCGCCGCCCGCGAAGGCCTGGGCATCACCCTCATCCACTCCGACGCCGTCGCCACCGACCTGGCAGCCGGACTGCTCGAAATCATCGCGGTCGAGGGCACCCCCCTCAACCGCCCCTGGCACGTCGTCACCACCCGCACCCCAGCCCCCGCCGCCCGCCTGTTCCTCTCCCACATCACCGACCCGGACAGGGTGGCGGACAAGGCCTTTCGCGGTGCGTAGTACCTGATCGCCGAGTTTTCCAGCAACGAAACTCGCGCCCGGTCCCCGACAGCTGATTGACATTGTCCCTGGGGACAGGGTTTACGGTCCGGGTGTGAGAATTGGGGAAGTCGCGCGGTTGGCGGGCGCGAGCCCGAAAGCGATTCGACGGTACGAGGCGATGGGGTTGACTTCGCTGCGGCGGTCGGCGAACGGGTATCGCGAGTATTCCGAGCACGATGTCCGCGTGGTTCGGGAGATCCGGACATTGGGTCGGCTCGGGATCGCGGTGGATGCTCCCGATGAACACCATCGCGGTGTCGGGGCCCCAGTGATACCGGTCCGGCGGGGAAGGGAACGACAAACGCCCGCCTTGCGTGGTGAAGGCGAGCGTTTGCCGAGCGGGCCCGGTGTCTGTCCAGATGGTTACCGATCCGGCACAGGCGGGGGCGCATGTCCTATAGGTCGACGGTCCCTTCGATGATGTTGGTGCCCAGTTCTTCGGTGAACAGCGGGTTCCGGTTGGCTGCCGCGCCGGTGATGAGGTCGTCGAAGGCGCTGTTCTCGTAGTCGAAGCTGTCCGCGGTGATGCCGGGGCCTGCGACCTCGAGTCTGCGGGGGATGACCGGCCAGGAGCCGACCTTGTTGAGCGCGTCGGCCTCTGCGGCGGTCGGGGTAGTGCTGGAGTAGGACACGAACTGCCCGGTCTGGTGGTCGATGCGGTCGCACTCGCACCTGGCCAGGGTGTAGCGCAGTTGCAGGGCTCCGCGCCCGATCCCGCACACTGTGAACGGAGTCGAGCCCAGGCGCTCGCCGATCGCGCGGAACAGGACCTCGAGCACACTGCGGTGGGCGGAGCCGTCGAGAGCGTCACTACTGCCCAGCGACACCAGGATCAAATCGGCGCCGGCGGCGCGGAGCGCCTCCCGGAACGAGTACCTCGGGCTGTCGAGTTGCCGAGCGAAGGTACCGGGATCGACGGCCGTCACGTCCGAGTCGCCCACCAAGATGAACGGTGCCATCAAGCCGCCGTCCGTGGCGGGAAACACCGCTGCGCTGCCGAGCATGAGAGGCCAGTTACTGGCTGGTGCCACAGTCGTCATCGTCGAACTCCTCACGTGGTCGGGAAGATCCGGAGAAGAACCGAACTTGCAGCAGACACCCCGCAGCGCGGCATCGTGCGAACTGCGCACATCACGCGCGAGGGCGCAGCCCATGCTACCTGCACCGTTGGGCCCGCGGACGAGCCTGGCCACCCGGTACAGGATCTCGCCCGTAGGACCCGATTCGGTCGGGTTTCAGAACGTGAACTGGTCGCCGTAGGCGGTGGTCTGCGCGAGTCCCTCGGCGGTGCTCACCGTGGTCGTGACGAAAGGGACGGCCGACACCGGCGAGGCGCATTGGGCGATGTTCAGCGCGGCATTGTTGAACGCGATGTGATGCGGGAACGTCGTGTTGGCATCGAGGCGGGCCGTCTCCGTTCTCGCAACAGTGACCTGGCCGGGTCCCACGTTCGCGAACACGCCTTCGCCCACGCCCAGAGTCCCGCCGACAGCGGGCCGACCCGTACCGGGCAGGATGACCGAGGCGCCGGGGAAGCCCGCCGAGGGGAAAACCCTGACTCCCAGCCTTTGATCGGTGCCGATCTCGACACCGAAGCCGCCGTCCACACTGATCCCGCAGCCGAGGATGAATCCCGCGACCGCCCGTCCGGACGTGATCGGGCCGCCGTCGACGGTGACCGAGTAATCGCCGGACATCTGCGCGGCATGCGAGAACGTCATGAGGAAGGTCGGTGTCCGGTCACCGGGCGGGTTCGCCTCGATGCTGTCGACCGACGCCGTCACATGAACTCCCCCACCGGAGACGTCTGCGCCGGGCGGCTGGGCGCGGCCGAGTCCGGGGCCACCGGTACACAGGCCCACCACGGCCAGATTTGCCGCGGCCGTAGCGGCCACGGCGCCGGTGAACGAACGTCGCATGCCTGGAGCCTTCCGGTTCGCGACGATAGGCAACTCGACAGCACAGGAACAAACCCACACGGGAGGAACACCGTTTCGCAAGCCTAAACGGTGCCACCGGCCAGGTGGTGTCACAGCAAGGCGTGTCGACCAGGCCACCCCCGTCGACCCGACGGACATCGACACCGAAGCCGCCTCCCTTGTTGATTCACGCTCGCGTTCGGAAAGTGATTGATTCTCGTACAGTTCGGGCGCCGCGCGGAATCCGCAGCACCGCAACAACTCGCGTTCCAGGCGGTGGGCTGTGCGCGGCAGGCGATTCCGGTGAGTGAGCCATCACACGATTTCATTAGTTAGCGGCATGTAACTATATTCAGGCGCTGTTCGTTCGTTGACTTGCGGGAGGCTCTGATGGCTGCGGCCCCGACCACCGGTTTGGATACCGGTGATGTCCAGACCATTCGGAGGCGACTCCGAATCGAGCATGACCACCCGCACTACAAGTGGGTAGCCCTGTCGAATACGACCCTGGGCATGCTCATGGTCACGATCAACTCCTCGATCGTGATCATCTCGCTTCCCGACATCTTCCGGGGCATCGATCTCAACCCGCTTGCGGCGGGCAATGTCAGCTACCTGCTGTGGATGATGATGGGCTTCCTGCTCGCATCCGCGGTGCTGGTGGTCATGTTCGGGCGGCTCGGTGACATGGTCGGCCGCGTCAAGATCTACAACTACGGGTTCGTGATCTTCACGATCGCGGCGGTCGCGCTCTCGTTCGATCCGTTCACGCACGGCGGCGGCGCGGTGTGGCTCATCGGATGGCGTGTGTTCCAGGGCATCGGCGGCGCCATGCTCATGGCCAACGCGGCCGCCATCCTCACCGACGCGTTCCCCGCCGAACAGCGTGGCTTCGCGCTGGGTATCAATCAGGTTGCGGCCGTGGCCGGTTCGTTCCTGGGCCTGCTGCTGGGCGGCCTGCTCGCACAGTGGGACTGGAAGGCCGTGTTCTGGGTGAGCGTGCCGTTCGGCATTCTCGGGACCGTCTGGTCGTACCGGTCGCTGCACGACAACGGTCAGCGCAACGCGGGCTCGCTCGACATTCCGGGCACCGTCACCTTCGCGGTCGGACTGACCGCCCTGCTCACCGGCATCACCTATGGCATTCAGCCGTACGGGGATTCGAATACCGGCTGGTCCAACCCGTGGGTGCTGGCCGCTGTGTTCGGCGGTATCGCGGTGCTCGCGCTGTTCTGCTGGATCGAGACCAAGGTGGAGCAGCCGATGTTCCACCTGTCGCTGCTCAAGGTCCGAGCGTTCGGGCTCGGTAACCTGGCCGGCCTGATGTCGTCGCTGGGTCGTGGCGGTCTGCAGTTCATGCTGATCATCTGGCTGCAGGGCATCTGGCTGCCGCTGCACGGCTTCGACTACGAGTCCACGCCGCTGTGGGCGGGCATCTACCTGCTGCCGCTGACGGTGGGATTCCTTGTGGCCGGACCGGTTTCGGGCAAGCTGTCCGACCTCTACGGCCCGCGGCTGTTCGCGACCCTCGGCATGGCGATCACCGCGGTGACGTTCGTGCTGCTGGTGGTGTTGCCGGTGGACTTCTCCTACTGGGCGTTCGCGGTGGTCATCGCGCTCAACGGCCTGGGCTCGGGCATGTTCGCCTCGCCCAACACCGCCGAGGTCATGTCCGCGGTGCCGGCGTCGCAGCGCGGTGTCGCGTCCGGCATGCGCGGCACGCTGCTCAATGGCGGTATGGCGCTGTCGATCGGTGTGTTCTTCTCGCTCATGATCATCGGTCTGTCCAATACGCTGCCGAGCGCCATGAATTCGGGTCTGCAGGCGCAGGGTGTGCCCGCCAATGTCGCGGAGAACATCTCCGGTCTGCCGCCGGTCGGCAGCCTGTTCGCGGCCTTCCTCGGTGTGAATCCGATCGAGGCGCTGCTGGGCCCGACCGGCATCCTGGACCACCCGGGCGTGCACAAGGACGTCCTCACGGGCCAGGAGTTCTTCCCGCACTTGATCTCTGGCCCGTTCCACTCGGGTCTGGTCGTGGTCTTCCTGGGAGCCGCGATTATGATGCTGATCGGCGCGGTGGCCTCGTGGTTCGCCGGTAGCCCCACCGTCCCGGACGAGGCTGCCGAACTGCGTGAAGCCGTCCGCGAGGGAATCTGACCGGAGGAGATCACGCTGCCCGAGCCCACGAGCGTCGCCGACCCCGACCAGCTCACCGAAGCTGCCGACCTGTACCACTCGATCGGCCGCCTCCTACGCTTGTTGCGCCACTCCGGCGACCTCGGGGCCCTCAGCCCCGGGGCGGCCTCGGCCCTGGCGACCGTAGCCCGCTCCGGACCCCTCCGCCTCGGCGACCTCGCCAATATTGAACGGGTCAGCGCCCCAACCATGTCCCGCATAGTGACGGGCCTGGAAAAGGGCGGCTACCTGACCCGGGACGCCGACCCGGAAGACGGCCGAGCCCAACTCCTCACCGCCACGGCCGCCGCCCACAACCTGGTCACCGGCCTCACCTCCGCCCGTATCCAGCGCTTCGCCGGCGCCCTCGAATCCCTCACCCCGGCCCAGCGCGCGTCCGTCAAATCCGGCCTCAACACCCTCATCGAGGCTCTCGACCAGTAACGTCGCCCCGCTCAGCGAGGCGACGTCTGGCCGCACTCCCCCGTGCCCGGTCACCGTCGGGCGCGTGGTCAGGATGTCAGAACGGAACGAACCCGATTGTCCGGGTCCACACGATTGCGGAGCTCGGACAGACGGGTGTGGTTGTCGCCGTAGTAGCGGGACAGCGGATCGCCGGGCTCCAGGTAGTTGACGTACGCGCCGACCGAATCGGGGGCGAGGGTGGCGTGGGCGTCGGAGAGCCAGGCCATTGCGGCATCGTGCGGGATCGGCTCGTAGGCACCCCATTCCACCATGGCGGCGTGGTCTCGCCAGGGAAAGGCGGTGGCGGTGGGCGACAGGTCGCGGATCGCGCCGTCGAGGGTGTTGATCTGCACCCAGCCGGTGCCGCCGACGCTGGAGAACCGGGTGACTGCCTCGAGCACTCGGCCGATGGTGTCGGGGGTGAGTTCCGAGACGATGTCGGAGCCGTTTGTGAAGGCGGCGCGCGGCTGATCCGGCGTGCCGCCTGCCAGATACAGAACGGTGTCCATATGGCTGAGGGTGCGGGTATCGATGTCGGCAGGCGCGACGCCGATTGCGTCGATGAGCGCGGCCGTCACCGTATCGGCCGAACCTGCCGGGCAGACCAGCTGCATCCAGCAGCGGAGGCCACCCTCGCCGTCGGCGTCCAGGCTGACATCGGCCCACTGCTCGCGGTCGGCGCCACGCAGCCACTCCTGCCAGCCACCGATCACGCGATCCGCGTTCTCGCCCGAGAAGGTCAGGCGCACCACGTCTTTCGCGGTCGCCGGGATGGTGTCGAAGGTCAGGGAGGTGACGATGCCGAACAGTGAACCGCCACCGCGCAGCGCCCAGAACAGGTCCGGACGCGCGGTGGCGGACACCTCGGTGATGGTGCCGTCGGGCAGGACCAGGGTGGCGGCGGTGAGCCGATCACAGGTGAGACCATGGGCGCGGGACTCGAAGCCGAACCCGCCGCCCAGGGTGAGGCCCGCGACGCCGACGCTGGGACACATGCCCGTCGGCAGGCTCTGCCCGGACCGGTCGAGTTCCCCGTAGACCTCGTACAGGGTGTGGCCCGGTGATATGACGGCCTGTCCGCCCTCGACTCGGACGCCGCGCAGCCGCCGGACGTCGACAATCAATGTGCCGGTCGCCGTGGAGACCCCGGCGTAGGAATGCCCGCCCGCCCGCGCCGCGACCTCGAGATCGTTCTCGGCCGCGAAGCCGAAGGCCGTGGCCACATCGGCGGCATCCGCGACCTGCACGACGGCCGTGGGCATCTCGTCGTCGAAACGAGTGTTGAAGACCTCTTTGGCCATCGGGTATCCGAGATCGCCGGGCAGTATCACCCGGCCGCGCAGCTTGTCCTGCAACGCACGCCATTTCGGGTCGGCACTGCCGGTGCTGGAGCCCGAGGCGCTGTCCGAGGAGCCGGCGGTGCCGTCGGAGGAGCCCGCGGCGGGCGCTGCGTCGGAGGCGGGCAGTCGGGTGGTTCCGGCGAAACCGACACCGGCAACCGCGATTCCGAGCGCACCCCGCAGAAACACGCTGCGTGCGAAGCGGGGTCTCACAACGGTCCCCCGAATCCGATCGAGATGCGGTGCGCCGCCCGGTTATTCGATTCAGATATCAAAGTTCGCGACCCACCTATACCCATCGGACAACACAACACCACTCGATCATGGTTCACCCACTGTTCATTCGCTCAATCGAGCCCGGGTGTGTCGACCGCCCCGCTACGAGATCCCATATCAGCCGGAGTGTCGGGCGGAATGAGCCACCGGGCGAAGGTCTGTTCCGGACTCACGGTAACCACATCAGCCCGCTCCACGAGATCCCCTGGCAGCTCACCGTTCTCGAAATGCTCGAGACCCGGCACGATCACAGCATCGACCCCCAGATTCGCAACCAACACCCGCAGCCGATGAACAGGCCGATCAGCATGCGGCCCGAACACCGCGATCCTGCGCAGGTCATAGCCCAGCCGCGCAGCCAACGCCCGAATCCGAGCTTCGTCCCACTGCCGCCGCGACCCCGACACATCCTGCCGCAGATAGCCAATTGCCCCGGGATTCATAGTCCGCCCTCTCACTGCTCGATAGTGCGCGCCGCCGTCGGATGATGGGTTCAGCATCGGTCCACAGCATTTCGGCGGCAATGGCACTTCCGGTGAGGTCGACCGGGAAGTGACACAGAGCGGTCAGTATTCGAGCTGGATGAGGTCGGCGAGAGCACGCATATCGTGGATGAGGGTCCGCCGTTTGCCGATCATGCGGGCGAGCAGGTCCTTGGCGAGGCGTTGTTCGACCAGCCAGGGACCGGCCTCGCGCGAGAGCTGCAGCAGGATATCGAGGGCGGGGTCGGCGCGATGGAGGTCCATGTGCGCCTGTGCCACATCGAGGAGATGGCGGTTGCGGTTGTCGGAGGTGGGCCGCAGCCCGGCCGGCACGTCGCGGGCGAGCCGCAGGGCGAGGTCGGGGCGGTCGTCGATGACGGCATTCTCGACGCGTTTCATCGCGACCGTTGCAGGGCCGAAGAATGTCCAATAGTCCTGGTACGCAGCGGGCTCCCGGTCCACCGCCACCGCAGCGGCCTGGGCGAAGCGCATCATGTCGCCGGCATCGTCGGGCCGGTTGTCCCGGATGGCGGCGGCCGAACCACGCAACAGCAGCCAGCCCCAGGTGGAGAGCTCGCGCTGGGAGGCAGTCGACATCCGCGGCTCGATCCGATCGGCCCAGCGCATCGCGAGTTCGTCGACCTGCTGAAATCGCCGCTCCACCAGCAGCAGCCAGCAGAGCGTGACGACGACCGACGCGGCGTCGAGTACCTCATCTGTCGATTCGGCCTCTACCAGGGCGCGTTCGAGAACCATACGGGCCGTGCGTAATTGACGCGTCTGCACCATCACCGACCCGGTCAGCTGCAGAATGCGCGACCGCAGGCCCGGCGAAACAGTGTCGCCGTACTCGAGCAGTCCAGGCAGCACCCGAGCGAGCTGTCCGTAATCGTTGTCGTGATACAGCCGCACAGCCGAACTCAGCGATGCAGCCACATCATTTTCGGTGACCGGCTCGTCGGACGAAGGCTCGCGGGGTGTACTGATCGCGCGCCGCGTCTCGGCCCAGAGCTCCCCGTTCCGGCTTTCCGGCGGCTTCGGTTCGGACCCTATGAGCGCCGTGAGCGGACAACCCAACCCCACCGCGAGCCGCCGTAGCGTCTCGATGCGCGCATCGTCCCGCTCCCCCTGCTCGATCTTCCGAATGAACGACACCGAAACACCCGAGCTCGCAGCAAGTTCCCGCTGTGTGAGCCCCCGCCGTTTCCGAACCGATTGCAAGCGTTGACCCAGATCCCCGCTCATGAAATCAGCCTAGATCCCCCGTCCCAGCCCTGCAGCGATCCCGCCCAAGCTCGCCGGTACCCCGGACGCATTCCGTGAGCTCTAGCGGCCCCGCTGATCCCACGCGGCCAATACCGCCTCCGCCGGTGATCCGGGGGTGGCAATTGCGGCTTCCATCAGAGGATTTCGGCGGCCACGGTAGCGGTGGTTGTAAATGCCTGTGGTGAAGCCACATCGCCTTATGGGATCAGAGCATCGACAACGGCCTGAATCCGGGTGTTCCGGTCGTGGGGCAGGGCTTGTCGGCCAGCGAGATGCTCGGTCCATGCCTGCAATTGGGCGGAGCCGCAGAACATCAGGGCGAAGTCGACGGATCGACATCAGACGTGAGGTTGAGTTGAACTGGTTCCTCCCCGGTCAGAGGCGGCTGTAGGTCTCGATGTCCTCGGTGAACTCCTCGATGGCCTGCGTGGTGAGCGTCGGTCGCGTGTTGACGATGGCGTCCAGGTAGTCGTCGGTGATGGCCGGCTTGCCCAGTCGCCGGCTGACCTCGCGCTCGAAGGCCGCTTGCGAGCCCTTGCGGGCAGCGAACTCGATGTCGGCAGGGGTAAAGAGCTCACTCGCCGCGACCAGCGCGGCCACATCCACCGATTCGGCGGCGGAGCCGAGATAGCGGGACCAGATTGCCGCGCGCGCGGCCGAGTTCGGCGGGCCGATCGGGATGATGTAGTCGAAGCGGCCAGGTCGCATGAACGCCGGGTCGAGGGAGCGGACCGAGTTGGTGGCGCAGGCCAGCAGCCTGTCATCGTGCTCACGGAAGCCGGGGATCAGCTTGAGTAGCTCATTGGTGACCCCGTGCCCGGGATCGACTGCTTGCCCGGAACGCACACCAGCGATCTCCTCGACCTCGTCGATGAACAGCAGCACCGCCTCCAGTTCGGCGAGGTCCGCGAACGCCTCCCGAAGGGCCGCGGCCAGCCCCTCGCTGGTGGCTGCGGCGAGCCGGGAGGGAAACAACTCCACGAACGGCCATTTCAGTCGGGAAGCCACCGCCTTGGCGAAGCTCGTTTTGCCGGTCCCGGGGGGACCGAACAGGATGAACGCCTTCGGCGGAGCGACGTTGTACCGCTCGGACAAGGCGGGTTCCGCCAGCGGCAGCACGATCCGCTGTTCGACGATCCGCTTCTCCGGCTCCATGCCGGCCATCTGGTTCCACAGTCCCACAGGCAGCATCCGCCCTCCGAGCAGCGCGAGCAGGTCTGCATTGGCCACTCCGGACGGCTCGGGCCGTTCGTAGTAGGTGAGGTCGCTACGAGCGAGGTAACCGGAGTTCTCCAGGGCCTTGGTTCCGGTGCTGTGTGAGGGCAGCAGCGCGCTGATGCGGCGCACCCCTTGCGCACGCAGTCGTCGCTCGAGCTCGGCGAGCAACGCGCTGCCGATCCCGCGCTCGCGCCACCGTCCTGCCAGGGCCACCAGGAGCACCCAGGCGCGCTCCTCATGGACCTGCGCTACCGCGATGCCGACGAGCTCCTCACCGACCACAGCCACGACGCCGTCCTGGCCGCCCCGGGCCGCCGCCATCGCCTCGGAGATGGAAAACACCGGCGTCGCATCGTCGATCTGCCGGTTCTGATCCCATATCCGAAGCGCTTGGTCAAGATCGCCCTCTCGGAAGTCACGCAATCGCCACAGAGCCATGACATCACCTCACCCGATCGCGGACCACCATTCTCCCCGCTGCGCCGACAACACCGCCACGCGCGAACAACAAGCCCAGCTCATGCGGCTCCTGGCCCTGCTGGTCACCATGGCGAGCTTGCAGGACTCTTGCAAACCCAGCCGTAGCGGGTTCATGCAGAAGCTCCAGGAACAGGCTGATCTCCACCTCGTAGCAGCGCAGTGGACACCGATCGGCCGCACCCGACTACGCAAAGAGTTGATTAACGCCTTCCCGTCCTCCGCAGTCCACTGCCACGGATACAGCCCGGAAAACCGTACTAGACGTTCGATCAGCTGAATCCGCGGCCCGATCGTCGCCGCCCGTAGGAGCAGCGCCGACTGCTGACGCCGCCACCTTTCGAGCATCGCCTCGAGCACCGCCGGCATATGGCGGATTTACCGGGGTTCGGCCTCGGTCTGCCCTGCGTGATGGCATGCTGAGCAGCGGATACGTCCCCTGCTCAACTGGGTTCAGCACAGCTGCGGGCACGCCGTTACCCGCAGACGACTCGCGGGAAGGTGAGGGTAATGAGTAAAAGCAGCCAGAAGCTTCGCGGGGAAGGTGAAAATGGCGTCAAGCTCGCAATTTCTGGTCACTCGTATCATTCGGCCGCGCTCGGGTACGCGGCGACACGACGGAAGAAATGGCCGGACAGGACGTTTGTGGTGACCGACGTCGGTCCTACCCGGGAACCTGCGTCCACCGAGCGCCCGAACAAGTCGCCGTTGCCTCGGGTGGTTTCCCTCACGCCCTACGACAGACCTGGCGCTGCCTCGATGCAGGTCCTCGCGTATGTCCCGACGAACTTCAACAAACCCCTGCGCGTCGGGGACGCGGTGGTGACCCGAATGTCCAAGCACGGCGCGCACAAAGGGCTACCGGGAGTACACCTCCGTATCGTCGGCGCAGAACCAGTGGACGTTGCGCTGCGGAGGCACCGCCGTGAATCGGGGGGCGAGTTTGCGCGGAAAGCCGAACAGACAATGAAGACGGCAAGGCTCAAGAACCGCTGGTGAGGGCCGAGCCGCCGCCATCCATCGTTTGGCGTGAAAGCGACTGGGACCCCGGCGAATCAGTCGGTGAAAGCATCCGAGACTTGATAGGCGATGGTGCTGTCGCCTGGGCGCAGCATCGTGAAGTGGCTCGTCCATCGTCACCAGTCCGGGACCCCTCGTCGGCGTAGGCCGGCGGGGGTCGGATACTTCGGCGGCTGAGGGAGGTTACGCGGGTGGTTCGGGGTGGAGGCGGGTGTGGAGGTAGGCGAGGATTTCGTCTCGGGCCTGGAGGGTGGGGTGGCCTTGTTCGTCGACGAGATGGGCGGTGACGACGCTGTGGGGGGTTTGGACGATGTGCTGGAAGAACGGTGGGGGGTTGGGGTTGGCGTGGGTGCCGGAGAGGACTCGGCCGTCGAAGCGGTCGCCGAGGAGTTGGGTGTAGGCGGCGAAACGCTGGCCGGTGCACCATTTGTCGTTGTCGAAGCGGTAGGCGAGGGCGCGGAGGTCGTCGCGTTCGAAGCGGGCGGCGATGGCGGTCGCGTCCTCCGGGGAGAGCTCGAGGCCGGCGGGGTCGTCGAGTGGGAGGGACGGGTGGTTGATGACGGGGGCGATGACCGCGGGTTCGAGAGTCATGGTGAGTGCGAAGTTTCCGGTGAAGCACATGCCCACCGCGCCGACACCGGGGCCGCCGGATTCGGCGTGGGCCAGGCGGGCCAGGGCGCGCAGCCACACGGCGACGGGGCTGGTACCCCCGCCGGCGAAGGCTCGGAACTCCTTGCTGACGCAGGTCTTCCGTGCGATCGGGTCACCCAGTTCGACCGTCGGGTACGCGCCGTCCACACCGAACAGTGAGGGCACGTAGACGGTGAAGCCCGCGTCGCGGACCCACCGTGCGAAGCGCAGCACGTCGGGGCTGATGCCGGGCATCTCCGGCATGACGATCACCGCCGGCCCGCTGCCTGCCACATAGACGGTCTTGTCCGCGCCTTCCAGTGCAATGGTGCGCTTGGTGAAATCGCCCAGAGTGTCGTCAGGCGTTGGGTTTTCGGACTGCACGGGCGCAGGGCCTTCCTCGATACGACGAATCGATTCGATCGTATCGGGCAGGCAGTCGGGTGAAACGAGTGTGTTTATCCGTCAGCCGTGCTGCAGGTACTTGACCAGGGCTTCGCGCTCGGTTTCGAGTTCGGAGATCTGGCTTTTGACGACGTCTCCGATGCTGACGATGCCGATCATCCGGCCGTCGCGGAGGACCGGGAGGTGGCGGATCCGGTGCTCGGTCATGGTGGCGTTGAGGGTTTCCACGCGGTCGTCGGGCGAGCAGGTGTGCACGGCGGCGGTCATGATCGAGGAGACGGCGGCGTCGAGGAGTGCAGCGCCTTGGTCATGGAGTCGGCGCACGATGTCTCGTTCGGAGACGATGCCCGACATGGCGGCACCGTCTCGCGAGACGATCACCGCCCCCACATTGTGGGTCGCCAGGACTCTGAGCAGTTCACGCACTGATGCATCCGGTGCAATCGTGACCACGCCGCTGCCCTTCCGGCGCAGTATTTCGGAGATTCGCATGTGTCCACCGCCCAACGCTCGGGACTATCCGTGGTTACTAGGATGCCGCTGATAACCGGGCGTGACCAGCAAAGATTGCGATTCGATGCCTAACCGGATGCGTGTGCATCGAGACCCGCGTGCCAACTTCCGGCAACAGAGTTATCTGAATATTTGCTAAATGGCCCCGATCTGCCGTGGTCGCCGCGTCGAAGTCCGCCGGACCCGACTAAATTCTCGGGTGATCCTGAGGTGATGGGCCTGTGCTGATCGAGGAATCGAAGGTAAAAACGCGGCCGCCAAGAAGTAGCTGACTGCCCGGTTCAAGCACTGTCGGCCGTCCGGGTGCCGCGGGCACCCAATCCGGACGGCCCGGCGGGCGAATGTGGGTGCCGTTGGCCGACCCGCGGTCCATCACCAGCACGTCCCACCCCACGAGCCGGATCTCGGCGTGCACCCGCGACATGCCGCCCGAGCTGTCGGGGATCCGAATCGCCTGCGCACCGCGCCGCACCTGATCGGATCGTTCCGGCTCCCGCCCGATCACCAGATCGCAGTCGAGCGCATACGAGGTCCCGTCATCGAGCAGCAGCACACCCAGCGGCGGCCGGATGCCCTCGGTGAGCACACAGGTCACCGGCTCCATCCGAATGCCGCACACCGCACAGAGGGGCACGCGCGGATCGTTGAGATGCCCACGCGCGCAATCGTATCCGTGCACGACGACCCCGACCCGAGTGGCGCGCGATGCATTCTTGCCTGCACTGCCGGACACGGCGTCCCCCGACCTTGCAGGCTCGTTCGCCGGCTGCCCGTTGCGTCTCGATTGCCGCACGCGGCGATCAGGATTCGTGCGTGCCCCGGAACTGCGTGCTCCCGCCGACACACCACCGACCGGTGTGTCGGATGCGTCCTCCCGCCACATCACCGCCCCGGACCCGGGCACCCGCCCATCGCGCAGTGCGAAAACACCCGGCGGCAGCAGCGTCGCCCGCGGCTCGCCGTCGTCCACGAAGACCGCCGCAGCCGGCGCGGGCGCGGGGCTGACCACCCGATCGACGCTGAATCCCGCGTCGCGCCCGTGCAGTACCTCGCGGCGCTGCTCACCCTCCAGGATCGCGGTGACCTGCCCGTGTAGGAATACGGCCAGCCCGCGGCTACCCGGCGTGAGCACCCCGAATTCGACGTTCTCCTCGTCGTCGCGAGCCATCAGCCAGGTGCTGACCAACCGGGCGAAGGTCCGCCCGGTCCGCCGGGTCTCCCGCGACGACGCCTCGGCGACCAGATCCAGCAGCTTGTCGAGCACCGCCACGGCGTCGGATTCGGCGGTCAGCGGCCGCGAATCCCGGTGTGCGACAACCACGACCACGCCGTCCACACTGGCCACCAGGTGGCTGCCCGGCACCACCTCGACCCACGCGCTCATCTCACCCGGCCCCCGCCAGCCCCACCGACCCGTCGGTCCGCACGTCGGTTTCGATGAGGCGCTGCGTGATGTATCCCCTCATTCGCTGGATGGTACCGATCGCGAATTACGAACAATCGGCCATCGACGTAGCGCGCGACAGGCGATTCCGCGACGCGCGCGCGACTTCGGGCGAAGCTGCCCCGTACTCCCCCACCAGGGACGTAGCATGCGGAACGTGGCCGATGCGAAACGTCCCGCCGCGGTGCGGGTCCTCGTCTACAGCAATGACGCCGATACCCGGAGCCAGGTGATGCTGGCGCTGGGCAGACGGCCGCACCCGGATCTGCCGCCCATCGAATATCTCGAGGTGGCGACCGGGCCGGTTGTCCTCGAGCGCGTGGACGCCGGCAATCTGGATCTGCTGATCCTCGATGGTGAGTCGGCCCCCGAGGGCGGTCTCGGCCTGGCCAAGCAGCTCAAGGACGAGATCGCGGACTGCCCGCCGATCGTCGTGCTGACCGGCCGCCCGGACGACGCCTGGCTGGCCAGTTGGTCGCGCGCCGAGGCCGCGGTGCCCCACCCCATCGACCCTATCCGGCTCACCGACACTGTCCTGGGTGTGCTCGGTAATAGCTTCGCGGCCTGATCTTCGTTCGCCCTCGTGATCAGGGCAAACCCCTGTCACGTGACATTCGCGATTGCGTCCGATCGGTCATAAAAGACCGTTCCGAATTCGATCAAACGCGATTGCGAATCGTGATGTATCTTCTCATCCGAGTTGTAGGCTGTGCCGTAGCTCACACGAGCGCGGGCATCGGTATCAATGAAGCCGCCGCCTCACTCCCCGATCGTCCGTGTCGTCGCTGAGCGGTGCCCGGGGAACGAGACTGGCCGGCGGACGACGATGTCAGCCCGCGCCTCGGCAGCTGCCGTCCGTATTGCGTCGTCCAGCTCGCAGGAGGGGTAGTGCTGTTGTGAATATCGAGGTGCCGACCCTGGTTCTCGGCGCGGTGGCCGCCGCGTTCGGGGTGTTCTCCATTTTCCTGGCGGCCCTGATCGGCCCCAAACGCTACAACCGGGCAAAGCTCGAAGCCTATGAATGCGGTATCGAACCCACCCCCCACGCTGTCGCGGGCGGGCCGGGAAATGCTGCGGGCCAGCGCTTTCCGGTGAAGTACTACCTCACCGCCATGCTGTTCATCATCTTCGACATCGAGATCGTTTTCCTCTACCCGTGGGCAGTGCACTTCGATGCGCTCGGAGTGTTCGGACTGGCCGCCATGGCGTTGTTCATCTTCAACGTCTCGGTCGCCTACGCCTACGAGTGGCGGCGCGGCGGCCTCAGCTGGGATTGATTGGCGCACAGGGGATTTCCAATGACACGCCCCGTGCGAGGCGGGGTGTAACGATCCGGGAGATGTAGTCCGACATGGGTCTCGAGGAGAAGCTGCCCAGCGGGTTCCTGCTGAGCACGGTGGAAGATTTCGCCGGCTATATGCGCAAGAGTTCGCTCTGGCCGGCGACGTTCGGCCTGGCATGCTGCGCGATCGAGATGATGGCCACCGGCGGCGGGCGATTCGATATCGCCCGCTTCGGCATGGAGGCGTTCCGCGCCTCGCCGCGCCAGGCCGATCTGATGATCGTCGCGGGCCGGGTGAGCCAGAAGATGGCCCCGGTGCTGCGCCAGGTCTACGACCAGATGACCGAACCGAAATGGGTGCTGGCCATGGGTGTCTGCGCATCCTCGGGCGGCATGTTCAACAACTACGCCATCGTGCAGGGCGTCGACCACATCGTGCCGGTCGACATCTACCTGCCCGGCTGCCCGCCGCGGCCGGAGATGCTGTTGAACGCGATCCTGAAGCTGCACGAGAAGATTCAGGAGATGCCGCTCGGCGTCAATCGCGAGGAAGCCGTGCGCGAGGCCGAGCGCGCCGCGCTCGCCAGCACCCCGACCATTCAGTTGAAGGGGCTGCTGCGATGACCTTTGATGCACCTACCGGCACGGAGAGCCCCCCGGAGGCGGCGGTGGAACCGACTGAGAACACCCCGGAGACAACCGAAGCCGCCGAGCCCGCGGACGAGGTGATCGGCGTCCGCAAGGGCATGTTCGGTGTCTCCGGCACCGGCGACACCTCCGGCTACGGCCTGCTGGTCCGCACGGTCGCCATGCCCGGCGGCACGCCCGCGCCCTACGGTCCCGTCTTCGACGAGATCATCGCGAATCTGCGCCTGGCGCTCGCGAGGACCTTCGACGAGGCCGTGGAGAAGATCGTCGTCTTCCGTGGCGAGCTGACCCTGCACATCCGCCGCGAGCACCTGGTGCTGGTGGCGAAGACGCTGCGCGACACCGAAGCCCTGCGGTTCGAGTTGTGCCTGGGTGTCAGCGGCGCGCACTACCCCGAGGAAACCGGGCGCGAGTTGCACGCGCTGTATCACCTCAACTCCATCACCCACAACCGCCGGGTGCGGCTGGAAGTCTCGGTGCCGGACAACGATCCGCACCTGCCCTCGCTGTACGCGGTCTATCCGACCGTGGACTGGCACGAGCGGGAGACCTACGACTTCTTCGGCATCCTGTTCGACGGTCACCCCTCGCTGACCCGCATCGCCATGCCCGACGACTGGCGTGGCCACCCGCAGCGCAAGGACTATCCGCTCGGCGGGATCCCGGTCGAATACAAGGGCGCGCGCATCCCGCCGCCCGACGAGCGGAGGACGTACAGCTGATGAACGACATCGACACCAAGTCCCGTCGCAACACCGAGGAACGACCCGAACACACGGTCACCGTGGTGGGAAACGACTGGGACGAGATCTCCGCTGCCCTGAACGGGGTCGCCGAGGAACGCATCGTCGTGAACATGGGCCCGCAGCACCCCTCCACGCACGGGGTGCTGCGGCTCATTCTCGAAATCGAGGGTGAGACCGTCACCGAGGCCCGCTGCGGCATCGGCTACCTGCACACCGGCATCGAGAAGAACCTCGAGTACCGCAGCTGGGTGCAGGGCACCACCTTCGTGACCCGCATGGACTACCTGGCGCCGTTCTTCAACGAGACGGCGTACTGCCTGGCGGTCGAGAAGCTGCTGGACATCACCGACGACATCCCCGAGCGCGCCAATGTCATCCGGGTGATGCTCATGGAGCTCAACCGCATCTCCTCGCATCTGGTCGCGCTGGCGACCGGCGGCATGGAGCTGGGTGCGCTCACCCCCATGCTGTTCGGCTTCCGGGAACGCGAGCTGATCCTGGACGTGTTCGAGACCATCACCGGTCTGCGCATGAACCACGCCTTCATCCGGCCCGGCGGTATCGCCCAGGATCTGCCGGACGACGGCGTGCAGAAGGTGCGCGAGCTGCTGGACCTGCTGCCGAAGCGCCTGCGGGACATGGAACTTCTGCTCAACCAGAACCCCATCTGGAAGGCCCGTACCCGCAATGTCGGTTACCTGGACCTCACCGGGTGCATGGCGCTGGGCATCACGGGTCCGGTACTGCGCGCCACCGGCCTGCCGCACGACCTGCGCAAGTCTCAGCCCTACTGCGGTTACGAGAACTACGAGTTCGACGTCCAGGTCGACACCGGCTGCGACTGTTACGGCCGCTACCTCATCCGCGTCAACGAGATGAAGGAGTCGGTCAAGATCGTCGAGCAGTGCCTCGACAAGCTGCGGCCGGGCCCGGTCATGGTGGAGGACAAGAAGATTGCATGGCCTGCCGATCTGCAGCTCGGGCCGGACGGCCTCGGCAATTCGCCGCAGTACATCGGCAAGATCATGGGCACCTCCATGGAGGCACTCATCCACCACTTCAAACTGGTGACCGAGGGCCTGCGCGTCCCGCCCGGCCAGGTGTACGTGGCGGTCGAATCCCCGCGCGGCGAGCTGGGCGTGCACATGGTGAGCGATGGCGGCACCCAGCCCTACCGGGTCCACTACCGCGACCCCTCCTTCACGAATCTGCAAGCGGTGGCGGCGATGTGCGAGGGCGGCCTGGTGGCCGACGTGATCGCGTCCGTCGCCTCCCTCGACCCCGTGATGGGTGGTGTCGACCGATGACCGAGATCCTGCTCAACCTGACCACGCGGCCGATTCCCTACCCGGAGAAGGTGCGCGAGGGCCTGCAACTCGAGGCCCGGGAGATCATCGACCGGTACCCCCACGCGCGTTCTGCACTGCTTCCCCTTTTGCATCTGGTGCAATCGGTGGAGGGGTACGTCTCCGGGACCGGCATCGAATTCTGTGCCGAGCAGCTGGGATTGACCGATGCCGAGGTCACCGCGGTGGCCACGTTCTACTCGATGTACCGGCGCACGCCGACCGGTGACTATCACGTCGGTGTCTGCACGAACACACTGTGTGCGGTCATGGGCGGCGATCAGATCTTCTCGGAGCTGAATCAGCACCTGGGAATCACGCACGGGGAGACCACCGCCGACGGCGCGGTCACCCTCGAGCACATCGAGTGCAATGCGGCCTGCGATTACGCGCCGGTCGTCATGGTCAACTGGGAGTTCTTCGACAACCAGACCCCGGAATCGGCCAAGGGACTGGTGGATTCGCTGCGGCGCGGGGAACCGGTGACCGGATCGCGCAGCGGCATCCCGTTGTGCACCTTCCGCGAAACGGCCCGCATTCTCGCCGGATACGAGGACCAGCGGCCCGGGGCCACCGACGGCGCCGCCGGACCCGCCACCCTTGCGGGCCTGCATGTCGCCGAACGGGATCTGCATGTCGCGGAACAGAAGTCGACCGACGGAGGCGCGCAGTGACGACCGCTCTGACTCCCGTCCTCTCCAAGCACTGGGCGGACCCGGAGGGCTGGACCCTGGCGGCCTACCGCGGCCAGGGCGGGTACCGCGCACTGCCGAAGGCGCTGCGCATGAACCCGGACGAGGTCATCGCCACGGTGAAGGACTCCGGCCTGCGCGGCCGCGGCGGCGCGGGCTTCCCGACCGGCATGAAGTGGGGCTTCATCCCGCAGGGCCCCGGACCCGACGGCACCACCAAGCCGCACTACCTGGTGGTCAATGCCGACGAGTCGGAACCCGGTACCTGCAAGGACATTCCGCTCATGCTGGCGAGCCCGCACACCCTCGTCGAGGGTGTCATCATCGCCGCCTACGCCATTCGCGCCTCGCATGCCTTCATCTACGTCCGCGGCGAGGTGGTGACGGTGCTGCGCCGCCTGCAGGCGGCGGTCCAGCAGGCCTATGCCGCAGGCTATCTCGGCCGTGACATCCAGGGCTCGGGTTTCGACCTCGAGATCGTGGTGCACGCCGGTGCGGGCGCCTACATCTGCGGTGAGGAGACCGCCCTGCTGGATTCGCTCGAGGGCCGCCGCGGCCAGCCGCGCCTGCGTCCCCCGTTCCCGGCGGTGGCGGGTCTCTACGCCTGCCCGACCGTGGTCAACAATGTGGAATCCATTGCGTCCGTGCCGTCCATCATCGCCAATGGCGTGGACTGGTTCCGGTCGTTCGGCACGGAGAAGTCGCCGGGCTTCACGATCTACTCGCTCTCCGGTCACGTGAGGCGACCGGGACAGTACGAAGCGCCGCTCGGAATCACGTTGCGGGAGTTGCTGACCTACGCGGGTGGCATCCGCGCCGGCCACACCCTCAAGTTCTGGACCCCGGGCGGATCGTCCACCCCGATCTTCACCGACGAGCACCTCGACGTCGCCCTCGACTACGAGGGCGTCTCGGCCGCGGGGTCGATGCTCGGCACCAAGGCCCTCCAGATCTTCGACGACACCACCTGCGTCGTGCGGGCGGTGTTGCGCTGGACCGAGTTCTACGCCCACGAATCCTGCGGTAAGTGCACCCCCTGCCGCGAGGGCACCTACTGGCTGGTCCAGCTGCTGCAGCGGCTGGAGAACGGCCGGGGCCACGAGACCGATCTGGACAAGCTCGCCGACATCGCCGACAACATCAACGGCAAGTCCTTCTGTGCCCTCGGCGACGGCGCGGCCAGCCCGATCTTCTCCTCCCTGAAGTACTTCCGCGACGAGTACGCCGAGCACATCCGCCTCGGCGCCTGCCCGTTCGACCCGGCCCGGTCCACCGTCTGGGCTGAAGGAGCGCGATGACCTCGACAGTGAGCTCCACGACCGGCGGCGGGGTGACCCCCACCGACATGGTGACCGTAACCATCGATGACACAACGGTTTCCGTGCCCGCCGGCACCTTGGTGATCCGGGCCGCCGAACTCATCGGCACCCAGATCCCGCGGTTCTGCGACCATCCACTTCTCGATCCCGTCGGCGCCTGCCGGCAGTGCCTGGTCGAGATCGAGGGACAGCGCAAGCCCGTCGCCTCCTGCACTCAGACGGTGGCCGAGGGCATGGTGATCCACACCCAGCTGACCTCGCCCGCCGCCGCCAAGGCCCAGGAGGGAGTGATGGAGCTGCTGCTCATCAACCACCCCCTCGACTGCCCGGTCTGCGACAAGGGCGGCGAATGCCCGCTGCAGAACCAGGCCATGTCCACCGGCCGCGCCGAATCCCGCTTCGACGGCGAGAAGCGCACCTATCCCAAGCCGATTCCGCTGTCGGCGGCCATCCTGCTGGACCGGGAACGCTGCGTGCTGTGCGCGCGCTGCACCCGGTTCTCCCAGCAGGTGGCCGGTGACCCGTTCATCGAACTGATGGATCGCGGTGCGCTGCAACAGGTCGGCATCGCCGCCGGGGAGCCGTTGGACTCCTACTTCTCCGGCAACACCGTGCAGATCTGCCCGGTCGGCGCGCTCACCGGCTCCACCTACCGCTTCCGCGCCCGGCCCTTCGACCTGGTGTCCAGCCCGGCGGTGTGCGAGCACTGCGCCTCGGGTTGCGCCCAGCGCACCGACCACCGCCGCGGCAAGGTCATGCGCCGCCTCGCCGGTGACGACCCGCAGGTCAACGAGGAATGGAACTGCGACAAGGGCCGTTTCGCGTTCGCGTACGCCACCGAACCGGACCGGCTCACCACGCCCATGGTGCGCAGCTGGAAGGACGGGACGCTGCAGCCCGCCTCCTGGTCCGAGGCGATCAGGGCCGCGGCACGCGGACTGGCGTCGGCACGCGGCAATGCCGGTGTGCTCATCGGCGGCCGCGTCACGCTCGAGGACGCCTACGCCTACTCCAAGTTCGCGCGAATCGCGTTGAACACCAACGACATCGACTTCCGCGCCCGCGAGCACTCCGGCGAGGAGGCCGACTTCCTGGCGGCTCGCATTGCGGGACAGGGCATCACGGTCGACTACGCGGCGCTCGAACGCGCCCCGTTCGTGCTGCTCGCCGGCTTCGAGGCCGAAGAGGAATCGCCGATGGTGTACCTGCGGCTGCGCAAGGCGGCCCGCAGGAACGGCACCCCGATCTACTCGCTGGCCCCCTATATGACCCGCGGTCTGCAGCGCATGTCCGGCACCCTGCTGATCACCGCGCCCGGCTCGGAACCGCATGTGCTGGAGGCGGTCCGCACCGGTGAGACCGATGCCGCCACCGCCGGATACACCCGCCTGCGCGAGATCGCGGACCTGCTGCGCGAGCCGGGTGCCCTGATCCTGGTCGGCGAACGTCTCGGCGGCATTCCGGGTGGCCTGTCCGCGGCCGCCCGCCTGGCCGACGAGACCGGAGCCGCCCTGGCCTGGATCCCCCGCCGTGCCGGTGAGCGCGGCGCGCTGGAGGCCGGTGCACTTCCGGTGCTCCTGCCGGGCGGACGCCCCGTCGCGGATTCCGCTGCACGCCAGCAGGTCCGGGACGCGTGGAATGTCGACGATCTGCCCGCGGCTCCGGGCCGCGACACCAGCGCCATCCTGGCCGCCGCCCCGACACTGGGCGCGCTGCTCATCGCGGGGGTGGAGGTCGGCGACCTGCCCGACCCGCACGCGGCCCTCTCGGCCATCGACGCCGCGAGCTTCGTGGTGTCGATGGAACTGCGCCGCAGCGATATCAGCGACCGCGCCGACGTGGTCTTCCCCGTCGCCTCGGCCATGGAGAAGACCGGCACCTTCCTCACCTGGGAGGGCCGCCACCGCCAGTTCGACGCCGCCCTGCGCGACGCCACCGTGCGCCGCGAGGCCGCGCCGATGCCCGAATACCGGGTGCTCGACGCCATCGCCACGGACATGGGGATCCGGCTCGGACTGGCCGACGCGGCCAGTGCCCGAGCCGAATTGGCGGATCTGGGCGCGTGGGAAGGCCCGCCCGCCGCGACCCCGGTGCACCGCCCGCACCCCGTCGCCCAGCCGCATGCGGGCACCGCGGTGCTCGCCTCGTGGCGCATGCTCGTCGACCGCGGCCGCCTCCAGGACGGCGAACCCAACCTGGCCGGCACCGCCCGCACCCCGGTGGTGCGGCTCTCGGCGCACACGGCCGCCGAGATCGGCGCCACCACCGGCGATCCGGTGACGGTCGGCAACGATCACGGCCACATCACCCTGCCCCTGGTCATCACCGAGATGCCCGACCGCGTGGTGTGGCTGCCCATGAATTCCCCCGGCTCCGACGTGCTGGTGCAGCTCGGCACCACACCCGGACACCTCGTGCGCATCCGACGGGAGGACCACCGTGAGTGACCTGTCCATGTTCGGCCACGACCCCTGGTGGCTGGTGCTGGTCAAATCGATCGGCATCTTCGTCTTCCTGCTGCTGATACCGATGCTCGCGGTGTACGCCGAACGCAAGATCGTGGCGTTCATGCAGATGCGCGTCGGCCCCAACCGGGTCGGCCCGCGCGGCAGCCTGCAGTCCATCGCCGACGGCGTCAAGATGCTCCTCAAGGAGGACATCGTCCCGGTCATCGTCGACAAGCCCATCTTCATTCTCGCGCCGGTGATCTCGCTCATCCCGGCCGTGATGGCGTTCGCGGTGATCCCGTTCGGGCCGCAGGTCAGCATGTTCGGGCACCGCACGGCGCTGCAGCTGACCGATCTGCCGGTGGGCGTGCTCTACGTCCTGGCCATGGCCTCGGTCGGCGTGTACGGCATCGTGCTGGCGGGCTGGGCGTCGGGCTCCACCTATCCGCTGCTGGGCGGCCTGCGCTCCACCGCGCAGGTCATCTCCTACGAGATCGCCATGGCCCTGTGCTTCGCGGCGGTGTTCCTGCTCTCGGGCACCATGGCCACCTCGGGAATCGTCAAGGCGCAGAACGGAACCTGGTACGTCTTCCTGCTGCTGCCGTCGTTCCTGATCTACGCGGTGTCGATGGTCGGCGAGACCAACCGGGCACCCTTCGACCTGCCCGAGGCCGAGGGCGAGCTGGTCGGCGGCTTCCACACCGAGTACTCCTCGCTCAAGTTCGCCATGTTCATGATGGCCGAGTACATCAATATGGCCACCGTGTCCGCGCTGGCCACCACGCTGTTCTTCGGCGGCTGGCACGCGCCGTTCCCGATCAGCCTGTGGGCGGGCGCGAACTCGGGCTGGTGGCCCGTGCTGTGGTTCATCGCCAAGGTGTGGACGTTCCTGTTCGTGTTCATCTGGCTGCGCGGCACCCTGCCGCGTCTGCGCTACGACCAGTTCATGAACCTGGGCTGGAAGCTGCTCATCCCGGTGTCGCTGGCCTGGGTCATGTACGTCGCCACCCTGAAGGTGCTGCAGGACAACGGGACCCACATCCAGACCGCAGGCATGGTGATCGGCGGGATCGTGGTCGCGGTCGTGCTGCTCGCGCTCGTCATCCGGGCCGGGCACGCGGGCGGCGACCGCACCAAGGCGTCGCCGGATCCGGACTCCACCCGGGCCTACTCGGACTTCCCGGTGCCGCCGATGCCCGCCGAACCTCCGGCGGCCACGGAGAAAGCGGGTCTGCTGGAACCGCTCGGCGGCTTCCTGGTCACGGCCTCGACCATGTTCAAGAAGCCGAACACCGAGATGTATCCCAAGGTCAAAACCCCGACCGCGCCGCGCTATCACGGCCGGCACCAGCTGAACCGGCACCCGGACGGTCTCGAGAAGTGCATCGGCTGCGAGCTCTGCGCGTGGGCCTGCCCGGCCGACGCCATCTATGTCGAGGGCGCGGACAACACCGACGACGAACGCTTCTCTCCCGGTGAGCGTTACGGACGCGTCTACCAGATCAACTACCTGCGCTGCATCGGCTGCGGCCTGTGCATCGAGGCCTGCCCGACCCGGGCGCTGACCATGACCAACGAATACGAGCTCGCCGACGACAATCGGGCCGACCTCATCTACGAGAAGCAGGACCTCCTCGCGCCGATGCAGCCGGGCATGATCGCCCCGCCGCACGCCATGTATCCCGGTGCGGACGAGGGCTCCTACTACCGCGGTGAAGTCCCCGGCGCCGCAGGCGAACTCGCCGGAGCGGAAGGGACGCAGCAATGATCGACCACCTGTCCCAGCCGGCCCAGCAGATCGTCACCCACACCTCCACCGGTGAGGCGGTGCAGTTCTGGATCCTCGCCGTGGTCGCGGTGCTGGGCGCGCTCGGCATGGTGTGCGCGCGCAAGGCCGTGCACTCGGCCATGTGCCTGGCCGCCACCATGATCACGCTGTCCGCGTTCTACATCGCCCAGAGCGCGCTGTTCCTGGGCATCGTGCAGATCGTCGTCTACACCGGCGCGGTCATGATGCTGTTCCTGTTCGTGCTGATGCTCGTCGGCGTGGATTCCGCCGAGTCACTGCGGGAGACGCTGCGCGGGCAGCGGCTCGCGGTCATCGTGGTGGGCATCGGCTTCGGCATGCTCCTCATCGGCGGCATCGCGCACGGGATGTCCGGTAAGAGCGTCGCCGAGACCGGGCCCGGCCTGGGCGGCAACTACAGCATCGGGGCGCTGGCCGAACTCATCTTCGTGCGCTACGTGTGGGCGTTCGAGCTGACCGGCTCGCTGCTCATCACCGCCACCATCGGCGCCATGGTGCTCGCGCACCGCGAGAAGTTCGGGCCGCCCACCGATCAGCGCACGCTGTCGAAGGAACGCTTCCGCCAGGGCACCCGGGTCACGCCGCTGCCGACGCCCGGCGTGTACGCCCGCCACAATGCGGTCGACGCTCCCGCGCGACTGCCGGACGGCTCCTTCGAGGAACTGTCGGTCAGCACCATCCTCCGGCACCGGCGCAATCGGGCCCACACCGAAGCCGTGGTGCTCACCGTCGGCAACGGCAGTGACAGTCACCGGAACGGCAACGGCCACAACGGCACCGACGCGCACGGCGGCAAGAACGGCAACGACTCCCACGAGGAAGGCTTGCGGTGAATCCGGACAACTATCTGTATCTCTCGGCCCTGCTCTTCACCATCGGCGCGGCCGGAGTCCTGGTGCGGCGCAACGCCATCGTGGTGTTCATGTGCATCGAGCTCATGCTCAACGCGGTGAACCTGGCCTTCGTCACCTTCGCCCGCACCCACGGCAACCTCGACGGCCAGGTGTTCGCCTTCTTCACCATGGTGGTCGCCGCCGCCGAGGTCGTGGTCGGCCTGGCCATCATCATGAGCATCTTCCGTGCCCGCCGCTCGACCTCGGTCGACGACGCGAACCTGCTGCGGTACTGACATGGATACCGCACAGATGATGCTGTGGCTGCTGCCGGCGCTCCCGCTCGCCGGCGCCGTGGTCCTGCTGCTGCTCGGCAGGATCAGCGACACGTGGGGCCACCTCGTGGGCACCCTCATGGCGCTGGCCTCGTTCTTGGTGGCGGCCTGGGCGTTCAGCGACATGCTGGATCGGCCGGATGCGCAACGGGCCGTGCACTACAGCCTGTTCGAGTGGCTGCCGGTGACCGGGCTGAAGGTGGACTTCGCCCTGCAACTGGATCAGCTGTCGATGTGCTTCGCGCTCCTGATCACCGGTGTGGGCTCGCTGATCCACATCTACTCGGTCGGCTACATGGCCCACGATCCGGGCCGGCGGCGCTTCTTCGCCTACCTCAACCTGTTCCTGGCCGCCATGCTGGTGCTGGTCCTCGCCGACAACTACCTGGTGCTGTACCTGGGCTGGGAAGGCGTCGGCCTGGCGTCCTACCTGCTGATCGGGTTCTGGTACGAGAAGCCTTCCGCGGCAACGGCGGCCAAGAAGGCGTTCGTGGTCAACCGGGTCGGCGACATGGGGCTGGCCATCGCGCTCATGGTCATGTTCGCAACCTTCGGGAGCATCGACTTCGGAACCGTGTTCGGGGCCGCCGGGCAGGCCGGCACCGGAACCCTCACCGCCATCGGGCTGCTGCTGCTCCTCGGGGCCTGCGGCAAGTCCGCGCAGGTGCCGCTGCAGTCCTGGCTCGGCGACGCGATGGAGGGCCCGACGCCCGTGTCGGCGCTCATCCACGCGGCCACCATGGTCACCGCCGGTGTCTACCTGATCGCCCGCTCGAACCCGATCTTCGATCTGGCTCCCGGCGCACAAGCCGCCGTAATGGCAGTCGGCGCAATCACTTTGCTGTTCGGCGCCATCATCGGTTGCGCCAAGGACGACATCAAGAAGGCCCTCGCGGCCTCGACCATGAGCCAGATCGGCTACATGGTCCTCGCCGCCGGGCTCGGCCCGATCGGCTACGCGGCGGCCATCATGCACCTGCTCACGCACGGCTTCTTCAAGGCCGGGCTGTTCCTCGGCGCGGGCTCGGTCATGCACGCCATGGACGACGAGACCGATATGCGCCGCTACGGCGGACTGCGCAAACTGCTGCCCGTCACCTACGTCACCTTCGGGCTGGGATACCTTGCCATCCTGGGTGTGCCGCCGTTCGCGGGGTTCTGGTCCAAGGACCGGATCATCGAGGCGGCGTTCGCGCACGGCGGATTCGGCGGCATCATCACCGGCTTCGCCGCACTGTGCGGCGCGGGCATCACCGCGTTCTACATGACCCGCGTCATGATCCTCACGTTCTTCGGCGAACGCCGCTGGCGGGCAGGCGTACACCCGCACGAGGCGCCCGCCTCCATGACCGGCCCGATGATCCTGCTGGCCTTCGGCTCGGTGTTCTCCGGCATGCTCTTCGCCTACGGCTCCTCGCTCACCAACTGGCTGGCCCCGGTCGTCGGTGAGCACCACGCCGAACCGTTCATCCCGTCCTGGGCGATCACCTTCTTCGCACTGGCGGTGGTGGCGGCCGGCATCTGGGTGGCCTACGACCAGTACGCACACGGCAAGATCCCCGAAACGGCCCCTGCCGCAGGCCCGCTCGTCGAGGCCGCCCGCCGCGACCTCTACGGCGACGCCGCCAACGAGGCCGCGTTCATGCGCCCCGGCCAGCACCTGACCCGGTCGCTGGTGTTCGTCGACAACCGCGGCATCGACGGCCTGGTCAACACCACGGCCGCCGTCGTCGGCGGACTGTCGGCCCGGATCCGGCGCGTGCAAACCGGTTTCGTGCGCTCCTACGCCCTGTCCATGTTCACCGGCGCGGCCCTGGTGGTCGCCGCCCTGCTGGCGGTGAGGTTCCTGTGAACGACCTTGCTAGTTCCTCGTTGGGCGCCGTGCGGGAATTCCCCTGGCTCACCACGCTGTGGGCGGTGCCCCTCGCCGGAGCCGCACTCGCACTGCTGTTTCCGGCGGGCCGGCGCACCGGGGTGCGGGTCTTCGCGCTGCTGATCTCGCTGGGCACCCTCGGCATCGCCATCTGGCTGGCCACCCGGTTCGAAACCGGTGGCGCGCAATACCAGTTCGTCGAGAAGCAGCAGTGGATCCCCGCCTTCGGGGCGGGCTACACCCTCGGCATGGACGGCATCGCGCTGGTCCTGGTCCTGTTGACCACCGGGCTGGTGCCGCTGCTGCTGCTCGCCGGATGGCAGGACGAGCGTGAGGTCGGCAGCGGCCCGCGGGTCGCGCACTACTACGTGGCGCTCACCCTCGTCGTCGAATCCATGGTGCTGATCTCGTTCACCGCGTTGGACATTCTGCTGTTCTACGTGTTCTTCGAGGTCATGCTCATCCCGATGTACTTCCTCATCGGCGGCTTCGGGCCGCGGACCGGGGATGCGGCGGTGCGGCAGCAGCGGTCGCGGGCCGCGGTGAAGTTCCTGCTGTACAACCTGTTCGGCGGGCTCATCATGCTCGCGGCGGTCATCGGGCTCTACGTCATCACCGCACGCGACAAGCTCGGCAGCAATGGCGGCGGCAGCTTCGACTTCCGGACGGTCATGGAGGCGGCCAACTCCGGCCACCTCGGTGCGACACCCGCGGTGCTGAACGCGCTGTTCCTGGGATTCATGTTCGCCTTCGCGGTGAAGGCCCCGCTGTGGCCGCTGCACACCTGGCTGCCCGACGCCGCGGTGTCGGCCACCCCGGCCAGTGCGGTGCTCATGATGGCGGTGGTCGACAAGGTCGGCACCTTCGGCATGCTGCGCTACTGCCTGCTGCTGTTCCCTTCCGCCACTTCGACTTACGCGCCGCTGATCAGCGTGCTCGCGGTGATCGGGATCATCTACGGCGCGCTGCTGGCCATCGGCCAGACCGACGTCATGCGACTGATCGCCTACACCTCGATCTCGCACTTCGGGTTCATCATCCTCGGCATCTTCGCGCTTACCACCCAGGGCGGTACCGGTGCGACGCTGTACATGGTCAACCACGGTATCTCCACCGCGGCGCTGTTCCTGATCGCCGGATTCCTGGTGTCGCGCCGGGGAACCCGGCTCATCGCCGCGTTCGGCGGTGTCCAGAAGGTCGCACCCATCCTGGCGGGCACCTTCCTCATCTCCGGTCTGGCCACCCTCTCGCTGCCCGGTCTCGCACCGTTCATCAGCGAATTCCTGGTTCTGATCGGCACATTCACCCGATACCCGGTGGCGGCCGTCCTCGCGGCCTCCGCGCTGGTGCTGGCGGCGCTGTACGTGCTGTGGATGTACCAGCGGATGATGACCGGCCCGGTGAAGGAGGGCAACGAGCGGCTCTACGACCTGCTTCCCCGCGAATTGGTGGTCGTGGTCCCGCTCATCCTCGCCCTGCTGTTCCTGGGCGCGTACCCGAAACCGGCGCTGGACCGGATCGATCCGGCCGTCGCCCGCACCCTCACCACCATCGGACAGCACAACCCGGCGCCGGCCGTGCAGCCGGAAGCCGCCCAGACGACCACGGGAGGTGCCCACAAATGAGTGGAGGTCTGCTGCTCGCCGCGACAGTCCCGGCACCGAGCATCGAATATCGAGACCTGTCCCCGATGCTGATCGTGTTCGGCGTCGCCGTCGCGGGCGTACTGGTGGAAGCCTTCGCGCCCAGGCGATTCCGATACGGGATCCAGCTGGTGCTCGGACTGGGCGGGTTGGCGTTCGCGCTCGGCGCGGTGATCGGACTGCGCGATGTCCGCGAGACGGCGGTCGTGGGCGCGGTTGCCATCGACGGGGTTTCGCTGTTCCTGCAGGGCACCATCCTCGTCGTCGGCATTCTCGGACTGCTGTTCATCGCCGAACGCCATGCCGACCGCATACCGGTGCGGCGGGAAGGGCCCGGCACCTGGAGCCTGGCCGCCTCGCGTGGCGGGGTGGACGCCTTCACCCCGCAGGCGGCGGCCACGCCCGGCAGCGTCGACGAAGTCGCCGCCACCAAGGCCGGAGTGGCCACCACCGAGGTCTTCCCCCTCACCCTGTTCGCGCTCGCCGGTCTCATGCTGTTCCCGGCCTCGAACGACCTGCTCACCATGTTCGTGGCGCTGGAAGTGCTGTCGCTGCCGCTGTACCTGCTGTGCGGGCTGGCGCGGCGGCGCCGGCTGCTGTCGCAGGAGGCCGCGCTGAAATACTTCCTGCTGGGCGCGTTCTCGTCGGCCTTCTTCCTCTACGGCATGGCGCTGCTGTACGGCTACGCCGGCACCATCCGCCTGGCAGGCATTGCCGAAGCCGTCACCCGCGATGCCGGAAATTCGCACACCCTGGCCATTCTCGGCATCGCAATGCTGGCGGTGGGCCTGCTGTTCAAGATCGGCGCGGTCCCGTTCCAGTCCTGGGTACCCGACGTCTACCAGGGTGCGCCGACCTCGATCACCGCATTCATGGCCGCCGCCACCAAGATCTCCGCAGTCGGTGCATTGCTGCGCGTGCTGTACGTGGCGGTCCCCGACCTGCGCAACGACTGGCGGCCGGTGCTCGCGGCGGTCGCCATCGCCACCATGGTCGTCGGCGCGATCCTCGCCGTCACCCAGACCGACATGAAGCGCATGCTCGCGTATTCCTCGGTGGCACATGCCGGTTTCATCCTGACCGCGCTGGTGGCCGCGACCACTGCGGGCGTCTCGTCCGTCCTGTTCTACCTCGCCGTCTACGGCCTCGGCACCCTCGGCGGGTTCGCCGTGATCAGCCTGGTCCGCGACGAGAACGGTGACGAGGCGACGGCGTTGCCCGCCTGGGCCGGCATGGGCCGCAGCTCCCCATGGCTGGCGACCATCTTCTCCCTGTTCCTGCTGTCCTTCGCCGGTATCCCGCTCACCAGCGGCTTCATCGCCAAATTCGGCGTGTTCGCCGCGGCAACCGGCGGCGATGCCGCCACCCTGGTCATCGTCGGTGTCATCTCCAGCGCCATCGCGGCCTTCTTCTACATCCGCGTGATCGTCCTGATGTTCTTCACCGACCCGCCGGCCACCCCGCCCACCGTCGTTTACCCCACCCTGACCAGCTCGGTCATCGCCCTCACCGCCGCGGCCACCCTGGTCCTCGGCATCTTCCCCCAACCCCTGCTCGACCTGGCCAAGAACGCCTCGACCTTCACCCGCTGAGCCTCGGCCAATCGATCGGGCCCGCTGCGACATTCGCGGCGGGCCCGATTCATGCTGTCGCCCGGTACGGCGTCGGGTCAGTGGCGATCCAGGTCAGGTATTTGTCCCGCACCCCCCGGTACAGATCGGTGAGGATGCCGTCGGGTGTTGCCGCGGGTCCCTGGGGGCGGCCCTGTGCGATGGCTATCTCGATCGCGCTGTGTGGTGCGATGCAGGCGAGGTAGCCGGTGCAGCGGACCATCGGCCAGACCTGCACGTCGGGCGGTGCGTTGTCGAGCACATTGGTCCACGATCCGTCGAACTGACGCACGAACACTTCCCCGACGAACCGTCCGAACCGATCGATCAGGGCGCGATTCTCAGGGGCGAGGATGCCACGACGATCCACGATCCGTGTACGTGCCACCCGCACGGCGGCCTGCAGCCCCGGCAATGTCCAGGGGTCGTCGAGCGCGCCCACACTCGGCGCGTCCTGCGCGAAGAACAACTCCAGCGCAGCGGCATGCCCAGCCAACCAGGCACCATATTCGTCCAACAGCGATTCGGCCGACAACGAAACCTGTTGCACGACACCATCATCGAGGATCGCCACTGCCCTACCCCTTTCGGAATTCGGGCTGCCACCAGACCCGCCGAGCTCACCAGCAGCCCTACCGCCGACAACACAACCCCAGACCACTGCGCTGGTCCCCGTACCTGACGCCCGACCACCGCGCAGCAAACCAATAGCACCCTTCGAGCTCATTCCCGAATCCTTGGCGGCGAACATGGCTCAAGTGGGAAGATCACCGTAACGGACGAATGACCACATAACTCCCATCGAGATCGAACGGATACACAGGCCGACAACAGCTACCTGTCGGTGACCATTCGCGCCCTTGACCGGGCATTGAGCGATCTCCGTCGTTCTTTACGGCCGCCATGACCTGAACCCGGCGTCCGGGGTTGACTTGGAGTGTGCTCCAGATTCTAGGTTCGGGGCATGAGCAAAATCCTTGTGACTGGAGCCAACAAAGGGATCGGCTTCGAGACTGCGCGGCGACTCGTAGCGGACGGGCACACGGTGTATCTCGGGAGCCGGGACGCCGAGCGGGGGCGGCAGGCAGCGAGAGAGGTGGGGGCGCAGGCGATTCGGATCGATATCACCGATGAGGGATCCGTGGTCGCGGCTGCGGAGGAGATTCGGGCCGAGGGTGGGCTGGATGTGCTGGTCAACAATGCGGGTATCCAGGCGGAGATGAGTGCGGACGGGCTTGTGGTCGGGGCGGACGGGCTGACGGCGGAGATCATGCGGGAGACGTTCGAGACCAATGTGTTCGGGACGGTGCGGGTGCTGCACGCGTTTCTGCCCGTGCTACAGGAGTCCGCGGCGGCGGTGGTCGTGAATGTCAGCAGTGGGCTGGCCTCGCTGACCGGGGTCGCCACGCCGGGCAGTCCGGCCCATGCGTATCCCGGTGTGGCCTATCCGGCGTCGAAGACGGCGGTCAATATGCTGACCATTCAGTACGCCAAGGCTTTTCCGTGGCTGCGCATCAATTCGGTCGAGCCCGGCTACACGAAGACCGATCTCAACAACAACAGCGGACATCAGACAGTTCAGGAAGCGGCCGAGATTATCGTGCGGATGGCGCTGATCGGCGCGGACGGCCCGACCGGCGGCTTCTTCGATATCAATGGCCCGCTGCCCTGGTAGTCCCGCGCTGAAGTCGGCCGCCCGCTGTTTTCGCTATGGCCAGCGTGCGGCGTCACCGCCTCCGGCGATCTTGGCGCTGAGCACCGGAATCTGTGCGCGGAGGGACTCGATCAATTGCGCCGGGATCCGCCGGAGATCATCTTCGGTCGTCAGCACAGCAGACAGCGCCTGCGGGAGCAGGGTTCGGCCCAGTGGTGTTCCGTCCGGGAATGTTTCGTCGAGGGCGCGGAGTATCAGCTCGACGGCGTCGAGCCGGCCCCACAGGTAGTCGTTCTCCCGGTCGGGTGCGTGGGCGAACGCGCCGAAGTGGTGCAGCTCGACACCCTTGAGCTTGCCCGCGCCGAGCGGCTGGAGTGCGGTCGCGCGAAGGGGGCTGAACTGAGTCATCGGAATGGGAGTGAATTGCGGTAGGTACGACAACGAGATCGTCGGGAACAACAGCCCGTCCCAGAGCGGGAAGCCCAGGTACCGGCTGGCCAGGAGGATACGATCGCGCTTGCTCCACATCTGAGTCGTCGCCGCGAACGCGTCCCAGAGCGCCTGTCCACCGTTTCCGAGTCTTTCCTGAATCTGTTCTGCGTAAGCGGTTTTGAGGTCGGTGAAACTCTTCGCATTCTCCTCGCATCCGGCGAAGTCCTCCGGCGTCCGAAACCTCTCGCCCTCGAACACGTTGGCTTGCAACCGTTGTGGGCGCAGAAAGTCGAGCAGCCCCTTGTCGGCCAGGGCTCGAATCGCGGCAACGGGTGCAGCCGTTATCTCATCCAGCTGCGACCATGCCTGGCCCTTGAGATCGTTGATATCCGCCCGCGGCGGCCCGCCCTCGGCCGTATAGAGCTTGTTGAGCCCAGCGAGGATGAACATGATCCGGCGCTGCCGATACGGGGTATCGATGTGTTGCAGGAGCGTGGACAGTTCCGCGGAGTCGTTTGCGGTCCAGCATGGTTGCCGGCGCAGCCAGGCGGCCATGGCGCATCGGATGAACACCGCGGTCCCCGATTCGCCAGGCAATGCGAAATGTTGCACGATCGCGTCCGCGATGCATCGGGCGGCTGCCTCGACCTTCAGCCGTTGATAGGTATTCCAGGTCGAACCGAGTGCGGTTACGGCTTCGGCGTGCATGTTGTCCGAAACCTCCTGGAATTTCTCCTGGTCGCTCAAGAAGCCGAGTGCGGGCATTGCCTCGATGGCCGTACCGAGATCTTGCGAATTGACCTGTGGCACAGCCTGTTCGCAACCAGGTATCGATGCGACGGCAGCGCTGATCCGGTCGAGAACCTCGATCTCCTGGCGCATGGCGATGGCGCCCATCTCGGTGATCTTCTCGTTCATGTCACGCAGTCGGATCAGATCTCTGATCAGTGATCGGCTGCCCCTGATTCCGACGAGCACCTTCTGAACATCCGCTGCCCAACTGCGTTTCGCGGCCTTGCCGCTGTTGGTGTCGGCAGGTGGAGCCGAGAGAGCGCATCCCGGATCCGGCTCGATGTAGACGAGCCGGCGATGCACCTCGGTGGACGACCGCCTGCGGCTGATCGCGTCGACGACGAGGTCGAACGGCGCATTGTCGAGCACGCCGCCGTCCACGAACCAGGCGACGTCCGCGTTACGGCCGTCTTCTTGATAGCTGTAGTGGAAGAGATCGGTATTCACGCGTGTGTCCGGAGGAAACTGAGCCTGGGCCGGGAAGGTTCCAGGATTGACCGGTTCGAACGCACCGGGGAAGGCGGAGGTCGCCCTCGCCGCGAAGGACAGGGTCGGTGTCGCCTGCGGGCCGAATGCGTCCTTATTGTTGTCGTCCCGGAGGAACTCGAGTACCTGCGCATGCTCCCGGTCCCGCTGACCCACACCGCCATCGCTCGACGCGACCGCTACGTCGAATCCGTTGAGATCGGTCGTGGTCACGAAGAGCGACAACTCACCGGTTCGCGAAATCAGCGTTTCGGCCGCGGGCCCGCGCGAATTCGCCGACCAGGCGACCGGTCGCTTCTCATCCATCCCGGCCAGCGCCTGATACAGGAGCCGCGACATGACTTCGCCGTTCAATACCGCGCGATCGGTCCAGAAGGTAGCCAACTTGCCGATGAACGCGAGCGCCGTGCGCAGCTTCGGCCCGCCGATATGCACACTGCGTGCCAATATTCCCAGGTCGGCCTCGTCGATCCAGAGCCGCTTCAACGGTCCCTGATCCGCGTTCTGCGCGATGGCCTTGCCGAGGACTACGCCGTTGATGCCCCCGGCGGAGGTTCCGGCGATGATGTCGATCCCAACCGACAGCGGCTGCCCCTTCGCCTGCATCTGCGAAAGGACGTCGAAGTAGACGCTTTCCGTATCCGATGGTTGACCATCGGCTCCCACGAACGGATTCACGACCTGCGAGTCGCTTTCCAGAATTTGATCCAGAGCACGCGATGCGCGGACGAGTTTGTGCAGTTCTTTAGTTATGCCATGCATGTAAATGGCAAGCGATACACCGCCATAACAGACGAGCGCTATACGCAGTTCAGCAGGTTCGGCATCCCGAGACATCGAGGTCCCCCCTTATTGAGACACCCGGATAGTTGATGCCATCACCCTATCCCCCGGCCGCCTGGACAACCTGCGTATTGCACTACTCGATTCGATACGGAGACTGCCAATAATCTGGACTGCCGACCAGAATCGTGACGCAGTCTATTCCTGAACACGTATCACAAACAAAGTTCGGTCACGGAATTGTCTTCCAGTAGATTCGCGGTCCGAATGTCCCCGTGCATGGTCCGGCGATCGGACCGGCGGCCCTGCCGCGTGATCTCCTGGTCGCTGGCCCCGCCGAGGGCTGCCTGCGTGGCGAAACCGGCGCGCAGGGCGTGGCCGTCCTCCGCACATGACCGACCAGTCGTGCCAAGCCAGAGACCTTGCGTGCCTACCAGCTTTCCTCAGATGCCAGGCCCAGCCGGATACGCGAAACTCGTTGGCACCGGCGGAACTTCGCGCCCGCCGGTATTGATCCGGGCACTACGCGGCGCGCTGCGCGCGGCACCGCGCAGGGAATGCACCCCCGTGTTACCGGCGGCAGACTTCAGACTCCCGCCACCGGTGGCGCCGTAGGACCTCCGGTGCCCAGCAGTTGCGCTGGGCAGCGCATGCAGTGCCGGGGCAGCTCGGCCCGGACGCAGTCTCCACAGTGTCCGGGCCGTCGCACCATCGGGTATCCAATGCAAGAAGGGACCGCTACGCCGGCGGGGTCGAGATCGGTTCGAAAACGCGGTGGCCCGCCGCAGCGACATGGCCAGGTCGATAGGCCGCGTCGGCGGGGCCGGTGACAACGATGCCACGGAGGGGTTCTTCGTGCTGCTGCACAGCAACGTCCTCGACCGCCGATCCTGGTGCAGCCGTGAGGAATTGCGCATCGCGATCGTCACCTGGATCGAACGGACCTACCAACTCGCCCGCCCTCATCGCGTGAGGCCTGGTTGGCCGCAGCGATTCCCGATCAGATCGCGACGCCGACCAGGTGCCCGATCACATAGGTGGTGATCATGGCGAGCGCACCGCCCGCGAGTACACGCACGGTCGCCCGCGCCACCGGCGCCTGGCCGAGCCGGGCGCCCACGGCCCCGGTCAAGGCCAGTGCGGCGAGCACCGCGGCCATGGTGAGTGGTACCCGGATCGCCTGGGGCGTCAGGATCGCCAGCAGGGGCAGCAGCGCGCCCAGCGTGAACGACAGCGCCGAGGACAGCGCGGCGTGCAGCGGGTTGGTCAGTTCGTCCGGGTCGATGCCGAGCTCGGCCTCCGCGTGCGCGGTGAACGCGTCCCGGGCCGTGAGTTCTTCCGCCACAGCCTGAGCCGTGACCGGCGAGAGGCCCTTCGCCCGATAGATGGCCGCGAGCTCCGCCAGTTCGGCCTCGGGCTGCTCGGCCAATTCGCGTCGCTCGGTTTCCAGTAGCGCGCGCTCGCTGTCGCGCTGGGTACTCACCGAGACGTACTCGCCCAAGGCCATCGAGACCGCGCCGGCCGCGAGTCCGGCCACGCCCGCGGTCATGATCGCGGTGCTGTTGCTGGTGGCCGCCGCCACACCGACCACAATGCCTGCCACGGAGACGATTCCATCGTTGGCTCCCAATACGCCGGCGCGCAGCCAATTCAGGCGCGTCGCCAATCCCACCGCATGCGGTTCGGTCGGTTGCGCGACCGCCACCGACCCGTCGAAATCGTCCCTCACGAGGGGAACGGTAATGCTTCAGAGGGTTTCCCGCCAGCAAAGAGAGGCTCACCGAAATTAGGTAATGCATTGCATACCAAGCATTTTCGGTGGTATTCGCGGTGGTGTGGGCGCGGACACTCCGATCGCGACACGTTTGCGAGGGGCAGTTTCTCGGCCGATCACCCTATGTTCGGCGCAGGTTAGCCGTAGCGTTGACACCGGCGCCAGGCGGATCAGTTCAAGAGAGCGGCGAGATGCGGCCACAACCATCAGCGATCGGATTCCTCCGGCACGATGTGTCGGGGGCACAGCAACACTGGGACGAGGCTCAGATCCAGCATCTGGCTCGCCGGCTCGGCTACGACCTGTGCAAGACCCTGGTCTTCGGCCCCGAGACCGATCGCCCGTTCGTGCGCGTACGCACGCTGATCTCCCGCGTCGAGGCCGATGCGGTGATCGTCCCCAGCCTCGCGCATTTCGGCGGCCTGATACCCGACGATATCGTGCAGGTCGCCGACATCATTACGGTGAATCCCGAAAATACTTACGCGCGCTGGGCAATTCGTCCCGAGTGAATCCGGTCAGGAAGTCGGAGCGCATTGTGTCGAGCCCCCGTTCACCTCACCCGGGAGCCATGATTCCCCGGTCGTGCCGCCATTGTCGGAACAATGCACCGTGTAGTTGTCCGAGCGCCTCGAGATATCGAAAGCGCCGGTGATCAATCCCATGGCAGGCGCCCCGCCTCCCGCGGACACGCAATTCCCGGTCCCGAGCCCGTGCCCGTCCATCGTGACCTGCACCTCGTCGCACACGTAGCGCTGCCCATCGGCGTGAGCCGCCGGCGAGACCGCCACGGCGGCCGTGAATATCGCGAGCCCCACCACCCCGAATCCCACGCCCCGAACCATTCGAATCCTCATAGTCCACACCTCCGCACCCTCGGATCAGTGTGTTCTCAGCCTAATCCTCACATTTACCGACGACCATGCATAGCTGCAGGCAAAACCCGGGTGGCCCTGCCGCCCATGCATGGTCGTCGACGAATTCGGTCAGTTGTCGTGCAGGATTTCGCGCAGACGCTTGGCGAAGGCGTCGGGCTGTTCCATGAAACCGCCGTGGCCGCCGGGGAAAAGGGTCGGTTCGATGCCGAGCTCGGTGCCGACGGCCCGGGAGGTGTGGTCGCAGAACTTGTCGGCGGATTCGTCGCCGATGCCGATGATGATCTTCGTCGGGGTGGCGCGGAGTGCGTCGAGGGAGGGCTGCCAGCCGGAGGTGGTGTGCAGCTCGTGGCGGTAGAAGAAGTCGTCGGAGGCGATCGACTGCGGGTCCCGCTCGCCGCCGAACATCTCCTGCAGCACTTCCTCGGGCATGAACAGGCCGGTCATGGCGAAGAATTTGCGGACCGCGCCGAGCACATCGCCGGTCTCGTAGACGGCCCGGACCTCGTCGGTCCGAGCACGCAGCTCGTCGCGATCGGAGAGCAGTTCGCGCAGCGGCGGCTCGTGTGCAATGAGGGTCGGCACGAGATCGGGCCGGGCGATGGCCAGCGCCAGACCGGTGATCGCCCCACCGCTGGACCCGAGCACGGTGGCCGGGCCCTGGCCGACATGGGTGAGCACACGGGCGAGGTCGTCGGCGCGCAGTTCCGGAGTCGAGTCCTTGTCGGTGTCGTTGACCGGGCTGCGGCCGTGGCCCCGCGGGTCGCTGCAGAGCACGGTGTAGTCGGGGGCGAGCAGTTCGGCCAGCGCGCCGAACGGTCCGGAATCCATCGGCGCGCCGATCAGGGCGATCAGTGGGCCGCTGCCGCGGACTTCGTAGTAGATGGTGCCGTCCGGCACGGCGACGGTTCCGGAGGTAACGGGTGCGGTCGAGGTCATGGTTGCTCCAAGTGGTCAGTACATGGACACCGGTTATGACGTTACGACCGCGCCGAATTCATTGCTGCGCGAATGGAAAAGGTGTGAACCTGAAGATGTCAGCGGGCCTGGCGGGGTTCGGGCAGCGCACAGGTCATGCCCTCGGCCATACCGGCCGGGCGTACGCCGAGTGCCTGATTGACGCGCGCACGCTGGTTCTCCCACGCAATGGCCGCGGCCAGTTCGGCGAGCTGGGCCTTGCTCAGGTGGGTCAGCAGCCGGGCGCGAAACTCACTCAGATCGAGTGAGGTCGGCGTGAGAGTCATGGCCTCGGCGTAGGAGAGGACGAGTTTCTCCAGATCGCTGTACGCGTCGCTGTCCCGATACTTCGGCAGCTCGGTGACCTGGGCTTCGGTGAGTCCGCCATAGTGGGCCAGCGTCGAACCGATGTCGAGGCAGAACTGGCAGTTCACCAGAGCGGCGGCCTTGAGCTCGGCCAGGTCCTTCAGATGCGGGTCGACCCGGTTGGAGAACAGCAGCATCGTCTCCTGGATCATGGTGCCGACCAGCAGCTGCGGCCGCCGGATGAGCCAGCCGACGAGATCTGTCCGATTACGGCGAGCCCGCCGCATCGCCTTGACGTAGTTCAGGATTCGGGTGATTACTCGCATGCGCTCCACTCCCCTTCGCGTTCGCGGATGCTCCCTTGAAGACATCGTAAGCAGAAAACGACGAGACGTAGTAGATATTGCCTCATGACCGGGCGAACCCTCCTGGGCCTGGCCGCGCTGCGATCGAGCGTCAACCGATCTCGAAGCCATCCTCCAGATAGACCGTGATCCCCGCCGTTTTGGCCCGGTGCGCTCCCGCCACGCGCCGGGCCAGAACCGCGGGCAGCAGCCGTGTCGCCGTCTCGGTGTCACACCACGCCCAGCTCCGAAGTTCGTCCGCCGGAAGGGTTATCGCGTCGATCTGCTCGGCGGCCAGCAGCCCGCCGTCGTACACCATCATCACCCCGTCGTCGGGATACAGACCGGCGGGCACCCAGTCGACCGCCAGCAGCCGCCCGATCGGCACACTCAGCCCCAGCTCCTCGCGGATCTCCCGCACGGCCGCACGGTAGGGCGATTCACCGGCCTCGACGACACCGCCGGGCACCTCCCAGTACGGCTTGTAGGTCGGTTCGACCAGCAGCACCCGGTCCTGCTCGTCGACGAACAGCGCACCCGCACCCATGCGCTTGCGAGGCAGTCCGGCGACATAGTCGTTCAGTTCGGAACCCATGCGGCACAACAGTAACCGGCACCTTCCGGCCTCGGTCGAGCTTGACCGAGCGAGCGGCGGACTGGCGGAACGAGTCAGTTCCCGTGGCTCACGAAGGTGGTGTCGAGAAGCGTCCGGTAGTCGGGTAGCGGGGTCGATCGGTCGACCGCCCCCTGTTCTTTCGCCCAGCTCGCGAGCGCGCCGAGGGTATCGGCGAGGTCCGGTCGCAACTGCAGGGCATAGTCGAACTCCAGGAGGATCTTCCGGATGAGGTCCGCGGACAACTGGGTGGCGGTGGAGACCGCGGACACCGCGGCGTCGGATCGTGCGGTCAGCTGCGCTCCGGCGTCGTTCAACGCGGCGAAGAAGGCGGTCAGAGCCGCCGATTTCGCCGAGATCGCGGTATCGCTCGCGAGGTACAGGCTGTGCTGGTTGTAGCTCCCACCGGCGAGCTGGACCGCGTCGTCGCCCAGCGCCTCGGCCACCTGGGCCTGGTAGGGCTGGAAGATCGACACGGCGTCGACATTGTGCTGCCTGGCAGCGGTGACCGTCGCGGACGGCGCCAGCTGAACGAGATTCGCCGAAATCTTGTTGTGCGAGAGCACATCCGAGGCGAAGAAGGCCGCGCTGGTGCCCAGCGGTGTGCCGATCGAATGCCCGGCGAGGTTGTCGAGGGAGGTGATGCCGGCGCTGCGCCGGGCCACGATGCGGGAACCCTGCCACCGGGATCCGTCGCCCACGATGCGCAGTGCCGGTGAGCGGGTCAAGGTGGCCGCGGCCGGAACATCGGCGGCGGTGGCGATGTCGAGCTGGTGGGCCGCGAGCGCCTGCAACGCCTCCACTCCGGTCGAGAAGTTGACGACCTTGACCTTCACGTCGTGGTTCGCGAAATATCCGGACTGCTGGGCCACCGGGATCTGGGCCCACGACGGGTCGACCACGAATCCCACGGTGAGCGTCTTCGGGTCGGAATTGCCGGCTGTGCCGCAGGCGGTGAGCGGCCCGAGCAGCGCGAGGAGTGCGACGGCGGCCGTCAGCGGGCGGATGAGTTTCTTCACGGCTGATCTTCTTTTCGTAATTCACGGATTGGGCTGAATCGCTTGGCCGGCAACAGGTGCCGGTCTACGCCGTCACGCTCTCGACACCGAGTTCGTGGTGGAGGATGCGCCGCAGCTCGCTGTAGCCGGGCTGATCGGCGAGGGCATCGGCGGGGCGGGGTCGCGGGAGCGGATTGGGGATCCGGTTGGTGATCCGGCCGCCGCCGAGCACACTGATGGTGTCGGACAACCGAATTGCCTCGTCCACGTCGTGGGTGACGAAGACGATGGTGCGGCGCAGCCGATTCCACAGGTCGATGAGCAGGTCCTGCATCTTCAGCCGGGTGAGCGCGTCGAGCGCGGCGAAGGGCTCGTCCATCAGCATGATGTCGGGTTCACCGGCGAGCATGCGCGCGATCCCGACACGCTGGCGCATTCCGCCGGAGAGCTGCGTGGGTCGTTTGCCGCGTACCTCACCGGGCAGCCCGACCAGGCCGATCAGCTCGTCGATCCGGCTGCGGCGCAGCCGGGCCGGAACCCCGTGTGCCCGTAGCGCGAAGTCGATATTGCCCGCGACACTCAGCCACGGAAACAACACGTCGCGCTGGAAGGCGACGCCGCGACGCGGGTCGGGCGCGAGCACCGGTACGCCGTTGTCGGTGACTGTGCCCGATGTCGGGGTGATGAGCCCGGCGAGGCAGTGCAGCAGCGTCGATAGTCCGCCGACGCGCCCGCGGCGCCGATCGAGGTCCAGCTCAGTATCGGTGAGACCTGCGGCTGCACCCCGGACCGGACCACGTCCCAGCTCGACTGATCCGCTCTCCATCGAACCGAACCGGAATCTCGTTTGGCGAACCATGCAAACCTATGTATATTAGGTTTTACCCTCATGTACCTAGGTTAGGTGCTGTTCTGCCACCTGCGGTTGCCATACAGTCCGAATTCGAAAGAGGAGATACCGCAATGAGATCCGAGATGTTGCGCGTACCCGGCGCGTCCCTCTACTACGAGGTGCGCGGCAGCGGGCCGCTGGTGCTGTTCCTGCCCGGCGGCGGGGGTGACGCGGCCTCGGTCGATCCGATCGCCGAGGTGCTCGAGGACCGGTTCACGGTGGTGTCGCTGGATCCGCGCGGGTATTCGCGCAGCGTGCTGGACGGGCCACAGCAGACACAGCGGGTCGAGGTGCAGAGCGATGACGCGTTCAGGCTGCTCGGCCATCTCACCGAAGAGCCCGCGTTCGTGGTCGGCGGCAGTGCGGGTGCGATCGTCGGCCTGGATCTACTGGCCCGGCATCCGGATCGGGTGCGTCTCCTGGTGGCGCACGAACCGCCGTGCTTCGCGGTACTTCCCGATGCCGCCGAACAGCGCGCCATGATCGAGGAGGTCTACACACTGTTCCGCACCGAGGGCCCGGCCGCGGCGGGCGCGCGCTTCCTGGCCGGGATCGGCCATGCGATGAAGCCGTCTCCCGTACCCGCCGAGCTACCGCCGCGCGCCGCCGAGATGTGGGCGCGGCTGGCTGCCAACGGTCCGCTCATGCTGGAGTACGAACTACGAGAATTCACCTCGTACCTGCCCGATTATGAGGCGCTGGCCCCGGTGGCCGACCGGGTGGTCCTGGCGGTCGGGCACGAGACGCGAGGTTGCCTGCCGTACCGCCCCGCCGTGGAGATCGCCCGCCGGATCGGCCGCGAAGTCACCGAATTCCCCGGCGCCCACAATGGAATGCGCACCGAAGCACCCGAATTCGCCGCGCAACTGGCCGACGCCATGACCGCCCGCCTACGGGCCGAAAGCACCGGCCACTGTTAGCGTCAGCGCATGATCACCGGCGCACACACCATCCTGTATGCCGAGGACGCCGAGGCGGCGCGGGCCTTCTTCCGTGACGTCCTCGGCCTGGCCCACGTCGACGCGCACGACGGATGGCTGATCTTCAAGTCACCGCCCGCCGAACTCGCGGTCCATCCCGCGGCCGCCCCGGACAGCGGCCGCGCCGAGCTGTACCTCATGTGCGACGACCTGGCCGCCGCCATGGACGACCTGCACGCGAAGGGCGTCGAATTCACCTCGGAGGTCACCAATGCGGGCTGGGGCATGCTCACCATGCTGAAGGTGCCCGGCGCCGGCGAGATCGGGCTGTATCAGCCCCGCCACGCCACCGCCTACGATCTGCCCTAGTTGTTCATCGGATGCTTTGCGCCCGTTCGCTTTTCGTGACAGCCTGAACCGACGGCCGATACCCGGACCGGATGCGAAGGGCGAGACATGATTCTGGTGACGGGCGCGACGGGCAATGTCGGCGCCGAACTCGTGCGGGCGCTGGCAGGTGGCCCGGAACCGGTGCGGGCGGTGGTCCGCGATCCCGCGAAGGCCGCCCTCCCTGCCGGTGTGGAGGCGGTCGCGGGCGACATGACCGCGCCCGACACTCTGGCGGCCGCGCTGACCGGGGTTCGGGCGCTGTTCCTGCTGCCCGGCTACCCCGGGATCGCGCAGGCAGCCGCCAAGGCCGGGGTCGAACACATCGTCCAACTGTCCGGTGTCTCCGCGGCGACCGGTGACACCGGCAATGCGGTCACCCGCTACATGATGGCGTCCGAGCAGGAGATCACCGACTGTGGCGCAGCATGGACGATCGTGCGTCCCTGCGCTTTCGGCTCCAATGCCCTGCGCTGGCTGCCGCAACTCCGGGCGGGCAATACCGTGCGGGTCCCGTTCCCGACCGTGCGAACCGCGAGCCTGGATCCCTTCGATTTGGCCGCTGTCGCCGCGCACGCCTTCGTCGACCCCGCACTGCGGGGCGAAATCCTGTGGCCCACCGGGCCCGAATCCCTGCTGCCCGCCGAACAGATCGCCATTCTCGGCGACGTACTCGGTCGGGACCTGGAATGCGTCGGCCTGAGCGACGAGGACGCCCGCGCCGACATGTTGAAATCCACGCCCGTCGAATACGTGGACGCGTTCTTCGACTTCTACGTCGCCGGCGCGATCGACGAGTCCATCGTGCGGCCCACCGTCGAGCAGGTCACCGGCCGTGCACCGCGAACCTTCCGGCAATGGACCACAATTCACGCCGGAGCCTTCCGCCGGGCGGGCACGGACACGTAGGTGGCCGCGCGCAACAGCCACCCCACCGGACCGTGCGGGTGCCGTCGCAACCACCAGGCTCACCCGCAACTGCACCATAGGTCAGAACCGCGAGAACGCCGACCCCTGCGGACGGCATGCGATCGGCCAGCGCCAGACCGTATCCGGTGTAGAGAGCTATCCACAGTCATCCCATGGTCGGCACGCGCGGCCAGACTCGTCAGGATCGCCTCAGGAGAACAGCATGCGCCGCGCGACCGGCCGCAGCTGTGGCGGATCGAGGTTTCAGTCACGCAGCAGGTCGATGAGTTTGGTTTCCGAGAGGTCGCCGTGCCCGGCGTCGACCAGGCGCTGGAAGATCTGCTCGGCGGTGTGGCCGAGGGTGGCGGGGGTGCCGACCGCATCGGCCAGTTCCACGCCGATCCGGGTGTCCTTCAAACGGAGCGCCGCGGTGAAGGCGATATCGCGGTCATGGACGCCGGCCGTCATCTCCTGACACATGCGGATGACGGTCGGGCTGGCTGCCCCGCCTCGCGACAGGGTGTCGGTGACGACGGCCAGGTCGAGTCCGGCGAGTTCGGCGGTGCGCAGCGCTTCGGCGGTGGCGGCGATCTGGATGGAGCCCAGCAGATTCTGGATGAGCTTGTAGCTCGTGCCCGCCCCGACCGCCCCGAAATGCACGATGTCGATGCACAGCGGCGCCAGCAGCGGACGCGCCGCGTCGAGATGCGCAGCGTCCGCGCCGACGAACAGCGTCAGCCGCCCCGCAGCCGCCGCGTCCGGCAACCCGGTCACCGGCGAGTCGAGATAACGAAGACCTTGTGCTGCAGCATGTTTCGCCAGTTCCAGCACCCACGGCCGGGAGATGGTCGAAAACTCCACCGCGAACGCGCCGGGCGCATACTCCCCTGCCAGCGCGCCATCCGCGCCCAGCCATGCCGCCCGCGAGGCGTCATCGTCGGCCACCATGGCGAAAACGGCCTCGGCGCCACGCACCGCCTCCCGAGGGGTCGCCGCGAATGCCGCTCCCGCCCCGATGAGTTCGTCCGCCTTCGCCGGCGTCCGATTGAACACCGTCACCTCGTGCCCGGCATCCACCAGCCGCCCCGCCATCCCCGCACCCATACGCCCGACACCCAGAAACGCAATCCTCGCCACCCGCCGAACCCTACCGAGCCCGAACATATCCGGATGAACGGATTTCGGCTTGCACTAGGCACCCTGGCCCAGATGCGAGATCGAATCAGCGGCCGACCGGCTCCCGGCCACGCTTCGGCTGCGATCAGCCGAGGGTCTTGACCTCCCGCCTGCGTCCTCGGCGCTGAGCGTCATCGTTGGCCTCCGATGAAATTCGGCATGGAGGTACGCGGTGCGAACGGCTTCAGTCCGACGTCCTCATCCGGCGGCCCGGTGGCGAGGAGCGTGGCAATGGCCTCGCGTTCGGTGCCCTGCAGGGCGGGCAGGGTTGCGGAGACCGAATCCAGCACGCCCGTCCAGGGCGCGCCGGCCTCCCGCAGCACCAGGCGCATGACCTCGAAGCCCGCGCGGTGCTCCTCGAGCAGCCGCTGCCCGGGAACCGGATGCGCCGAGGCGAATTCGAGCACCACCGCCAGGTGGTCGGACAGCTCGTCGTCGCCGAGCACCAGACCGGCGCTGCGGTAGACCTGCTTGAACCGCAGCAACGCCATGCCGCGTTTGCGGGTGTCGCCGTAGAGGAACCACGTCAGGTACGGGCTGAAGCGCTTGCGATGATCGAAGGTGTTGACGTATTCGGTTGCCACAGTGGGCGGTTGCGTGGTCTCGAGGTAGGACAGCACTGGATGCAAAGGTGCACCCACTGCCTCGGGCAGCGTCGAAACGGCCCGGGCCAGGATGGGCAGCGAGTCGAGCAGCGCCTCGTCGGGATAGCCGAGTAGCACCGACTGCACCTGCCAGGCTGCGGTCCGCTGGTCGTCGCCGGGCTCGGCTCGCGCGGTCCTGCGCCTCATTTGCGATGCCTCCCCGGCTGTTTCGGCATGAGCCCGTCGGGCGTGCCGGGACCGTCCCAGTTGAGCAGGTTGACCCGGGCGGATCCGGCGACCGACCCCGACCCGTCCGCGGTCTGCCGCTCCCGCAGCATCCGGAAGTTCTCCACCGCGACCGGCGTCAGCTGCCCGGAGCTCTCACCGAACGGACCCCAGCCACCCACCACGCCGCTGCCGTTGTCTCGCGCCATCCAGCCCTGCCTCTCAGCGTGTCGCGGCGGCATCCGTCGCGCGATCGATTACCCGAGCACATGAACAATCCGAACCTACCGGCATATTTTGGGCAATTGACGAATTTCAGACTGGTCAGTTACACGAGAGCGATCCGGTATTCGACCGCGGGAATTGTCAGGCGGTTCCGACGACCTTGCGTTCCACCCGCACGCCGAGCAGGATTTCCGAGACACCCAGGGCAATGGTCAACGGGCCCACCACGATCGACAGCGATGTCAGCGATTCGAACCGGACCACCCCGACCACCACACCGGCGGCGAGCGTCAACAGCCCGACCACCTCCAACCGGCCCGCCCCCGCGAACTGCTCCGACCACACGCCCACAATGGCTTGCACGATGCCCCGCACCACCCAGGCCATCCCAATCCACAAGGACAGCAACGCAACCCACTCACCGCTGGTGAACGCCCAGGCGGCCAGCACCAGCGCGATGATCGCGCTCACGACCTCCAGTACCTTCAACGCGGTGCCGATCCGCGCCCCGAACGCGACGACGAACTGCACCGCCGACGATGCCACCAGCGTGAGCCCGTACAGAATCCCCGCCACCGTCTGCGATTTGTCCGGCCACACCGTCATCACCACCCCCAGCACGACCGAGCAGCCGCCGGTCACGACCAGCGACTGCCAAGCCCAGTCGGCGAATACATCGGTTCGCCCCTCGATCCGATTGGCGGGCATGCATAAATGATATGACCGATTTACCCAGGTAACTGGACGTTTGCGTTCTCACCGGCACCGGCGCGTCGCCCGTCGGCGAATTGCCCGGCACCCGAGAGCACGCACGACAACAGGCGGACAAGCTCGGCCTGCCGGCAGGTGCCGGTCTTGGCGAACACCTGGCGCAGGTGGGTGCGTGCGGTATTGACCGAGATGTAGAGCTCCTCGGCAACCGACGCCAGCCCGCTGCCGCGCAGAACCTCGAAGGCGACCTGCGATTCGGCCCGGGTCAGCCCGTAGAGCTCGCGCAGGGTTTCGCGGCCTCCCGGCTCCTCACGTTCGGGATCGACGATCACCATCAGTGCCGAGCGGCGCGGTGACTCCTGCGAACCCGGGCAGAGCGGCAGGATCGACACGGTCAGCGGCAGCCGGTCGCGGTCGCGTGGAATGAGCAGGCGGGCCGCGGCATTCGACGGGCCGGTCTGCACGGCCGCCGCCAGCAGGCGACGCAGCCGACTCGACACCGCGGGGTTGTTCGATTCCAGGCGCGCCAGGGCGCCCAGGCGCAGACCGTCGCCGGCCCGCAATATCGCCAGCGCCGCAGGGTTGGCGTAATCGACCCGGCCGCAACCGGATACCAGGGCCAGGCCGTGCCGGTGGCGGTCGAGCACGCTGAGCGCGAGATCCCGGTCGATGACGGCATCGGTCAGTCGCGCGGCGATGCCGAGGGCGTGGTCCAGGTGCGGCAGGAACAACCTCAGCACCGGTTCGGCCAGGATACGGTCCAGGTTCCGGTCCGCGCGCGGATAGACGGCGATCCAGGAGCCCGGCGTCGCCAGCCGCGCGAACATGCCGTCCCCGAGCTCGTGTGGCGCGGCCCAGCCGGTGCAGAACGGATGCCGGCGCCCGCCATCCGGTGGGATCAGCTCGCTACCGGTGAGCACCGTTGCGGTGAGCGCGGATTCGAGCGCGGCCGCGAACGGATCGATGCGCCCGTAGCGCTCGTTGTAGCTATCCCGCAGCCCCTCGGCGGTGCTCGCGATCATGGACCGCCGCCCGCCCTGTGCCGTGACGAGGCAGCCGTGGTGGCCGCCGAGGCTGTCGGTGATGGCTCGCAGTGCGCGTGTCCACGCGCCGGGCTGGCCTGTTGCACGGTTGATCTCCGCGATCAGCTCGGAAAAGCGAGCGAGCGAGATGCCCGTCTCCCCCATGTCCATTGTCCCGCCCCCCCATCAAGAACGATCACGTCCCGGCCGCCGAGCCCCGGTCGGAGGTGATACCAGTTTATCGGCCGGGCGCAGCGAGTTATCACAGGGAAAATTCATCTGTTCGGGTGAGGAATCGGACGGGCGATCCCGCTTTACTCGGGTCACAGCAAACGGCCGGGCACCGGATCGGCTGTACCGCAAGGGGGAGAAGGCTCATGGCTTTCACCAGGTATTGGCCCATGGGCGCCGGCCGGGTGGTCACCTCGGGATTCGGGCCGCGCGACGACGGCTTCCACTGGGGCGTGGACTTCGGCAAGGACGGCGGCAGCGGGGGCGAGCCGGTGTACGCGTCGCAAGGCGGGACGGTCGTGTATGCCGGTGCCGCAACGGGTTTCGGCGGACCGGATCCGGCGGGCCGGCTGGTCGTCGACCATCCGGCGGCGGACGGCGGGGGCACCACGGTCTACGGGCACATCGTCCGCGAGGTCGAGCTGGGCAGCCGGGTCGAGGCCGGGCACCGTATCGCCCACGTCAATCCCGACTCCGGCACCAATGGCGGCGTCCCCCCGCACCTGCACTTCGAGTGGCACCGGTACTCGTGGGTGCCGCCGGGCCCGGATCGCCTGGATCCGCTCACCATGCTGACCGACGCCGCCGAGCCGCCCGCGCCCGACCAGAACGGACCCGATATGACTTCCAACGCAACGATTTTCGGCATCGACATCTCGAACTACCAGGACGGGCTCGACCTCACGGAGGTCTTCGCCGAGGGATTCGAGTTCGTCATCGCCAAGGTCAGCGAGGGCGACTACTACACCGACGCTTCCTGGCCCGCGTTCCGCGACGCCACCCTGGCGGCCGGCAAGATCCTCGTCGGCTACCACTACGTGCGCGGCGATGTCGACGCCGACGCCCAGGCCGCGCTGTTCGTCGATCACCTCGGCGATCACGGCATCCCGGCCATGCTCGACCACGAGCTGAACTCCGGCGACATCGGCGTGTTCGAGGCCGTGCGCACCGCCATCGAGAATCGTGGTGTGCACGTCGCACTCTCGTACCTGCCGCACTGGTACTGGGAGGGCACGATGGGCTCACCCGACCTGAGCGGAATTCCGCCGCTGATGACCTCGAACTACGGCGACGGCCGCTCCGGCTACGCCTCGGTCGTCTACCCGGGCGACGACGACATCGGCTGGCAGCCCTACGGCGGGGCCGAGGTCGCGGTATTCCAATTCAGCGACAGCGGCTCGGTAGCCGGTCGCTCCCTGGACGTGGATGCCTTCCGCGGCAGCCCCGACCAATTCCGCACCCTACTCACAGGAGACGATATGTTCACCGACGACGACCGCCGCATGCTGCGTGACATCTGGACCCAGCTGCTCGGACAGGACGGCAAGGGCTGGCCCCAGCTGGGGCAGAACTCCCTGGGCCAGAACCTCACTCCGGTCGACGCCCTCAGCGAGATCAAGGACGATCTCGAACACCACTGAGCCACGGCCGGGTTCGCCGGTGACCTACCGTGCGTCACCGGCCGGCCCGCGTCTACGGAGCGCTGAGGAACACGCCGCGTGACGAGGTGCCGTCCGCGGCCGACCACAGCGCGTCGACGTGGCTGCGGTCGCGCTCGAGCGCCGGTCCGGTGGTGAGGCGGCGGTGGACGCGGATCAGCTCCGCACCCGCGTTGGTCGAGCGGTCGGAATCGAAGGCGATATCGGTGTGGGTATCGGTGTCGATGACCGTCGGACGGAATCCGGGTGCGGGCCAGAGAATGTCGCCAGGGACCACGTGCACGGTCAGGTCGGGGGTGTCGCTCGTGCTCTGGTCCTGGGCGGTGGCCTTGCCGGTCAGCAGCAGAGCGGCCTGCTCGATGAAGACCGGGTCGTGCGCGGCGTCGTAGAGCCAGCGCAGGCCCAGCACACCGTGTTCGGACGTGCCGATCAGTGCCTGGTCGAGGTCCTCGGCCCGCGCACCGTGGTAGGTCATGGGAATCAGATACGCCACCGGCTCCGCGCGCGAGGCGTCGGTGACGACCATGAGTTCGATGCCGACCTCGCCCGCCGGATCGTCGAGACGGAAGCCGCCGGACTTGGACAGGACCGGCGACTCGGCGCCGGAGTACCAGTGCCGGGTGGGCAGCCACCGCGCCAGCAGCTCCAGCTTGGTGGGCACCATGGTCGTCCTGTGGATCTCGGCCATGCCGCCATCCTGCCAGAGATGGGCGGGATAGCGGCGGAACTTCTTGCGGCGGTGCGTTATTCGTTAGGTCCGCGCAACTTTCGGAAGAAGTCACGCAGATCGGCGGTCAGCAGATCGGGGGCCTCCATCGAGGCGAAGTGGCCGCCGCGATCGAATTCCGACCAGTGCACGATCGTGTTCCGGTGTTCGGCGACAGCGCGAATACTGCTGCTGCCCGGGAAGACCGCGACACCGGTGGGAACGCCGGAATCGGCCGGTGCGGCACCCCATTGCCGGGATTCCTTGTAGAGCCGCATGGAGGAGCCGGCGGTATCGGTGAACCACAGCATCGACAGATCGGTGAGGAGCAGGTCGCGGTCGATCGCCGCATCGGGTGTCGGCTTCGCCGGATCCGTATAGGTGTTGACCACATCCAGGACCCACGCCAGCATCCCGGCCGGCGAATCGGACATCGCCGGGGCGAGGGTCTGCGGGCGCGTGGAGTGCATGCCCGCGTAGCCGGATGTCTCCAACCGGTTCCAGTCCTGGTACCGGGCCAGCTTCTCCCGGTCTCGGGCGCTGAGGTCGGCCGGGTCGATGTCCCCGGCCGGGATCGTGATCGGGTCGTTGAGGTGGACACCGGCCAGGTGCTGCGGCGCGTTCCTGCCCATCTGCGGTGCGATGAAGGACCCGGCGTCACCACCGTGCGCCCCGTATCGCCCGTATCCCAGCGCGGCCATGAGCTTCGTGATCAGTTCCGCGCTGCGCTCGGTCGAGGCGTCCCCCGGCCGGCGGGTGGGGCCGGAGAAGCCGAAGCCGGGCAGGGTCGGGATGACCACGTGGAAGGCATCGGCGGGATTGCCGCCGTGGGCGCGCGGATCGGTGAGCGGGCCGATCATGCCGGTAAAATCCTCGAAGGGCCAGCCGTGGACCAGCACCAGCGGCAGCGCGTGCGGCTCCGGCGAGCGGACGTGCACGAAATGCATGCGCTGACCATCGATTTCGGTCAGGAACTGCGGGTGGCGATTGCGCTCGGCCTCGTGGACGCGCCAGTCGTAGCCGCTCCCCCAGTACTCGCACAGCTCCCGCACGTAGGCCGTCGGAATGCCGTAGGTCCAGCCCACCCCGGGCAGGTCCGCGGGCCAGCGGGTGCGGGCCAGGCGGGTCCGCAGGTCCTCGATGTCGGTGGCCGGGATCTCGATTCGGAAGGGCTCGAAAATCGTCATGCGTCCACGGTAGGAATCAACTAGGTCAGGTGCTGTCCTATACCGTCAGCGGATTCCCCTCGGGTTCACCCGCGTTCTACGCTGTTGGACAAGCGTTTCAGCCGCAGCGAGGCGGCCAGGTGAAGGGATCAGGCATCGTGGGCACCGCTTTTCCACCGGGACCGCCACTTCCACGCGCGGTGCAGACCGCCCTCTACGGCAAATGGCGCGGGACCCTGGTGCGCCGGTCCGCGCGCCGCTACGGCGACGTCTTCACGCTCCATCTGGTCGCGCCCTATGCCGAGAACCTGGTGGTGTTCTCGCGGCCGGAGCACATCCGCGAGATCTTCGCCGCCGACCCCGCGGATCTGCATGCCGGCGAGGGCAATCGACTGCTGGTGCACATCATGGGCGAACATTCGCTGTTGCTCACCGATGAGGACGAGCACGCGCGGGCGCGGCGGCTGCTCATGCCGGCGTTCGTCGGCTCGTCGCTGCGCGGATATCGCGGGCTGGTCGACACCATTGCCGCGACCCATGTCGACCGGTGGGTGTCGGGGTCGACGGTGCTCACGCTCGACGCGATGAACGATCTGACACTCGATGTCATCATGCAGGTGGTGTTCGGCATGACCGACGAACGCCGCCGCGCCCAGCTGGCGCCGCGGCTGCGCCGGATCGTCAATATCGATCCGATCATCTTCTTCGGCTGGAAGTATCCGTTCCTGGAACGGCGCGGGCCGTGGAAACGCTTCCGCGACAACCAGAACGCCATCGACGAGCTGCTCTACAGCGAGATCGCGGAGCGGCGCGCCCATCCGGACCTGGAGGCGCGCACCGATGTGCTGTCGCGGCTGCTGGCGGTCGGCTCCGGCGAGAACTCCACCGACGCACCGCTGTCCGACGAGGAACTGCGCGACCAGCTGGTGACACTGCTGCTGGCCGGGCACGAGACCACCGCGTCGGCGCTGTCCTGGACCTGCCACGAGCTGGCCGCCAACCCGGATGTTCAGGACCTGGCGCGCCGGGCGGCGCACGACGGGGACGAGAAGTACCTCGAGGCGGTGCTGAAGGAGGCCATGCGCCTGCACACCGTCATCGGCGGGACCGGACGGCGACTCACCCGCGACATGACACTCGGTGGATACGAACTGCCGAAGGGAACCGTGGTCGCGACCTCGATCCTGCTGGCGCATCGGCGCACGGAAGCCTTCCCGGATGCCCTGACCTTCCGGCCCGAACGATTCCTGGACGGTTCGGTCGCGGCCAACACCTGGCTGCCGTTCGGCGGCGGGGTGCGGCGCTGCATCGGTGCGGGGTTCTCGCTCATGGAGGGCACGGCGGTGCTGCGGGAAATCCTGACCCGCTACCAGCTTTCACTGCCCGACGGGGCGGGCAGCGAACCGTCGCGGATGCGCAACATCACCCACGTTCCGGCACACGGCGCGCGCGTGGTGGTCACCACCGACAACACCGTTCGGGTGTAGCTGGGGTCCCGGACCGGCAGAGTCGCGTATTCGTGGCAGTTGCTGGCCGATCGGCGCGGCCGGGCGCTGGGATCGACGGTTGCGCGATCCGACTGCGTCCGGGCGCGCTCGGATCAGGGGCTGACCCGCTGGGCGGAACGGGACAGATCGACTGCGGCCAGTTTCGCCTGCGACCACTGGACGTATTCGAACAGCGTTCCGTCGGGGTTGCGCACCATCATGTTCCGTCCCGTCGGAATGTCGGCCTGTGGCGTGACGAGGGTGGCGCCCCGGGCCAGCAGGCTCGCCTGCCATTCCTCGAGCGAATCCACCGAGATCACCATGTCCTGCCTGGGGGCGGACGCGAGTGCGTCGGCCGGGCCACCGATCAGTACCACCGGCCCGATGGTCGCGATATCGAGATCTCCCGCCTCGAAACGGAAGTGCAGATCGCAGGCGAGGCCGAGGGCCTGCTCGTAGTAGTCGAGGGTCGGTGCGAAACGCTCGCTCTCTACTCGAACCGGGGTGTATGACTTGACGATTCTCATTGTCCGCCTATCTATTTCGCCTCGGGGAAGCCGTATTCGTGCCAGTTCGCGAGCACCCGCCGCTGGATCTCGGCGGGCCAGCCGTTCTCGAAACTGCCCTTGATCGGCCGCTTGCCGATCGGATAGAGGTCGGCAAGCAGGCAGTTGTAGATGACCTTGCCCGCGCTGAAACCTTGCTGTTCCTCGGCTGACAGATAGATCCCGAGCGGATCGGTGAGCTTGCGTTCGAAATGGAATTCGCCGCGGTTCACGTCAGGGTGCGAGCGGGTGGCGAACGCCCACACCACCTGATCCAATTCGGTGATATCGATATCGTCTTCGACCAGCAGGATCTTGGGGGCGTGCACCGCGGCGGGCCCGCCGAGCACCACCTCGGCGACCTTGTCGACCAGTTCGTGCGACGCCAGCCCCGTCGTCTCGTGCCAGTCCTGACGCACCGCCAGGGTCAGCCAGTGCACGGCGGCCTCGAAGTTGTACCAGGCCGACGAGATCGGTAGCTCGGCCTCGCGTAGCAGGTGCAGGATTTCACCTGCGGCCGCCGTGCCGGTGATAGTGTCGTCCTCCTCGACCGGCGGCCCGGCGGCGACCACCGGCAGAATCGCGTTGTCCCGGTAGGTGATCGCGGAGACCTCGAAGCGGGCTTTGAGCGAGCTCCCGATCGCGTTGTAGCCCGGGTACTCGTTGAAGGGGCCTTCCTCGACATCGTCGTCGAGCAGGACGTGGCCCTCGATCACGATCTCGGCGGTGGCCGGGACCAACAAGTCGACCGTCTCGGCAGCCACGATCTCGATGCCCTCGCCGAAAAGTGCTCCCAGGTAGTGGCTTTCATCGATACCCTGGGGCAGCGGCATTCCGCTGACCACCGGCAGGCCCGGCTCGACTCCGAGGGCGACGGCGATCGGCATCGGCTTGCCCGCCGCGGTCCACATCGCCCGGATGATGCCGATCTGCTGTGACTTGGGCAGCAGGCAGGCAAGAGTTCGCTTGTCGTGCACCATCATTCGATTGACGGACCAATTCGTCCAGGATCCGTCGGGCGTCTTGACGATATTGGCACCGAAGGTCTGGATGTAGCGGCCGCCATCATTGCCGTGGATCCACGGCGTCGGGAAGGCGAATAGGTCGATGTCGTCGCCTCGCATGATGTGCTGCTTGCACGGCGCACTGTCGGCGGCGACCACCGTCGGGGGGATACCGGGCTTGGTGCGCGCGTCGGCGAGGGCGTCGACGATCTGTTGACCTGTGGCGTCGGCCGGGAGTCCGATCGACAGTGCGAGCCGGGCCAGCCGGTGCCGTGGCGAGCTCAGTGCCGCAGGCGCTCCGAACAGTCGGAAACCACTGTTGGCGTAACCGGTCAGATTCGTGAAAAGCGGTGCCGGGGCACGCAAGTCGTAGCTCCGCCGAATGATCGCGCCGACCTCGAGATTCCAGTCCACCTCCTTGTCGATGGTCAGTACCTCGCCTATCTGCTCCAGTTGGGCGATGAATTCGCGCAGACTTCTCGAGTGGGCCACGGGGTTTCCTGTTCTAGTCGCCCCAACGGGGCAGGTCGGGTACGTCGATGTCGAGTAGGTCCAGCGCACGGCCGGCGGAGTGGTCGATGATGTCCTGCACGCTGTGCGGCTGCAGATGGAACGCGGGGACCGGCGGCATCACGATGCCTCCGGATTCGGTCACGGCGGCCATCGCTCGCAGATGCCCGAGCCTCAGCGGCGTCTCCCGGACCATCAGCACCAGGCGTCGCCGGGTCTGCTGGCCCGCGGGCGTCACGACCAGATGCGTCTCCACCCCGGCCTTGCGGGCCAGTTCCGGCACCCGCATCCCATAGGCGATGCCCGTGGCGCCACTGATTCCCACAACCAGTCGGCGCGGCTTCACCTCGTCGTCCATAGCACGTTCGGACCTCCGAGTCATCGAATTCGACCGGCAGTCAGAGTGTTTCGCCAGACGAACAGCTCGAAGACTAGCGACGTAGAAGAGATGCGCGTAAGGACGATTGACGTCAGTGGCGTAACCGATTACGACAGGGGCGGTCAACCTTCCAGCGACACCTCTGCGGCTCGGGCGGTCACCAGGCCCTGCGCGGACCAGTCCAGTTCCTGTTGCCAGTCCCGGTCAGCCTCGCCACGCCGACTACCTGCGGTTACGCCATATCCCTTGGTTTTTCGGCGATTACTACCTGAACCCCTGGCTAGCTGGTCTTACCCGGTGACCGGGTGCACGTGCAGGGCACAGCTGTCGATCGTCACTGTGACAGTGCGGGTGTCGGTCGAGTTCGGTGGCGTGACCTGCAGATTCGTGTACAGCGGACAGTGATTGCCGGAGTCGTCGACGGCGATGCCCTCGACGACCGCGGTGCCCGGACGACCGGATTCCAGTGTCACGGTGGGCGGTTCGTCGCTGCCCTGCGGCAGACCGCCCATGTATCCGCGCGGGGTCCGATCGGCGTGCAGCAGTGGGCCGCCCGCGCCGGTGTCGACGCCCGGATAGCCGGTCAGCGTGCAGGGGGCCGCGCCGGCGGCGAGGCTGAAAGTGAGTTTCACGCCCCGGTGCCCGGTGGCCGGGGACATGACATCGGCGGTCACGTCGACCTGGCCTGCACCGCAGGCCGCCTGCCGCGCCGGGGCCGTGGTCTTTGCTTCCTGGGAACTCGGCGGGGTGGCGGGAGCCGCGGTGCTCCCGCCCGCGACCGTGGCTCCGCCCGTGACTGCCGGTGAGGTCGCCGGTGGTGAGGTGGTGGACGCATTCGACGAACAGGCGGTCAGGCCGAGTGCGAGGACTCCCAGTGCGGCGAGAATCCCTGTGCGATAGCGCATTTCCCAACTCCTCCCGGTCCGGGAACATTGGCGGGCGGCCCCCGGCGTCCCCACACCTTGTATCGGTTCACGCCGCGCGAGTGTGAGCGCTCACTCCACCGCCCACCCTAGAGGCGGTCCGGGAAGTCCGCGGCTCGCCGCGCGTGCGCCCGCGCCACGAACCCCGAGCAGTCGGGGCATTCGCTGATGATCGAGTGGGTGCACTCGAGCAGGTGCTCGAGGAACCGGTCCGTCGCCGCCAGCAGTTCGATGCGCTCGCGCACCTCGGCGCGGCGGTCGGCGATCATGTCCCGCCGGCCGTCACGCCCGCTCACTCCGAGCTGCCGGATCTGGTCCAGTGACAGTCCGGTTCGCTGCAGCGTCTGGATCACGCGGGCGTAGTCGAGGATGTGTTCGCTGTAGCTGCGGTGACCCGACGGGCTGCGCGGCGGCGCGAGCAGGCCGACCGACTCCCAGTGCCGCAGCACGTGCGTCTCCACACCGAGCGCGGCGGCGGCGTCACCGATTCTCATGTCCTGGGCTGTGGCCACGATGTACCCCTTTACTTCATGTCGACCTTAAGTATTAGCGTTCCAGCATGTCCGATCCAGTGCGCAAGTCCACCATCATCCAATGCTGCACCGCGGCAGTGAGTTCCATTCACGGCGCGGTCCGGCCGCGGCCCATCGACCAGCGGTTCCTGCGGTCCATCACCGACGCCGGGCTGCCGGCGACCGAGCGCACCGTCACGGTCACGCCGCTGCCGCAGTTTCCGCGGTCGGCGCCAACCGCGGCGATCGTGGAGGGGGTGTTCACACCGAGACGCATCGCCAGCTCGCTGACCTCCTTCGTCGTCCAGCACCCCGACGCCACCTTCATCGTCGATCCGAGCTATTGCATCGATGCGGAGCGCCGCGCCATCTCGCAGCTGCCCGCGGCCATTCGTCCCGTCGTGCGCCCGCCCGTCGAGACAATCCCGACCATCACCGGCCTGCAGTCCGAGCCCACCCTGCCCGCGCTCGATTTCGCCCTGCCCACGCACGCGCATTGGGACCACGTCTGCGGACTCCTCGACTTCCCGGGGCTGCCGGTTCACCTCCACAGCACAGAGAAGGACTGGGTTATGACCGGGCCGGTCGCGCCGGTCGGTGGTGTGCGCGATGCGCTGGTGGACCGCCCCACGGTCGAGTACGACCTCGACGGCCCACCGGTGCTCACCTTCACCCGCAGCCGTGACCTGTTCGGCGACGGCAGCGTGGTCCTGGTGGATCTCGCGGGCCACACGCCCGGCAGCGTGGGCCTGCTCGCGCACACCGCGCGCGGGTGGATCCTGCTGGCGGGCGATGCCGCCTGGCATGCGTTGCAGATCGAGAAGGTGCGCCAGAAGTCCGGCTTCCCAGGCATTTTCGTCGACGAGAATCGCGACCTGACCTTCAAAACTCTGCACCGGCTGCACCTGGCGCAGCGGCTCCTGCCGGTTATCCCCACCCATGATCACGATGCGGCACAGCAGCTGGTAGCACCTCATGCGGAGGCCACCGAACAGCTACCGTGAACGCATGGGGATCACCGTGCGCCCGGCGCAAATGTCCGACATTCCCGAATTAGCGCGCGTGCTCGGCATCGCGTTCTCCGACGATCCACTCATCACGTGGCTGATCCGGGACGATGCCACCCGGGCCCGCCGCGCCGCCGCCCTCTTCGCCGCCCAGGCTCGCCACCACTTCGTTCCCCTGGGCGGTGTCGAGGTGGCCTGCAATGACGCGAATTCCGTAGTCGGCGCGGCACTCTGGGCGCCACCCGGCCACTGGCACGTCGCCGACACCGCGATGCCGCCCCAGCTGCCGGGCCTCGCCTACGCCTTCCGGCACCGCCTGCTCATGGCCGGTAGGCTCGCCGACCGCATGGCGGCTGCCCATCCTCGCGAACCGCACTGGTATCTCGCCGTCATCGGCTCACTGCCCGGCGTCCGCGGTCAGGGTTACGGCCAGGCGCTGATGCGGTCCCGCCTCGAGCGGTGCGACGCCGAGGGCATCCCCGCCTACCTGGAATCCAGCAAACCCCAGAACGTCCCGTACTACGAACGCTTCGGCTTCGACGTCACCGGCACCCTCGATGCAACCGCCGGCGGTCCACCGCTGTGGCCGATGTGGCGCACTCCGCGCTGACGCGCAAATGCGGTGTTGCCGATCGGAATTCGGTCGGCAACACCGCATTTGCGTGACAGGGTTACGGTTTGCGGGCCATGCCGCCGACCACCAGCTGTTCCCAGACCGTCAGCTCCGGATTGCCGGCGTTGGACTCCGATGGATCGGGACGCCACTGGGCGCATGGGCGCAGGCCGTCCTCCTCCAGCGTGAGAGCACCGAAGAGGAACTCGATCTCCGGTTCGGTGCGGAAACGACCGCGACCGAACGCTTCCACGATCTTGTTCGCGGTCGCTACGGCCTCGCGGGTGGCGCCGGAACGGAAGTGTGAGATATAGACCCGGCTACCGGAAGGGAAGCGATCCGACCAGTACCGAACCACGCCGGCCGGATCCTCTTCGTCATTGACGAAGCTGAGAGTGATCCCGAACAGGATGCCCACCGGCTCGTCGAAGTTGATCACACGCTGTACGTCGGCATGCTTCTGGATGCTGTCCGGATCACGAATATCCGCTTCCAGCACCACGATTCCGTCATCCACGGCGAGCAGGGCTCGCCCGTGGGAGGCCACGAACGGGTCGTCGTCCACATACACGACGCCGGCGTCCGGATACACCTGCCGCACCACCTGGTGCACATTGACGCTGGCAGGCAGGCCGCAGCCCATATCGATGATCTGGCGAATTCCGGCCGCCGCCATGGCCTTCACGGCCCGCAGCACAGCGTCCCGATTCGTGATGGCCAACCGCTCGGATCCGGGTAGGTCCTCGATGAAGTAGTCACCGACATCCTTGTCGACACCGTAGTTGTCACGCCCGCCGAGTACGTAGCTGTATACGCGTGCCACGCTCGGCCGGGACTGCCGCGCTCGCATGGCGTTGATGTTCAAGTGTCACACCCCTCTTTCCTCACCGACGATACCGGCTATCCACCAGGAAATCCTGCGCCAACCGGGCGAACGCCGCCAGCCGCCCCGAACGACGGATCGTGCCTATTGCGTAGCGCCCGCGGCGGCCGTGGTCGTCGGCGCCGCCGCCGTGGTTGTCGGTGCGGGAGCGGTGGTTTGGGGCGCGGCCGTCGTGGTCGTGACCGGTGCGGCGGTTCCCGGATCCGTGGTGGTGGTCGGGGCGACCGTGGTGGTCGGCGTCGGGATTATGGACGCGGAAACCGGATCGGGGCAATGGCCGAGTATCTCACCGAGACGGTTGATCTCGGCATTGCTGCGCGGGTCACCGACATAGTTGATCTTGTCGGTGCACTTGACGTAACCGTCCGGCGCGGGGGCTCCGCCGGGGGGCGAGTCGGACACGGGCGGGGTATCGGGTGACTCGCCCGGGGGCTGCTGCTGCGGCGCCGCGCCGCCAGGCGAGCCCCCCACGGGACTTCCCCCGACCGGCTGGCCCGCACCCGGACTCGCCACGGGCGCACCGGAAGTAGTCGAGACTGCCACCGTGCTCGTCACACTGGCCGACGGCTTGACCGTCGTCGCGATCGCGGTCGATTTTCCCGAGTCGCTCGAGCAACCCGCCACCAGCGCGACCACCGGTGTCATCATCAGCACCGCGATACGCGTGGCCGTTTGCAGGCGCGACCGACCACGCCATTCCGCCAGAGCGGACATCGATTCCTCCTGAGGGTGCAGCCCCAGCCCCGACTCATCCGCTGCACGAACATCTTTCGCCGATCCGGAATCGAATCGGCCACCTTGAATCCAGGGGCATTTACACCCCCGCTCGACACTAAGGGCTCCAGCAACCGGACGCCATCGTCCTCGGTGCCCCTATTTCTGTGGGCCACTTATCGATCAGGTACCTGCGATTTATCGATTGAGTACCGACTCTACTCTCACAGCTTCGCCACCGAGGCCGGATCACGTTGCGCGAGCAGGGCATCCAGCTGCTTTTCGGCGCGTTCGGCACGGGTCAGGGTCTGGGTGCGGGCATCGTCCAGGGCAGCGAGCCGTTCGGCGGCCTCCTGCCGCGTCTTGTCGACGGCGGCCGCCGATTCCGTGCGCACCGCGGCCAGATCGGCGGCGGCCTGCCGGCGTACCTCGGCGAGTTCCGTCCGCGACCGGTCGACCTCGGCGCGGGCCCCCTTCAGTTCGTCCCGGGTGTCCGCGACCACCTGATTGCGTTCGGCCACAGCGGCTTCGGCCCGTTCGATGGTGCGCTCGGCATCGGCGGCACGCTGTACGGCGAGATCGCGTTCCGCGCCCGCGGCGGTGATCCGCTGGGTGGCGTCCCGGCGCACCTGCTCGATCTCGGCGGCCGCCTTCGAGCGGGCCAGCTCGATGTCCTCGCCGGCCTGCTGGCGCGCCCGCTCGGTGTCCTCGGCGGATTCTCGCCGGATAGTGCGGATCTCGGCCTCGGCCTCCGCCCGCGCCGCGAACACATCGTCCGCCGCCTGCTTCGTGATCCGCTCGACTTCCTTCAGCGCGTCGTCGCGAGCGGTGAGTGCCTCCGCGATCCGGCTCTCGGCTTCCTCTGCGGCCAGCGCCGCGTCCTCGGCCGCCGATTCGGCTGCCGCCCGGGCCTCTTCGGCCTCCCGCCGCGCCTGCTCGGCCGCCACGGTGGCCATCTCCGCCTCCGCGATCCGCCGTGCCGCATCCGCCTGCACGGCCTGGACCTGAGCTTCCGCGACGGCCGGATCGGCCAGCGTGGACAACTCGGCCACGGCGGTATTGAGCGTCGTCCCAAGCTGTTCGGCGATCGCACGGAACTGGCCGAGCAGCTCATCGGCCCGCAGCCGGGCCACAGTCACCGGCCCCCGTTGCGTCACAGTGACATTCGCCGGGGGCGTCTCCCCCTCGGCCTGTTGCTGCCGTTGCCGCTCTCGCCAGGCCCTCCAGCGGGTGTGCTCCGGGTGATCACAGTATTCCGACGGACGCCCCGGCCCTCCGCCACGCGTAATCGGTTTGGTGCAGCCGGGGTAGTTGCAAATGCTAGACACACCGGAAATCGTAGCGTTGGTTTCGTCGAATCCAACGGAACAACACGAAACGAAACCTGAAGTACCCCAAATCGAACCGAGCCGTTCTGACCCCCGATAAGTGAACGTTATCGGGGGTCAGGCTCGCCACTCCTCCTGAAAACGCTTGATTCCGTTTCGTTTACGTTTGGTTGTCCCACACGCTACGGAAATACAACGAAACCCTTCGAAAACTGGGCACGCATGTACGCCCGTACCATTTCTCACGAGATGCGGCGACTCGTGACCCGAGCAGGGACAAGATCGCGGCTGCGGCATACATTTGCGCAGTACCGCCCATAACCGACCCGGAAGGACGGGATCCGACGTGTCCGACGCAGAACGGATCAACTGGGACCATCTCAAGACTCGGCAGCCGACCGATGCCGAACGAGATGCGCTGCGAGCAGACCTTGTCGAACGGGCGCTTGCGGTCAGGCGGAACGGGTGGGACGACTACCGGTCCGTGTGGACCAGCGGCGAGGTTGCCGGTGTCGCCTACCTGCTAGAGGAAGGCGACCTGCTGGAGGAACTCGACGAGCACGAGGGGTCGGTGCTGACCCGATTCGCCGGCGATCTGTACGGCTTCAAGGGCGCCCGGAAGGACATCGAAGCCGGCCTGGTCGGCACCCAGGCGTGGTTCGCCACCGCCCGCGCCGAACTGGATGCCCGCAGTTCCGGCGCGAACGGATAAGCAGCGTCGGCTACTTCGCCTGTGGCGCAGGCTGCGCCGGATCCTTGCAGTACGGGAGTTCGGGTGCGCAGGGGGTGAGGATGGTGGAGAAGTACTGGATGGCGGAGAAGAGGGTGACGGGGCCGCCGGCGAGGACGATGCCGGCCATGGAGCCGACTGCGCCGAGGGTTGCCATGCCGAGCACGCAGCCGGCGACGGTGGCGCCGACGAAAGGCACCAGCAGGGCGATGACCGGGCTGGAGATGACCGCGCCCGCGGCACCGCCGACCAGACAGCCGACGCCGGCGCCGAGGACGGCACCGAGCACGGCGCTGACGGCCGCACCGACTGCGACGCGTTGGGCGAATGCGCCCAGGGCTTGTGCGTCACGTGGCGTAAAGGATTCGGCCACTTGGGTTGCCGCTTGGTCGACGGTCACGACGTCGCGGGCGTCTACCCGAGTGATCTGCTGCGGGTTGGCCTTCGACGGTGTGAGGGTCGCGGTCGAGCCGTCGAGTCGGGCGGTGACAGGGTAGGCGGTGTCATCTATACGGTAGGTCAGCGGGAGCGCGGCGACGGGTCGGTCGTGGCGGTCGAAGAGCACCAGTTGCTCGTCGAGACGGCGCAGCGTGCCGTCGCTGACGGTGAGAACGGCGGAGTCGCCCTGCCGGGTGACTTCGTATGCCACCGGCGCGGATTCGCCGTCTGCGGTTGGTTCCGCATAGGCCGTCGCGGCGGGAATGACCACTGCGGTCGCTGCGAACGCGGCGACCACCGCGGATTTCCTCATCTTCATGGGTACCTCATCATCATTGATGGAATCGGGCGCGGCCCTGCGGTCGTCGCCCGTGAGGAGCGGGGGTTCGTTCCGCCCCCGCATCCGGCGGTCAGGCGCCGGAGGCTGTGTAGTCGGCGAGAACCGTTGTCGCCGTCGCGGTGTGGGCCGCGACGAGTTCGCGCTCGAGGATCTTGCCGCTGGCGGTCGTCGGCAGGGTGTCGGCCGGTCAGGACGCGACGGCCAGCGGTGCGGCGGTGGCGGCCCGTACTTGCGCCGCGGTGATGCCGGGGGCGCATTCGCGCAGCATCAGCCTGGCCGGAGTGACGTCGATGACGGCGAGGTTGGTGATGATGCGGTGCACCACCCGTTCGCCGGTCAGCGGAAGCGTGCAGTGGGACACGATCTTCGGCGCTCCGGTCTTGTCGGTGTGTTCCATGAGCACCAGGACGCGACCGGCGCCGTGGACCAGATCCATTGCCCCGCCCATACCTTTGACCATGTGGCCGGGGACCATCCAGTTCGCCAGATCGCCGGCGGACGAGACCTGCATACCGCCGAGGACGGCGGTGTCGATGTGCCCGCCGCGGATCATGCCGAAGCTGGTGGCCGAGTCGAAGAACGACGCCCCCGCCAGCGTCGTGACGGTCTCCTTGCCCGCATTGATCAGATCGGCGTCGACCTCGTCCGCCTCCGGATACGGCCCGGTGCCGAGGATTCCGTTCTCGGAGTGCAGGGTGACGCGGACGCCGGCGGGCAGATGGTTCGGGATCAGGGTCGGCAGTCCGATGCCGAGATTGACGTATTCGCCCGGGCGGAGTTCGCGTGCGGCGCGGGCGGCCATTTCGGTGCGGGACCAGCCCGGATTCGTGGTGGCCGTGGTCATGTCGACTGCTCCTGGGCGACGGTTCGCTTCTCGATGTGTTTGAGCTGTGGTCCGGTGTGCACCACCCGGTCGACGAAGACGCCGGGCAGGTGGATGCGCGCCGGATCGAGATCGCCCGCGGGAACCAGATACTCGACCTGCGCGATGCAGCAGCGTCCGGCCATGGCGGCCAGCGGGTTGAAGTTGCGGGCCGACTTCTCGAACACCAGGTTTCCCTCGGTGTCGCCGATGCGGGCATGTACCAGCGCGAAGTCGGCGGTGAGCGCTTCTTCGAGCACATAACGCCGCTCACCCCAGCCGCTGCCGAAGGTGCGTACTTCCTTGGCGGGCGAGGCCACCGCGACCGATCCGTCCGCGGCATACCGCCACGGCAGCCCGCCATCGGCGACCGGGCTGCCGACCCCCGCCGGCGTGAAGAACGCCGGAATGCCCGCGCCGCCGGCCCGCAGCTTCTCCGCGAGGGTGCCCTGCGGGGTCAGCTCGACCTCCAGTTCGCCGGCCAGATACTGGCGGGCGAACTCGCTGTTCTCGCCCACATAGGAGGCGATGATGCGGCGGATACGCTTGTCCGCCAGCAGAATTCCGAGGCCGTGGACATCGGTGCCGCAATTGTTGGATATCACCTCGAGATCGGTGACGTCGCGTGCGGCGAGCGCGTCGATGAGTGCGTCGGGGATACCGCACAGCCCAAATCCACCCACCGCGAGCGAGGAGCCCGAGGTGATGTCGGCGACGGCGGCCGCGGCCGACGTGGCGACCTTCGTCATCGAGTGGCCCCCGGTTCGGCCGCCGCCGGCCTCGTCTCCTCGACGAGTTCTCGCAGCAGCTCGGCCGCGCGCGGCCAATCCCCGTATCCCGACGCGGGATTGAGGTGGCCGACATCGCCGAGATCGACCAGTCGACTCCCCCACGCCTCCGCCATCCCGGAGACACGCCGGTAGGTGGCCAGCGGGTCGGTGGTGGAGGCGGCGACAATGCTGGGAAATGGCAAGCGCCGCCAGGGAATCGGTGTCCATCCGTTGGCGTCCAGTTCCTCGCGCGCGGGGTACCCGTCCGGTAGCGGGGTCTCGAAATCCGGGGGCGTGGCCAGCAGTGCGCCCTGCACGGGCCGGGTGGACTGCTGCGCCCAGCGCACGGTGATCATGACGCCGGCGCTGTGGGCGACGAGCACGACGGGCCCGTCGATCTCGGTGAGCACCGCGTCGAGGGCGGCCACACGGGCTGCGCAGGAGAGCTTGTCCCGCTCCAGCGGCGGCACCGTGCGGACCCGGTCCAGTTGGTCGGCGAGCCGGGTCTGCCAGTGGTCGGGGAGGTGGTCGCGCAGCCCGGGCACGATCACAACGGTCGGTGTGGTGGTCTCACTCATGAGGTGCGGCAAGTCCTTTCGAAGGTCCAGGTGATGCGCCGGAGTCGAGCGCGGCGAGCCTGCGTAGCCCGGCGGGATAGGCGCGCTTGCCCAGTGCAAGGGCGGCGATGGCGAGCAGATAGGTCAGCGGTGCGAGCCGCAGCGCGTTCGCCAATCCGAGGTGATCAGCGAGGACGCCGACGACGAACGGGCCCAGTGCCAGACCGAGCAGACTGTTCGCGAGGGTGAGGGTGCCGAAGGCCGAAGCCTGGACGGAGGGGTGGGTGAGGTTGGCGACCATGGCCGCGGCCGGCCCCGACGATCCGCCGGAGAAGAACGCCCCGACTCCGATCAGCAGCAGCTGCAGCGGACCGTGGCCGACGGCGAAACCGATGGCGAGGCAGGTCATGGCGATCGCGCAGAACACAATGGCCGTGGTCCATTTGCGGGCCATGTCGGTGCGGCTGACCCGGTCGGTGATCATCCCGCAGCCCACCATCCCGGCACCGACGAGCAGCACGAACACCGAGGCGATCGCGCCGGCCCGGTCCGGGGCCAGGTCGTAGTAGCGGCCGAAGAAGCTCGGCATCCACGACAACAGCACCGCTGCGGTGAAGATCTGCAGGGCACTGCCCGCGTACGCGCACAGGACCGCCGGATTGGTGAATAGTGTCGAGACCGGAACCCGCAGGCCCGCTCCACTTTCCGGGCTCGGCGCCGGGTCGGCGGCGTACCGGGCCAGCGTCTCCTCGCTGACGGCCGCCCGGAACAGCGCCGCCAGGACCAGCCCGAAGACCGCCATGAGGGCGAACGACCAGCGCCATCCGAAGTGCACGGCGATCACCCCGCCGAACGCCACGCCCAACACCGAGCCGAACGATCCGCCCGCCATGAACGCCCCGCTCAGCGCGGCATGCATGCGGGGCGCGAATACGCTGAGTACCACGGCGATTCCGACGCTGCCGTAGGCGGCTTCGCCGACCCCGACGAGGAAGCGGGCGCCGAGCATCTGCGGGTAGTCGGCGGCCACCGCGCACAGCAAGGTGGCCG
>NZ_JBHZCS010000005.1:0-100780 GCF_042755705.1 Nocardia sp. NPDC059154
TTGCCAAGACCGTTGCCAGAAGCCCCTGGCCAGAACCGGAAAAACCGATCCCGACCAGGGTCTTTCCCTGGCGGAGGATAGGGGATTTGAACCCCTGAGGGCTGTTAACCCAACCCGCGTTCCAGGCGAGCGCCATAGGCCACTAGGCGAATCCTCCGCCGAGCAATATACCGGGTGCCCCCCTGGTGGAAGCAAATGCCGTGGTCGGCGGCTACTTCTTCTTCAGATTGTTGAGGGCTTTCTGGGCCTGGTCCTTGCAGACCTGGGCGATCTCGTCCTTGCTGACGTCCTGGCCCTTGGCCATGCGCAGGCGGATGTTGACCTTGATGGAGGCGTTGTCGTCCTTGACCGCGACCGTGTAGTCGGTGGTGGTCCAGTAGGTCCAGTCGTCGACCTTGGCCGACCAGTAGCCCGCCTCGCCGATGCCGTTCACGTCGCCGGCGGTGCGGCCGCTGCCGGTGGTGCCGGTGTCGGACGTCTTCCAGGTGTCGTATTCGGGCTTGTTGTAGGCCGTCGACGCGCCGCTCAGGAAGGACACGTCGAGGGTGAGGTCGGCGGTGTTGGTGGTGTACTTGTCGGTCTTGCTGGCCTCTTCGTTGCCGGCGCGGCATTCGAAGCGCCCGCCCGAGTAGTCGGTGGGCTTGGTCTCGGAGTGCTCGGGGGTGCCCTTGGAGGTGGGCACCCACTTGCTGAGCACCGAGGTGTCGATCACGCTGCAGCCGTTGGTGACACCGTCCATCGTGTACTTGCCGGCGTTCTTCTTCTTGTCGTCGCTCAGCGGCGAGGGGCCGTCGCCGCCGGAGAGGGCGACCGCGCCGATGATGACGCCGACGATCACCACCAGGCCGATGACACCGCCGACGATCCAGCCGGTCTTGTTGCCGCCCGAGCGGGGCGGCTGCGCCGGGTAGCCGTAGGCGGGCGCGATCGGCGGGGTCGGAGGCGGCGGGGCGTACTGCTGCTGGGGGAAGCCGCCGGACATCGGTTGCTGCGCATAGCCCCCGGAGGCCGGCTGCTGCGGGTAACCTCCCGGCACCGCCTGCTGCGGGAATCCTCCCGACATCGCCTGCTGCGGGAATCCACCCGACACCGCCGGGTAGCCGCCTGAGGGCTGGCCGGGCGAAAGCGGCTGGGCGGGCGGCGTGTATGGCGGGATGCCGCCGGCGTTGTAGTTCAGCATGGTCGGGTCCGTGCCCTGGACCGGTTGGCCGGCGTCGGTTCCGCTGGGCGGGGTGGCCCACCACTGCGCGGTTTCCTGGGCCTTCGCCGGGTCGTGCGGCCCACCCGATCCTGGATCGGAACTCGTCATCTCGTCTTTCCCCTCCGGAATTTCGCGGGTGACCCCGCTTATCGCAGGCATCGTATCGACCCGATGCCGCACGCGGCGCGGTGAGCCGCTACACTGGCCGACGGATCCAGCGCGGCGCGCATCCTGTGAACTCCCCCAGGGCCGGAAGGCAGCAAGGGTCAACGGGCTCTGCCGGGTGCGCTGGGTCCCCTTTCATTTTCGGGGCCCGATCGGGTGGCGGCGGAACTGTATATATCCCTGCCGAATCGGAGCGGCCGCCTAGTAACGTGGTCGGTTGGGTTCGCGGTGCGCGCAACCCTGGACAAACATCCCACGCCATTGGAAAGGCTGTCAGATGCCTCGGCAGACGCAATTCGGTTTGATGAGCCATGCGGAACTCGTGACGGAACACGAGACGCAGACCGCGAACTACGCGAAGCTCAAGACCGAGAAGCTGACGCTGGACATTACGAGGGGAAAGCCCTCGCCCGAGCAGCTGGACCTCTCGCAGGAACTCCTCGAGCTGCCGGGCACCGCCGACTACCGCGACGCCAACGGCACCGATGTGCGCAATTACGGTGGCCTGCACGGCCTGCCGGAGCTGCGCGCCATCTTCGGTGAGCTGCTCGGCATTCCGATGTCGAATCTGCTCGCCGGCAACAACGCCAGCCTGGAGATCATGCACGACCTGCTGGTGTTCTCGATGCTGTACGGCACCGCCGATTCGGTGCGCCGCTGGGCCGACGAGCCGGCGCTCAAGTTCCTGTGCCCGGTGCCGGGGTACGACCGGCACTTCGCCATCACCGAGTCGCTGGGCTTCGAGATGATCCCGATCCCGATGAAGGGTGACGGCCCGGACACCCATCTGATCGCGGAGCTGGTGGCGTCGGACCCCAGCATCAAGGGTCTGTGGGCGGTGCCGAACTACTCCAACCCGACCGGCGTCACCTTCTCCGAAGCCGTTACCCGCGAACTGGTTTCGATGCCGACGGCCGCGCCGGACTTCCGCCTGTTCTGGGACAACGCCTACGCGGTGCACCCGCTCACCGACACCGCGGAGCCGGTGCTGGACGTGCTGGGCCTGGCCGCGGCGGCGGGGCACCCGAACCGCCCGTTCGTGCTGGCCTCCACCTCGAAGATCACCTTCGCGGGTGCGGGCGTGAGCTTCTTCGGCTCGTCGACCGCCAACCTGGAGTGGTACCTGAAGCACCTGGGCAAGAAGACCATCGGCCCGGACAAGGTGAACCAGCTGCGGCACCTGCGCTTCTTCGGGGACGCCGAGGGCGTGCGGGAGCACATGCAGAAGCACCGCGCCATCCTGGAGCCGAAATTCAAACTGGTGCTGCGGATTCTGGAGGACCGGCTGGGCGCCTCGAAGGTGGCGTCCTGGACCGAGCCCAAGGGCGGCTACTTCATCAGCCTGGACGTGCTGGAGGGCACCGCGAGCAAGGTGGTGGCGCTGGCCAAGGACGCGGGCATCGCGCTGACCCCCGCCGGATCGTCCTACCCGTACGGAAAGGACCCGGAGGACAAGAACATTCGCATCGCGCCCAGCTTCCCGTCCGAGGGTGAGCTGGAGCAGGCGATGGAGGGCCTGGCCACCTGCGTGCTGCTGGCCGCATCCGAGAAGCTCATGAATCTCTGAGGCGCACAACGAAACGAGCGGCGCGCACCCCGAAACGGTGCGCGCCGCTCGTGTTTCCGGTCAGTGTGGCTTGTGGGCCAGCACCGCGAAGATGGTCACCGACAGGTGGATGTCGCCGCTGGCGGCGCCGGCCTCCAGGTCGGCGAGCAGCTGGTCGCGCTGGCGCTCGGAAATGGCGCTGCGCGCGACGGCCCGGTCCGCCACCCGGGCGAGGAGCGCGCCCGCACCGACGCGGCCGTCCTGCACCAGCGCGTGCGAGCCGATGTCGTCGACGACCAGCCCGGCCTTGGTGAGCTGACCCGCCAGGCGGCGGCCCGCGTAGGGATTCGTGGTGCCCGCGATCATGGTTTCGATGACCTCGTGCACCACGTGCCGGTCGCCCGGATGCACGATGGCCGTGCCCCAGTCGCTGTCCATGACCACCACGCGCCCGCCGGGGCGCAGCACCCGGGCGATCTCCCCGGCGGCCCGGGCGGGTGCGGTGAGGTGCTGGAAGACGCGCTCGCACAGCGCCACGTCGAAGCTCTCGCTGCCGACGGGCAGACCGTAGGCGTCACCGCTGACGAATTTGGCGGCGGATCCGGCCTGGGCGGCGCGGCGTTCGGCGGCGCTGCGCAGGTGCGGGTCGGGTTCGACGCCGAGCGCGGTGCCGGTGGGGCCGACCAGGTCGGCGAAGGCCAGCACCTCCGACCCGGAGCCGGACCCGATGTCGACGGCGCTCTCGCCGGGCCGGGTGGCCAGGGCCTCGTGGGCCCAGGTGCGCAGGCTCCGGATGCCCGGCAGCGCTGCCTGTAGATCGTGAACGTCGACGAGCTGGTCTTGTCCATCGCGGTCGAAACGGTCCGGTCGCAGTCCGGACCCAGCGGCAGGGTGCGCCGCGGTTCGCACTGAAGAATCAGCCATGGTGTCGGGCATGGCCGCAGCCTAGTCCTTCTGCGGGCACAGCGTGACCCGCGTCACCGCGACCGGGGATGAATGGGATGATCGATGCATGGTGAGCCGCACGCTGTGTATTGCGCAGGAATCCGATGCCGACGAGCTGCTTTCGACCGATGATTTCGCCCTGTTGGTCGGAATGATGCTGGATCAGCAGTTTCCGATGGAGCACGCATTCCGCGGCCCGTGGAAACTCGCCGACCGCATGGGCGGGTTCGATATCCACAAGATCGCCGCCGCCGATCCCGAAGAATTCGAGGAGCTGGCCGCGACCCCGCCGGCCATCCACCGCTACGGCCGTTCCATGGGCCGGCGCGTCCAGGAGCTGGCTCGATTCATCGTGGAGAACTACGACGGCACGACCGCGGCGCTCTGGACCGAGGGTGATCCGGACGGCAAGGAAATCCTGAAGCGGCTGAAGAAGCTGCCGGGTTTCGGCGATCAGAAGGCGCGGATCTTCCTGGCGCTCTTGGGTAAACAGCGCGGGCTGACCGCAAACGGCTGGCGCGAGGCCGCGGGCGCGTACGGCGAGGACGGTTCCCGCCGCTCGGTCGCCGATGTCACCGATGCCGAATCCCTCACTCAGGTGCGGGAATTCAAGAAACAGGCGAAGGCCGCCGCCAAGGCGAAGTAACCGGTGTCCGATTCGCCCGGATCGAATCAAGCTGGTTTTTAACCTCCAGAAACCTGGGAGGTTGCTTAATGCTTGCCGCCGACAGTTCAGTTCGCGGCAGTGGGAAGCAGTACCAGCATGAAGATGAGGAAATTCGCCGGAATCGCGGCATTGACGATCGCGGCGACCGGCGTGACCGCCGGAACCGCCTACGCCGGTCCGGCCAAGGCCGACGACGGCGCGATCAGCTACACGGCCCAGACGACCGATGCCGGCACGGTCATCCGGACCGACGCCGGTTCGATCGTGGTCGAGGACGGCGCGCTGAAGATCAAGGCCGCCAATGGGACCACCGTCGCGGGCACGGAATTGAAATTCCGCGTCGACGACTTCGAGTTCCCGATCGCGGCGCAGGTCAGCGACCGCACGGCCACCCTGACGCCGCAGCTCGACGTGGACCACGCGGTCTACAAGCCGGTCGCGCTGCCCTATGAGGACCAGGCCCCCTGGAAGACCCAGTACGACCGTGAGCAGGCCGCCTGGAACCGCCTGCGCGACACCATCAGCCTGGGCGCGACCGTGGGCACGCTGGTCGGCGGCCTCGGCGGCGCGGCGCTGGGCTGCATCGCGGGCATCGGCGTCGGCCTGGTAGCCACCGGTGCGCTGGCCACGCTGTTCGGCGCGGGTCCGCTCGCGGGCTGCGTGGTGGGTGCGGCCACCGTCGGCTTCCTGGGTACCATCGCCGGTCAGTTGTTCGTCACGGCTCCGGTCGCGATTGCCGCTGCGGTGCAATACTTCACGACTATCAATCAGCCGTTCACGCCTGCCAAGTAGGCAATTTCGGCAACCGATGGGCAAAGGTTCACCGGCAAGGAACCGACGTGCCACGTTGCGTTTGAAAAGGTCGGTTTCCATCACAGCGTCCCAGGGCTACACCTGACCTTGTTGCCCTGGGGCGCATCCGCTCATCTGAAGAGGAATTCCAGAACACATGCGTCTCAAGAAATTCGCCGCGGTGTCCGCGCTGGTCGTCGCCGCCCTCGGCGTCACCGCCGGTACCGTGAACGCCGCGCCGGCCGCCGATGACAACGCGCCGATCAACTACACCGCCACCAACTCCGAGACCAACACCGTCATCCGCACGGATGCCGGTTCCATGGTCGTCGAGAACGGCAACTTCGAGATCAAGGCCGCCAACGGCAACATCGTCGCCGGTATGCCGCTGAAGGTCCAGGTGGACGACTTCACCTTCCCGATCGCCGCGGAGATCTCGGACCACACCGCGACCCTGACCCCGCAGTACGACATGGACCACGCGGTCTACACGCCGGGCAACGTCAAGGACGTCGCGCTGCCGTACGAGGACCAGGCTCCGTGGAAGTCGGACTACGACCGCGAGCAGGCCGCCTGGAACCGCATGAAGGACACCATCTCCACCGGTGCCACCATCGGCACCCTGGTCGGCGGTCTCGGCGGCGCGGCCGTCGGCTGTGTCCTCGGCTTCGGTGCCGCCGGTCTGGTCTCGATTCCGCTGGCCACCCTGTTCGGCGCGGGCCCGATCATCGGCTGCCTCGTCGGCGCTTCGACCGTTGGCTTCCTGGGTACCCTGGCGGGTCAGCTGTTCGTGACCGCGCCGGTCGCCATCGCCGCCGCGATCCAGTACTTCTCCACCATCAACGGGCCGCACATCACCGCTCCGGCTCCGGCCAAGTAAGAGCGCGGTTCTATAAGAGCGAGGGGCTCCATAGGCATCAGCAAATACCTCATCGGGACAGCCCGCTCGGCCGTATGGCCGGGCGGGTTTCCCATTTCAACTGTTCACCGCGCCAGCATCCCGGATCCATATCTCGTTCGGGTCGGCCCGTTTCGATCAGTCGGTCCACACCTGCGGACTGTCTGATGAGGAAACGAAGGAAAATGCGCTTCAAGAATTTCGCCGCGACCGCGGCGCTGGTCATCGCCGCGATGGGCGTAACCGCCGGCACCGTCAATGCGGCCCCGGCTGCCGACAATGGCGTGATCGATTACGCGGCAACGACTTCCGACACCAACACCATCATCCACACCGATGGTGGCTCGATGGTGGTCGAGGACGGCACCTTCAAGATCAAGGCTGCCAATGGCACCGTGCTGGCCGGCCTGCCGCTGAACTTCCGGGTCGACGACTTCGAGTTCCCGATCGCCGCGGAGATCGCCGACCACACCGCGACCCTGACCCCGCAGTACGACACGGATCACGCGGTCTACAAGCCGATCAACCTGCCCTACGAGGACCAGGCTCCGTGGAAGTCGGACTACGACCGTGAGCAGGCTGCCTTCAACCGCCTGAAGGACACCATCTCCACCGGCGCCACCATCGGCACCCTGGTCGGCGGTCTCGGCGGCGCGGCCGTCGGCTGCATCGCCGGCATCGGCGTGGGTCTGGTCGCCACCGGCGCCCTGGCCACCCTGTTCGGCCTCGGCCCGCTCGGCGGCTGCATCCTGGGCGCGGCCACCGTCGGCTTCCTGGGCACCATCGCCGGTCAGCTGTTCGTGACCGCGCCGGTCGCCATCGCCGCCGCCTACAACTACTTCGTCACCATCAACCAGCCGTCGCTGAACGTGCCCAAGTAATTCCGGGGCTACGCGCTCACACCCCATCGCGAGATCATCGGCCCCCGTTCGACATCCGTCGGGCGGGGGTTCGTTGTAATCGGGGTGAGCCCAATACTGTTGTCGGGTGCACGGCGGTGCTGAAGTGGGGTAATGGGCGAGCTGACCTCGATTCACGGCGCGGCTGCCGCGCTCACTCCGGTCGACGGGACCGATCTGCGGCGGGCCTTTTCGCACTTTCCCAGCGGGGTGGTGGCCGTGTGCGCACGCATCGGCGGGACACCGTACGGCCTGGTGGCGAGCACCTTCGTGCCGGTCTCCCTGGACCCGCCGCTGGTGTCGATCTGCATTCAGTATTCGTCGGAGACCTGGCCGCGGCTGGAGCAGGCGAGCCGTTTGGGCCTGAGTCTGCTCAGCAGCGAGCAGGAGCCGGCGGCGCGCGGGCTGAGCTCGCGGCGGGGAGACCGCTTCCGCAATGTCGACCTGCACCCCGGGAACGGGAACGCGGCGTTCGTCGCCGGGGCCACGGCGTGGCTGGAAACCTCGGTGCACGAACAGGTTCCGGCCGGTGATCACGCGGTGGTGCTGCTGCGGGTGCACCGGCTCGGCACGTACCCCGATTCGGAGCCGCTGGTCTTCCACCGCAGCGGTTTCCGCGCCCTCTACGACCCGTCCCCGGAGCGCGACGAGGCCGCGGGCTGATTCCCCCGTTTCCACCGGAATTCCGGAAAACGACTGTCATGCAATTGAATTCACGTTGATCGGGACCGGCGACATACGCCGTCGGAATTCGTAGTGTCGTCTACACCATCCAGAGCGATCGAGAGACCCGGCTCGCAGACATCGCAGCAACCCCCGCGCACGTGGTGCGGGTGCTTCCGCCGGGACCGATGGAGGACGAATCCATGAGTACGCTGGCGGCGCCCACGCAGACGGAGCCCGAAGCCGAACACCACGACGGGGATCTGCCGATCGTCCGCGCCCGCCACCCGTGGCGCTGGGTCACCGCGGCGATCGCGCTCGTGCTGGTCGCGCAGTTCGCGCACGGGCTGATCACCAACCCGGGCTGGGATTGGGGAACCTTCGCGCAGTATGTCACCGCGAAGACGGTGTTGTCGGCGCTGAAGGTGACGCTGGAGCTGACCTTCTGGGGCACCCTGCTGGGCTTCTTCCTCGGTGTCTGGCTGGCCGTGGGCCGATTGTCGAAGAACCCGGTGCTGCAGGCGATCTCGTGGACCTATGTCTGGGCCTTCCGGTCGATCCCGCTGATCGTGCAGTTGCTGTTCTGGTTCAATCTGGCCTACCTGTACAAGACGCTGTCGCTGGGCATTCCGTTCGGGCCGGAGTTCGCGCGGTTCCAGACCAATGGCGTGATCAGCGGATTCACCGCGGCCGTCATCGGTTTGGCGCTGCATCAGGCCGCGTATTCGGCGGAGATCATCCGGGCCGGGATCATCTCGGTCGACGAGGGCCAGTGGGAGGCGGCCCGGTCGCTGGGCCTGCCGTGGCGGCGGCAGTTCTTCACGATCGTGGCGCCCCAGGCGATGCGCGGAATTCTGCCGAATGCCGCCAATGAGGTGATCAGCCTTTTCAAGGGCACCTCGATCGTGTCTACCATGGCGATTGCCGAGCTGTTCTATCAGGTGCAGGTCATCTACGGCCGCAATGGCCGGGTGGTGCCGCTGCTCATGGTGGCCACGGTCTGGTACATCCTGCTGACCACCGTGCTGACCGTCATTCAGTTCTATATCGAGCGGCACTTCTCGAAGAGCCGTCGTTCGAAGGCCGGTGATCGGCGATGACCGAGTTCGCGATCGAATTGCGCGGCATCCGAAAGTCCTTCGGCCGCAATGAAGTCCTCTCGGGCATCGACTTGGCGGTGCGCCCCGGCGAGGTGACGGTGATCCTGGGCCCGTCGGGTTCGGGCAAGTCGACGCTGCTGCGCACGATCAACCACCTCGAGCAGGTGGACGGTGGCACCGTGCGGGTCGGCGGCGAGCTGGTCGGCTACCGGCGCAAGGGCGGCAAGCTGCACGAGCTGCACGAACGCGAGATCCTGCGGCAGCGGGCACGCATCGGATTCGTGTTCCAGAACTTCAATCTCTTTCCGCACCTGACAGTTCGGGAGAATGTGGCGCTCGCGCCGGTGGCCGCGCAGCGCCGCTCCAAGGCCGAGGTGAACGCCGAGGCGCTGGAGTTGCTGGCGCGGGTCGGCCTGGCGGACAAGGCGGACGAGTATCCGAGCCGGTTGTCGGGTGGGCAGCAGCAGCGCGTGGCCATCGCGCGGGCGCTGGCCCTGCGGCCGGAGGTGGTGCTGTTCGACGAGCCCACGTCCGCGCTGGATGCCGAGCTGGTCGGTGAAGTCCTCGATGTCCTCGAGGATCTGGCGCGCGGTGGTTCGACCCTGGTGATCGTCACCCACGAGGTCGGTTTCGCCCGCAAGGTCGCCGACACCGTGGTGCTGATGGACGCCGGCCGCATCGTCGAGCAGGGTCCGCCCGCGCAGCTGCTGGACAACCCGTCGCACCCGCGCACCAAAGCCTTTCTCGCGCACGTCCTCTGACGTGTTCCCACTAGGTAAGGAAAAGCCCATGTCCCTGGCGAGCCGTCGCAGACGGACCAGAGTCCTGATCGCCGTCACGCTGCTCAGTCTGCTGGTGGGCGGCTGTGGCAATGGTGATGGCGGCACCAGCGACACGCGCAGCGTGAACGGCCTTACCTATGACCTCTCACCGGAGCAGAAGGGGCGCATTCACGCCGGCCAGGTGGATTCGATTGCCGCGCAGGTCCCGCAGGCCATTCGCGACCGCGGCACGCTGGTGGTCACCGGCACTGTCGGCGCGACGCCGCCGCTCGGCTTCTACGCCACCGACGATCGGACCGTCATCGGCTCCGAGGTGGATGTCGCCACGCTGATCGCCGACATTCTCGGCCTGAAGCTGGAGCGCCGGAACGGGGACTGGTCACAGAACTTCGTGAAGATCGACTCGGGCGAGGTCGACCTGTTCGTCAGCAATGTCACGCTCACCGAGGAGCGCAAGGAGAAGTACGACTTCGCCACCTACCGCAAGGACAATATCGCGCTGGAGGTGCCCAAGGATTCGACCTGGACCTATCAGGACCGGAAGTCGCTGGCGGGCAAGAAGATCGGCGTCGGCTCAGGCACCAATCAGGAGCAGCTGCTGGTCGCCTGGAACGACCGGAACGTGGCCGAGGGGCTGCCCGAACTGGAACTCGCCTACTACCAGCAATCCTCGGACTACTACCTGGCGCTGTCCTCCGGCCGGATCGACGGCTATGTGGGCCCCAACCCGGCGGCGCAGTATCACTCCGCGACGACCGGCAACAAGGTGCTCACCACCTGGTCCGGCGCGGGAGACGCACTACAGGCCGAGATCGCGGCACTCACCCGCAAGGACAACGGGCTCATCGGCCCCGTGCAGCAGGCCATCCAGTACGCCATCGACCACGGGGCCTACAAACAGGTCCTCGACCGCTGGGGCCTCGGTAACGAGGCCGTGCAGCAGTCGCGGATCAATCCGCCCGGACTACCCAAGAAGAAGGGATGAGCGTGTCGCGCACCGTATTCCACGTCGCACAGCACGATCCGCTGGCCGCGCCGCTGCTGGCGGAGCTGGCCATCGAATACAGCAGCCGCTACGGCCGCACCCCGGGTGAGATACACGCGGATCTGACCGGCTATTCGGCCAGTCATTTCGCGCCGCCGCACGGCGATCTGCTGATCGTGGTGGAGGACGGCGAACCGGTGGCGGGCGGCGCCTTCCAGCGCTTCGACGCGGAAACCGCGGAGCTGAAACGGATCTGGACGTCGAGCGCGCACCGCCGCCGGGGGCTGGGCCGGTTCGTGCTCGAGCAGCTGGAGGCCGAGATCGCCCGGCGCGGTTACCGGCGCATCTACCTGACCACCGGTCCGCGCCAGCCGGAGGCCGTGGCGCTGTACACGGCCGCGGGCTACACCGCGCTGCCGCGCGACATCGTGAAGGAGGTCGGGCACGTGCACCCGTTCGAGAAGTACGTCCCCGCCGGCCGGCGCTCCGGCGACACCGAGGCGGTCCCGGCATGAAATTCCTGCTCCTGACCCTGATCACGCACACCCCGGACCCGGTGACCGGCGCTGCCGAGACGCCCCGCCGGCGGTTGCGCCGCGTGGTCGACAGCGCCCGGCTGGCCGAGGATCTCGGGTACGACGGCTTCGCGGTGGGGGAGCGGCACGAGGATCCGTTCATCTCCGCCGCCCCGCCGGTGGTGCTGAGCCATATCGCCGCGGTCACCTCGCGCCTGGCCCTGTTCACCGGTGTCACCACGCTGAGCCTGCTGGATCCGGTGCGCGCGTTCGAGGACTACTCCACCCTGGACAACCTCTCCGACGGGCGCCTGGAACTGATCATCGGCAAGGGCAATGGCGCGGCGCAGGCCAAGCTGTTCCACGTCACCACCGATGACCAGTGGGATCGCAATCGCGAGGGCTACGAGCTGTTCCGCAAGCTCTGGGACAGCGACAGCGTCACCTGGTCCGGCCGCTTCCGGCCGGCGCTCACCGAGGCCAAGGCGCTGCCCCGGCCGCTGCAGCCGCGGCTGCGCATCTGGCACGGCAGCGCGACCAGCCGGGAATCCGCGGATTACGCGGCGCTCCACGGGGATCCGCTGTTCTCGGCGAATGTCACCTATCCGATCGAGCCGTACGCGGAACTGGTGGACCACTACCGGGAACGCTGGGCGGCCTACGGGCACGATCCGGCCGAGGCGCTGGTGGGCGCGGGTACGGCGGGCTTTCTGGTGACCCGGACCTCGCAGCAGGCCGTGGACCGGTATCGCCCGGTCTTCGAGGCCCGTCAGGCCGTGGCCCGGAAGTTCGGCGTACCCATCGTCTTCGAGACGGTGGAGGACTTCGTCGAACGCTCCTCCGCGCTCATCGGCAGCCCGGAACAGGTGCTGGACAAGGTGAGCCGCTATCACGAGCGGTTCGGCCACGAGGTGATCCACCTGAGCGCCGACGCCGACGGCCGCACCGAGGCCCAGCATCGCGAGAGCCTCGAGCTGTTCCGGGCCGAGGTCGCATCCGAACTGCGCCAACGCATTCCGAGCCGCCCGCTGGGCGGCGATCGCTACCTGTCCGGAGACCCCGCATGAATCACCCCCTCGCCGCCCGCGCGACCCGTCCCCTGGCGCTCGCGGGCGCGCTGGCCGCCACCCTCGCGCTGACCGCGTGCGGTGGCGGCGGTACCGCTGGCGGCAATGGCGAGCCGTCGGGCCCGCCGCAGCCGGGCGGCACCCTGCGCTACGGTCTGTCGCTGGCCCCGACCTGCTCGGATCCCGCGCAGTCGGCGACGAATCAGACCATCTACGTGACCCGGCAGATCGTCGACTCGCTGGTCGATCAGGACCCGGAATCCGGTGCGCTGAAGCCGTGGCTGGCGGACACCTGGACCGTTTCGGCGGACGCCAAGTCGTTCACCTTCCATCTGAAGGACGGGATCACCTTCAGCGACGGCACCCCGCTCACCGCGGATTCGGTGCGCAAGAACTTCGATTCGATCGTCGCCCTCGGCGGGGCAAAGGCGCCGCTGGCCGCGAGCTACCTGGCCGGATACACCGGCAGCACGGTGGTGGATCCGCGCACGGTGCGGGTGGACTTCGCAGCGCCGAATGCCCAGTTCCTGCAGGCGACATCGACGCCGCAGCTGGGGATCCAATCCGACGCCACGGTCGCCAAGCCCGCCGACGACCGCTGCCTGGGCGCGAATATCGGCAGCGGCCCGTTCACCTACGCGGAGTGGAAGCAGAATGTCTCGGCCACGCTGGCCAAGCGCGCCGGATATGCCTGGGGCTCTGCGGTTTTCGCCGGTCAGGGTGAGGCGTACCTGGACAAGATCGTATTCACCGTGGTCCCGGAGTCCGGGGTCCGCACCGGCAGTCTCGCCTCCGGTCAGCTCGATGCCATCAGTGACGCCCTGCCGCAGGATGTTTCGCAGATCGAAGCGGGTGGTGGCCGGGTGCAGTTCACCGCGAATCCGGGCGTGCCGTTCGGCCTCCAGGTGAATGTCACCCGCGGACCGCTGCGGGACCCGGCGGTGCGGGCGGCGCTGGTGCCCGCCCTCGACCGCAAGGAACTGGTGGACACCGTGCTGGGCCCGCAGTTCAAACCGGCCACCAGCGTGCTCGCCTCGAAAACTCCGGGGTACGTGGATCTTTCATCCCGCGTGAAGTACGACCCGGACGCGGCGAAGAAGCTCCTCGACCAGGCTGGATGGGTGCCCGGCGCGGACGGGATCCGGGTCAAGGACGGCCAGCGGCTCGCCGCGGGCGTCATCTTCTCCGCGGTCTTCGCGGGCAATCAGGCCATCCTCGAACTGACCCAGCAGCAATTGAAGGCGGTCGGATTCGATCTCCGCTTGGAGCCGCTGTCGGTGGCGGAATCGAATGTGCGCCAGAACAACAAGGACTTCGACTTCGACTACTACAACTCCACCCGTGCCGACGGCGACATCCTGCGCACCACCTTCGCGGTGGACCAGCGCAACCTGAACGCCCGCGGCCCGGCCGAGCCGCTGGACTCCCTGCTCGCCCGGCAGCTGTCGGCCACCGACCCGGCCGCGCGGGCCCGCATCATCGGCGATGCCCAGTCCGCGGTGCTGGATCAGGGCCTGTGGATTCCGACCATCGAACTGTCCCAGGCCATCGGCGTGGGCAAGGGCGTGGCCGGGGTGAAGTTCGAGGCGTCGGCCCGGTTGCAGTTCCACGACACCTGGCTGCGGCGGTAATCCCATGGGCCGCTACGTGATCGGACGGGTACTCCAGGCGGTGGGCGTGCTGTGGGCGGCATTCACGCTGTCGTTCGTGGTGCTCTATCTGCTGCCGGGAGATCCGGTGGACGTGGCCGCCAACGCCGCCACCGGCACCCCCGTGGACGCGGCGGCCGTCGCCGAAATGCGGGCCAGATACGGCCTGGACCAGCCGCTCTGGGCGCAGTACCGGACCGCTCTCACCCACGCGGTGCGCGGCGATCTCGGTCATTCGATCTTCAGCGGCCAGACCGTCACCGGCGCACTGGCCGAGGCGCTGCCCCCGACGCTGGCGCTGGCCGGGCTCGGCCTGCTGCTGGCGCTGCTGGGCGGTACCGGGCTCGCCCTGGCCGCCGCCTACACCGAGCGGCCGTGGCTACGTGGTCTGCTCACCGCACTACCGCCGATCGGGGCGTCCATGCCCGGGTTCTGGGTGGGATTGCTGCTGCTGCAGCTGTTCTCGTTCCGACTGCGGCTGGTGCCGGCGATCGGCGGGACCGGATTCAGCGGCACCATTCTGCCCGCCGTCACCCTGGCCATTCCGGTGGGCGCGGTGATCGCCCAGGTGCTCTACAGCAGCCTGGTCGCCACCTGGCGGCAGCCGTTCGTGGCGGTCGCCTTCGCCAAGGGTGCGTCGCGCTGGTGGGTGCAGCTGCGCCACGTGCTGCGGCCCGCCGCGACCCCCGCGTTCACGGTGGCGGGCCTGTGGGTCGGCCAGGTGCTGGCGGGCTCGGTCGTCACCGAGACCGTGTTCTCCCGGCCGGGACTGGGCCGCCTCACCCAGGAATCGGTGCTGAACCAGGACATTCCGGTGGTGCAGGGCATCGTCGTGTTCGCCGCGCTGGTCTTCGTCACGGTCAACCTCCTCATCGATCTCGCCTATCCACTCTTGGATCCCCGTGTGGCGCACCGGGATACCCGCAAGGAGCGCGCCCATGTCTGACCTCCTGCCCGCTCACCTGATCCGGAACCTGCGCGACCACCTGCGCGTCCCCTCCGGCCCGCGCTCCCGGCTGCGAGTCATCACCCTGACCCACCCGCTCCTCGATCCCGGCATCGCCTACTGGCTCGGAGAAGAGGAGGCGTCCGATGCGTGAGGATCTGGTGCCGTGGCCGGCATCTGCCGCGTGGGTGCGCGAAAATCTCGGACTGTTGGCGGCGAGTGCTGTGGTGCTCTTGGTGCTGGCGTGGGCGGTCGCGCCGGCGGTATTCGCCGGTAGCGATCCCCTGCACGGAGTTCCGGCGCAGAAGCTGCGCGGGCCCAGCGCGGGGCACTGGTTCGGCACCGACAATCTCGGCCGGGACCTGTACGCACGCGTGGTGCACGGAACCGGTCTCTCGGTGAGCGCGACCGTGTTCGCGGTGCTGCTCGGGCTGATCGCGGGCTCGCTACTGGGGTTGGTGGCGGGCACGGCGGGCGGCGCGGTGGACACCGCGATCATGCGGGTGGTCGACGTGTTGCTGTCCATACCGGATCTGCTGGTCGCGCTCGCCATGATCACCGTGCTGGGGCTGGGCACCCGCAATGTGGCCATCGCCGTGGGTGTTTCGCTCATCGCCCGGTTCGCGCGGGTGATGCGGGGCGAGGTGCTGCGGGTGCGGCGGGCCCCGTATGTGGAGGCGGCCTTCGCCTCCGGGGTGCGCTGGCACACGGTGCTCTTCCGTCATGTGCTGCGCAATGCCTACGGTCCGGTGGCGGCGCTGGCGGCGGTGGACTTCGGGGTCGCGGTGCTGTTCGTGGCCTCACTGAGCTTCCTCGGCTACGGCGCGGTGCCGCCGACGCCGGAATGGGGATCGCTGGTGTCCGACGGCCGCGGTTTCCTGGCCACCGCGTGGTGGCTGACGACCATGCCCGGGCTGGTGATCGTCGTACTGGTGCTGTCCACTCAGCGGATTGCCCGCGCACTGCAGCAGGACGGTGCCCGATGACCGATCTGCTGTTGAGTATCGAGGGGCTGCAGGTCGAATACCGGGGCAGTACCGGGACGACGGCTGCCGTGCGCGGCGTTTCGCTGGAGGTGCGGCGCGGTGAGATGGTCGCGCTGGTGGGCGAATCCGGTTCGGGCAAGTCGACTCTCGCGCACGCGGTGATCGGGCTGCTGAACGGCGGCCGGATCACGGCGGGTGCGATCGGCTTCGCCGGGGAGCGCCTCGAGCACACCTCGCAGCGGGCGCTGCAACGGATCCGGGGTGCGCGCATCGGCCTGGTCCCCCAGGACCCGGGCACCTCGCTGAATCCGGTGCTGCGCATCGGCGATCAGGTGGGGGAGGTGCTGCGCATTCACGGCCGGGCGGATCGCCGCACCGCCCGGATCGAGGCGGTGCGGATTCTGGAGCAGGCCGGACTGGATCGGCCGGAGGTGCGGGCCGGGCAATATCCCCAGGATCTGTCCGGCGGCCAGCGCCAGCGCGTGCTGATCGGCATCGCCCTGGCCTGTGGCCCCGAACTGGTGATCGCCGACGAGCCGACCAGCGCTCTCGACGTCACCGTGCAGCGCCGCATTCTCGACCACCTCGCGCAGCGCACCGCGGAATCCGGTACGGCGGTCCTGCTCATCACCCACGACCTGGCAGTGGCCGCAGAACGCGCGGACCACATCGCGGTCATGCAGAACGGACTGATCGTCGAAACGGGCACGGCGGCAGAGGTACTGGGCAATCCACAGCACGAGTACACGAAGCGGTTGATCGCCGCCGCACCCACCCTCGACCGGGATCGGCATCCGCGACCCGTCCGCGAGCCCGCGACGCTGCTGGTGTCGGCGACCGGGCTGCGCAAATCCTTCCGTGTCACCAGGGATTTCACCGTCACCGCGGCCGACGACGTCTCCTTGGAGATCAATCGCGGCGAGACCCTGGCCGTGGTCGGCGAATCCGGTTCGGGCAAGTCCACCACCGCCCGCATCATCGCCCGGCTGGCCGCACCGGACGCGGGCACCGTGACCTTCGACGGGCAGGACATCACCGCGCTGAAAGGGGCCGGGCTGCGTGCGCTGCGCCGCCGCGTCCAGGTCGTCTATCAGAACCCGTACGTGTCGCTGAACCCCAAGCTGAGCATCGGCACGATCGTGTCGGAACCCTTGCAGGCGTTCGGAATCGGCGATCGCCGGTCCCGCCGCGCGACGGCCGCCGAACTCCTGGACCAGGTCGCGCTGCCGGCCGCCTACCTCGATCGCCGCCCCGCCGAACTCTCCGGCGGCCAGCGGCAGCGCGTCGCCATCGCCCGCGCCCTGGCCCTGCGTCCGGACCTGCTCGTCCTCGACGAACCGGTGTCGGCCCTGGACGTCTCGGTGCAGGCCCAGATCCTGGATCTGCTCGAACGGCTGCAAACCGACCTGGACCTGGCCTACCTGTTCATCTCCCATGACCTGGCCGTGGTCCGCCGCCTCGCCGACCGCGTGGCCGTCATGCGCCAGGGGTGTGTGGTCGAAACCGCCACCACTGCCGAGCTTTTCGGCAATCCGCAGAACGACTACACCCGCGAGCTGCTCGCGGCCGTCCCCCGGGCGACCCCGCCCGAGGTCCCCCTTCCGCTCGAAAGGACAGCCTGATGCCGCATCTCACTCCGCTGCTGCTGGGCCTGGAACTGTCCGGCACCGGCGTGCACCCGGCCTCCTGGCGGCGCGCCGACTCCCGCGCCGAGGACCTCTTCGATGCCCGCTACTGGGTGGGCGCACTGCGGGCCGCCGAGGATGCGGGCCTCGATCTCGCATTCCTGCCCGACGGATTCACCCTGCAACCGGCGGGTGCGATCGGCCGCCTGGACGCCGTGGCGGTGGCCGCGCGCGCCGCGGCGCAGACCCGGCGCATCGGCCTGATCCCGCAGGCATCGGTCACCCACACCGAGCCCTTCCACCTCTCCAAAGCCATTGCCAGCCTGGACTTCGCCACGAAGGGCCGGGCGGGCTGGGAGGTCACGGTGTCGGCGGGGGAGGCGGCCCGGTTCGGTCGCAAGCCGGAGCAGGACGACCGCTCCCGCTGGCGGGAGGCGGACGAGGCCGTCGAGGTGGTGTCGCGGCTGTGGGACAGCTGGGAGGACGACGCCGAGATCCGCGATACGTCCACCGGCCGCTTCATCGACCGCGACAAGCTGCACTACATCGACTTCGCCGGTGAGCACTTCTCGGTGAAGGGCCCGTCCATCACCCCGCGTCCGCCGCAGGGCCAGCCGCCGGTGGTGGTGCGCGCGGCCGATCCGCACAGCACCCGGGTGGCCGTGCACCGCGCCGACCTGATCCGCATTGCCGCACCGGATCTCGCGGCCGCCGCCGCCCTCCGCTCCGAACTGCGCTCCGCGGTCGCCGCCGCCGGGCGTGACCCCAACCGGGTCCGGGTGCTGCTCGATATCGACATCCAGCTGGCGGACACCGTGGACGCGGCCGCCGCCGACGTCGCCCAGCTGGAGGACTGGATCGCCACCCCGGCCCCGGCGACGGTGTTCCACATCGGCACCACCGCCGAACTCCGCGACCTGCTGCGCGGCGTCGAAAGCGACTGCGCGGCAGACGGCGTGGTGCTGCGCCCGCTGGCGCTGGCCGCCGCCCTGCCGCACCTGCCCGCTCTCACCCCGTCCCTGCGCGAGCGTCTGGGCCTGCCGCGTCCGGCCGGCCGCTACGCCGGTGGCGCGCACGTCACCGTCCACGCCTGAGGAGCCAGCATGCCGGATCAGCGGATACGCAAGCAGATTCACCTGGCCGCCCACTTCCCGGGCGTCAATCACCACACCGTCTGGACCGACCCGGACTCGGGCAGCCAGATCGACTTCGACTCGTTCGTGCACCTGGCGCGCACCGCCGAGCGCGGGCTGTTCGACTTCTTCTTCCTGGCCGAGGGCCTGCGCCTGCGCGAACACCGCGACCGCATCCACGACCTGGACGTGGTGGGCCGCCCCGACACCTTCACGGTGCTCAATGCGCTGGCCGCGGTCACCGACCGGCTGGGCCTGGCCGGAACCATCAACACCACGTACAACGAACCCTTCGAGCTGGCAAAGCAATTCGGGACGCTGGACCACCTGTCCGGCGGGCGCGCCGCCTGGAACGCGGTGACCTCCTCGGACGCCTTCACCGGTGAGAACTTCCGACGCGGCGGCTATCTGGAGCACGCCAAGCGCTACACCCGCGCGTACGAGGTGGTCGACGCCACCCGCGCGCTGTGGGACAGCTGGCCCGCCGACGCCCTCGTGATCGACCGCGAGCGCGGTTTTTTCGCCCGGTCGGTGCCCGAGGTGCACTTCAGCAGCGATCAGTTCGAGATCGACGGCCGGTTCGTGCTGCCGCGCAGTCCGCAGGGCCATCCGGTGCAGATCCAGGCCGGCGACTCCGACGAGGGCCGCGAATTCGCCGCCGCCAAGGCCGATGTCATCTTCAGTGCGCACGGCGAGCTCGAGGACGGGCAGCGGTTCTACCGGGATGTGAAGGACCGGCTCGCCAAGTACGGCCGCGGTCGCGACGATCTGAAGATCCTGCCCGCGGCCGGGTTCGTGCTCGGTGACACCGCGGCCGACGCGGCCGAACGCGCCGACCACATCCGCCGGCAGCAGGTGACGCCGCAGACCGCCATCGCCTTCCTCGAACAGGTCTGGGGCCGTGACCTTTCCGCCTACGACCCGGACGGCCCGCTGCCGGACATCGATCCGGCCGAGGATGTGAACATCACCCGGGGCAGGGTCCGGCACGCTCGCGATCCGCGCGCCATCGCCGAGGCGTGGCGGGCCAGGGCCGAGGCCGAGCAGCTCTCCATTCGCGAGCTCATCATCGCCACCACCGCCCGCCAGCAGTTCGTGGGCACGCCCCGGCAGGTGGCCGCCGAGATCGACCACCACGTCCAGTCCGATGCCGCCGACGGTTTCGTGCTGGTCCCGCATCTCACACCGACCGGTCTCGACGAGTTCGTCGAGAAGGTCGTCCCGGAACTGCAGTCCCTGGGCAGCTTCCGCACCGAGTACACCGGCGCGACCCTGCGTGACCACCTGGGTCTGCGCCACCCCCACCACGGCACCGAAGGAGTCCGCGCCTCATGACCGCCACCGCCACCGAATTCGACCAGCAGTGGGCCACGTTCCGCGCCGAACGAGCCGCCTGGGCCCGCCAACCGCTGGGCTGGCTCAGCCTGACCGGCCTGTACTGGCTCGGGGAACACGACGAGACCGTCGACGGCCTGCCCGGCCGCTGGCGCGCCGACGGCGAGAACGTCCATGTGACAGTGGAATCCGAGGAGGCGGGGCAGCTGCTGCTGAACGGCGCGGCACTCGCCGGTTCGGCGGTGCTCACCCCGGGCGAGGGCGCACCGGGGCTCGAGGTCCGCACCGGTGACCGTGTCATCGAGGTGATCCGCCGGACCGGGCAGTTCGCGCTGCGTGTCCACGATCCGGCATCGCCGGCCCTGGCGGCCTTCACCGAGATCCCGGTCTACCGGCCGGATCCGGCCTGGGTCGTGACCGGCCGGTTCGAACCCTTCGAGGTGGCCCGCGTGGTCACCACGGGTGCGGTGGTCGAGGGCCTCGAACACCACCACACCGCCACCGGAACCGTGACCGTCGAACTGGACGGCGAGCAGCGGCAGCTCGTCGTTTTCGGCAACCAGACGCGCGGCCTGCACGTGCTCTTCACCGACGCCACCGGCGGTGTCACCACCTACGGCGGGGTGCGGCGGCTGGATCTGTCCCGGCCCGCCGCCGACGGCACCGTGGTCCTCGACTTCAATCGCGCGGTCAATCTGCCCTGCGCGTTCACCGACTACGCCACCTGCCCGGTCGCTCCGGCCGAGAACCGGCTCCCGCTGGCCGTCGAAGCGGGCGAGCAGGATCCGCGGCAGGAGCACACCGCATGACCATTCCGCTATCCGTCCTGGATCTGGCCCCGATCAGCGCGGGCTCCACGCCGCGGCAGGCGGTGCGCAACAGCATCGACCTGGCCCGGCAGGCCGAACGCCTGGGCTACCACCGGTTCTGGGTCGCCGAGCATCACTTCGTGAAGGTGGCCGGCGCCGCGCCGACCACCCTCATCGGATTGATCGCCGCCGCAACCGAATCCATTCGCGTCGGGTCGGCGGCCGTGCAGCTCGGGCACCACACCTCGATCTCGGTGGTGGAGGCCTTCGGCACCATCGACGCCCTCTACCCGGGCCGCCTGGATCTGGGGCTGGGGCGCTCCGGTCACCGTGCGGACCAGGTGCGGTCGGCGGGTGTGCCGCCGGTGCCCGCGCCGGATCGCCCCACCGAGGTCCGCGACGGCGTGGTCATCCCGCCCCCGTTCTTCCCCGGCCAGCTGCTCGACTTCTCCAGGGTGCGAGCGGGTTTGGGCGCGCTGCACCTGCCGGGCGCGCAACCGCTGCCCTACACCGAACAGATCGCGGAGATTCTCGCGCTGCTCGACGGCACCTGTGTCACGCCCGACGGCGTCGAGCTGCACGCCGTCCCCGGCGAGGGCGCCGACGTGCAGCCCTGGCTGTTCGGCAGCAGCGGCGGCGAAAGCGCGCAGCTGGCAGGGCGATTGGGACTGCCGTTCGCGGCGAACTATCACGTCTCGCCGGGCACCGTCGTGGAGACCGTCGAGGCCTACCGCGCGGCCTTCCGCCCGTCCGCCCGCTTCCCACGCCCGTACCTGGTGGTCTCCGCCGATATGGTGGTCGCCGCGGACGACGCCACCGCCCAGCACCTGGCCGCCACCTACGGCCACTGGGTCTACAGCATTCGCAGCGGTGCGGGCGCGGCGGAATACCTCGATCCCGACACCGCGCCGCCGCTGTCCGACCAGCAGCGCCGCCTGGTCGACGACCGGGTCACCACCCAGTTCGTCGGCTCCCCGGCCACCGTCGCCGAACGCCTGCGCGCCTTGCAACGGCTCACGGGGGCGGACGAAATCCTGGTCACCAGCGTGACTTTCGACCATGAGAACCGGGTGAACTCCCACCGCCTGCTGGCTCGCGAGTGGGGACTGTCCCCGCAGGTGCGCGCCGCGTGAGACCACCGCCGCCCGCCCGGAAGGGGACTCCGGGGCGGGCGGCGGGGAAACCCGCAGTGCGCGCAAGGGCCTCGCGTGCTTGCGGGACCGGGGGCCGGGCCGGACCGTGGACCGTCCGGCCCGACCCCCTTCGGCCACAAGGAAATCCCCGCCGGACGCACCGGCGGGGATTTCGTCGTAACGGGCTAGCGGGCCCGGGTGGCCCGGCGCATGGCCGACAGCGGATCGGCGTAGAACACGCTCACCGACGTCACCGCCGCCGCGAATTCCTGCACCCGTCCGCCGAATCGGCTGATCCGCAGATCCGCCGCGGGCAGCGTGGTCGACTCCGCGAAGGCCTTGGCGACCCGCTCCATGCCGGGCCGCCAGCCGGTGAACGCCTGACCGCCCAGCACCACCCGGTCCGGATTGAACATGTCGCGCACCAGAGCCGCGGTGCGGCCCAGGATTTCGGCCCGCTCGATGAGCAGGTCACGGGCGGCGGCATTGCCCGAGTCCGCGGCCCGGTACAGATCGGTGATCGCCGGGCGGCGCGGGGCCTCCGGCTTGGGCAGCACTCCCTTGCGCACCGCGCGCTCCAGCAGGGCGCGCTCACCGATGGCGGCCTCCAAGCAGCCGCGCCGGCCGCAGGTGCAATCCACCTCCGAGCCGGTCGGCAGGTGCGCGATCGAGCCGGGGCCGTTGGCGGGCGTGTGCACCCGATCGTGCAATGTCACTGCCACACCGGCGGTTTCGCGGGCATAGATGAACAGGCTGCTGCCCGGTCGTGCCTCCTCACCCGGCTCGCGCGGGGTGAGCAGCAGCTCCGCCGCCGCCATCGCCTCGACGTGCGCGGACACCGAGACCGGCAGATCCAGCACGCTGCTGAAGACCGCCGCCACCGGCGCGGCCTGCCAGCCCAGGCGGGGATGGTCCACCACGCCCGCGGCGGGATCCACCCGCCCGGCCAGCGCCACACCGGTCCACAGCGGCCGCCGCCGCGGCAGCCGGTCCAGGAACGCCTTGGCGCTGCGGGCCACTATGGTCAGCGCCGCGTCCTGACCCGTTTGGGGCGTGGCGATTTCGAGTCCGCCCAGAATCCGGCCGGACAGGTCCGCGGCCACGATGCGGGTGACGGTGAAGCCGATGTGCACACCCAGCGTCACGTAGGTGTCGGTGTCGACCTCGAACGGCACCCGCGGGCGGCCCACCGCGCCGGACGCGGTCAGATCGGCGCGCTCGCGCAGCAGTCCGGCCGAAAGCAGCGCGGACACTTGGCGATTCACGGTGGCGATGCTCAGACCCGTGGCCTGTGCGGCGATATCGCGGAAGATGGGTCCGCGGGTGGCGGCGCGCAGCACGGCGGCCGCCGGATTGTCGGTGATGCGCAGCTCCGGCGGCACCGCCGGGCGGGCCGGAGCCAGCCGTGCGGTCGCGGTGGAGACGGCGGTATGGGGACGTTCGAGCGTGGGGCTGGACACTTTTCGCAATCCTTGCTGCGGTCCCGCCTGCCGACAGGGGGACGAATGCCTACATGGAGGAATCAGCGGTGCAGCGAGGAACCCGGATCCGGGTGGGCGATGATGCTTGAACGATCCGGGTCAGAACTCGGCTGCGCGACGGCAGGGACAACACAGTTCCCGTTGCCGCGGCAGCCGAACGCCCAGCGCGATGGTCACGTAGGTGACCCGCGGCGCGGAGAGAGGGCGACTGGCAGACATAGGATCAAAGTATCATTCCGATCACGACGAATGGAAGGCGCGCGCGTCCGTCCCGGCAGCCCCGGGCCTGTCGGCCCGCCTCGGCTGCAAACCCTCCGAACAACCTCCCGTGCGGCCGAATCTTTTGTACCGGTTGATATTTCACGCCACCGACCCGGTCGTGCAGAGCCGACGGAAAATGTGGTGCACGCCACGTCGCCGTCCCGCATCTCGAGAAAGCGGGCCTGTCCCGACCCCACTCCGGACCCGGGTCCGGTGCACGCATTCCGCTCAGCGTGATTCCAAGTCCCCCAACCCGGGTCACGGTGGCGCAATAGCTCGAATCACCGGCATTTCGGCAGGCCGCGCGCACGGCCCGGCGGCGCAGAAACGCACCGCCCGCGCGGCCCTCCGGTGAGTGCCCCGGTGCCCTCCCGCATCGCCTCTACAGTTCTGAAACCACAGGTCAAGGGCGTCGAGAGGAGTCGAGGTGTCGCCGGAACCGGTACTGCTGCATGCACCCCTGCGCCGGGCCGATCGTGCCCGTCAGGTGGCGGATGTGCTGCGTCAGCAGATTCACGCGGGCGCGTTCGAGGGGGCGCTGTCCCCGGAACACGGGCTGGCCGCCGAATTCGCGGTGTCGCGGAACACGATTCGCGACGCCCTCACCCTGCTCAAGGACGAGGGCCTGATCGAACGCGCCCCGAAGATCGGCACCCATGTCGCCCAGCGCAAGTACGACCACGGACTCGACGCCCTGCTCGGTCTGAAGGAGACACTGCGCGGGCACGGCGAGGTCCGCAATGAGGTGCGTGCGGCCCGGCGGCTCCTGCCGCCGCCCGCGGTCGCCCGCAAGCTGCGGCTCGAACCCGGCGAACAGGCTGTGTATATCGAGCGCCTGCGATACCTCGGCGACCTGCCGCTGAGCCTCGACCTCACCTATCTGGCCCCCGACATCGGCGACGAGGTCGTCACCCGCGATCTCGAGCGCAATGACGTCTTCGCGCTCATCGAGCAGATCAGCGGCGGCCCACTCGGATCCGCCGATCTCGCGCTCGAGGCCATCACCGCCGACGCCCACTCGGCCATGACCTTGCAGATGCCGGAGGGCGGCGCGCTGCTGCTGCTCGAGCGGCTCACCAAACTCGAGGACGGCCGCCCGGTCGACCTGGAATACATCCGCATGCGCGGAGACCGGATCACCATGCGCGGCAGCCTGATCCGGCCACCGGAGCGCTCACCGGGTGCCGAAGCGGGCACCGACTGGAGGTTGATCTAGATGGCTGTGGTCGAGCACCGGGCCGACGTGCCCGTGACCATCGACGAATCGCTGTGCATCCAGGGCTGCACGCTGTGCGTGGAGATCTGCCCGCTGGACTCGCTGGCGATCAACCCGGACAACGGCAAGGCGTACATGCACGTCGACGAGTGCTGGTACTGCGGCCCCTGCGCGGCCCGCTGTCCCACCGGCGCCGTCACCGTCAACATGCCCTACCTGCTGCGTTGAGGAAAACCCATGAAGTACCGCCCCGCTCTGGCCGCTCTGGCCGCCGCCCTCGCCCTGACCGTGTCCGGCTGCTCGCTCGCGAGCACCGGCGACGGTGACACCGTCAAGGTCGTCATCGGCTACCAGTCCAAGACCATCAATACCGTCACCGCCGGAACCCTGTTGAAGGCCAAGGGCTTTCTGGAACAGCGCCTGAACGCCCTGAGCGCCGCGGGCGGCAAGAAGTACGCGGTGGAATGGCAGGACTACGACACCGGCGCGCCCATCACCGCGCAGATGGTGGCGGAGAAGATCGACATCGGCTCGATGGGCGACTATCCGCTGCTCATCAATGGCTCCCGCACCCAGGCGAGCGAGCGATCGAAGACCGAGCTGGTCTCGATCACCGGGTACAACCCCAAGGGCGCGCTCAACATGGTGGTGGTCGCGCCCGACTCCAAGGCGCAATCCCTGAACGACCTGGCCGGACAGAAGATCTCGGCCAGCGTGGGCTTCGCCGGGCACGGCACCCTGGTGCAGGCGCTGACCCGCGCGGGCATCGACCCCAAGTCCGGAGTCGAGGTGCTCAATCAACAGCCCCAGATCGGTTCCTCCGCACTGGAATCCGGGCAGGTGGCGGCGCTGTCGCAGTTCGTGGCCTGGCCCGGGCTGCTGGTCTTCCAGAACAAGGCCAGGCTGCTCTACGACGGCGCGGAACTGAACGTCCCGACCTTCCACGGCGTGGTCGCCCGCCGCGACTACGCCGCGCAGCATCCCGAGGTGCTCGATGCCTTCCTGCAGGCCCAGCTGGACGCCACCGATTTCATCCACCAGCACCCCCTGGAAGCGGCGCAGGTGGTCGCCGACAACGCCGGGCTGGCCCCGGAGGTCGTGTACCTCTACAACGGGCCGGGCGGCACCTCCTTCGACACCACGCTGAAGCCCTCGCTCATCGCCGCGTTCAAAGGTGATGTGCCGTACCTGAAGTCGATCGGCGACTTCGCCGACCTCGACATCGACAGGTTCGTCGACCCGGCCGCGCTGAAGCAGGCGTTCGCGGAGCGGGGCCTGAACTACGACGCGGAGCTGGCGCGCACCACCAACCCGGCGCCCGTCGCCGGCACCGATCCGGTGGCCAACCGGGCTGCCGACAATCCGGCGCTGGCCGGCGAGATCTGGCTGACCGGCCAGGACGTCACCCAGCCCGCCGCCGACCCCACCAGTCTGCTCCGCGCGATCAAACAGGCGCGGGCACAGGGGAAGACGGTCCGCGCCGCCTACGTGCCGGATGCCGAACTCGGCACCCGCTGGTTCGCCGACAAGGCGCTGTGGGTCCGCGACGGGGACACCTACCTGCCCTTCACGACCGCGTCGGCCGTACAGCGCTACCTGGGCCGGCACCCGTCGGGTGTGACGGTGTCCTACGACCAGGCCGTCAGCGAGGTCCGGCCGTGAGCGCCCGGCGCAGGGGAGCCGGACGATGACCGTCACGACAGCAGTGGACGCTGCTCCGGCACCCCGGCCGGCGTCGCCCACCGGTGTGGTGGCCGCGGCACGCTCGCGCACCGGCCGGACGGTATGGCAGGGCCGCCTGGTGCGCGCGCTATCGGTGCTGGCCGCCATCGGCGTCTGGGAATTACTGACCGCCAACCACATTCGGCTCTGGGTGCGATTCGATACGCTGCCGACCGTCACCCAGATCGTGCGGGCCTTCCGCCATCAGCTCGGCACCGGCACCTACTACCTGGACCTCGGCCAATCGCTGATCCGGATTCTCTCCGGATTCGGGCTGGCCGCGGTGGCAGGCGTGACGATCGGTGTGGCACTGGGCCGTTCCCGCTGGTTCGCCGACATCGTGGGGCCGCTCACCGAACTGGCCCGGCCGATTCCGGCCATCGCCATCGTGCCGGTGGCCATCCTGCTCTTCCCCGACGACGAGGCCGGGATCGTGTTCATCACCTTCCTGGCCGCCTTCTTCCCGATCATGGTCGCCACCCGGCACGCCGTGCGGGCGTTGCCGACCATCTGGGAGGAATCGGTGCGCACCCAGGGCGGCAGCCGCTGGGACGTGCTGTGGCGGGTGGTGCTGCCGGGCAGCCTGCCCGGCGTCTTCGGCGGGCTCTCCGTCGGCATCGGCGTGGCCTGGATCTGCGTGGTCTCGGCCGAGATGATCTCGGGCCGGCTCGGCGTCGGGTACCGCACCTGGCAGGCGTACACCATCGTCGACTACCCGGGCGTCTTCGTCGGCATCATCACCATCGGCGTGCTCGGATATACCACCTCCGCCGCCGTGGAACTGCTCGGGCGGCGCGTCACGCACTGGCTGCCCCGAGGTGAGGAGTCCGTGAAATGAGCACCGCCGGAATCGATCTGACCCTGGATCGGGTCGGGCTGTCGTACACGAGCGCGCCGGTGATCAGCGACCTGTCGCTGACGGTGCGACCGGGCGAGATCCTGATCCTCACCGGACCCTCCGGCTGCGGGAAGTCCACGGTGCTGCGCGCCCTGGCGGGCCTGCTGCGGCCGGACACCGGCCGGGTGCTGGCCGACGGGCTCGAGGTGACCGGCACCGATCGCGACCGCGCCGTCGTCTTCCAGGACAATGCCCTGCTGCCCTGGAAGTCCGTCCGCGCCAATATCGAACTGGCCCTGAAACTCCGGGGCGGACCCCGGGCCGGACGACGCGCGCTGGCCGACCGCTGGATCGCCGAGATCGGGCTCACCGGCTTCGCCGACTTCCTGCCCAAATCGCTGTCCGGCGGCATGCGCCAGCGCGTACAGCTGGCCCGCGGACTGGCGGGCGCGCCCCGCGCGGTCATGATGGACGAGCCCTTCGGCGCGCTGGACGCCCAGACCCGGAACACCATGCAGCGCCTGCTGATCGACACCTGGCGCGAGCATCCCGCCACCCTCGTCTTCGTCACCCACGACGTGGACGAGGCACTGCTGCTCGGCGACCGCATCGCGGTGCTCGGCCGCGCCGGCGAACCCCTGCGCGCGCTGCTGGAGGTCCCGCGCCCGCGCGAAACCGGGGTCGACCGCACTGCGCTACGCACCGACATCATTGCCGCCCTGGATCATTCGGGCGACCTCACGGAGGCAACCAAGTAATGGACATCCCCGATCTCGCCGACACCACCCGTCTCGACTGCGACGTGCTGGTGATCGGCGGCGGCACCGCCGGCACCATGGCCGCGCTCACCGCCGCCGAAGCCGGCGCGAACGTACTGCTGCTGGAGAAGGCGCACGTCCGCCACTCCGGCGCGCTGGCCATGGGCATGGACGGCGTCAACAATGCCGTCATCCCCGGCAAGGCCGAGCCCGAGGACTACGTCGCGGAGATCACCCGCGCCAATGACGGCATCGTCAACCAGCGCACCATCTATCAGACCGCCACCCGCGGCTTCGCCATGGTGCAGCGGCTGGAGCGCTACGGCGTGAAGTTCGAGAAGGACGCCTACGGCGAATACGCCGTGCGGCGGGTGCACCGGTCCGGGTCGTACGTGCTGCCCATGCCGGAGGGCAAGGACGTGAAGAAGGCGCTGTACCGCGTGCTGCGGCAGCGGAAGATGCGCGAGCGCATCAGCATCGAGAACCGGCTGATGCCCGTGCGGGTGCTCACCGAGAACGGGCGTGCCGTCGGCGCGGCCGCCTTGAACACGCGCACCGGTGAATTCGTCGCGGTCGGCGCGAAGGCCGTCATTCTGGCCACCGGCCCGTGCGGCCGCCTCGGGCTGCCCGCCTCCGGGTACCTCTACGGCACCTACGAGAATCCGACCAATGCCGGTGACGGCTACGCCATGGCCTACCACGCGGGCGCGGAGCTCTCGGGCATCGAATGCTTCCAGATCAACCCGCTCATCAAGGATTACAACGGCCCGGCCTGTGCGTATGTGGCCAATCCGTTCGGCGGGTACCAGGTGAACGCACTCGGCGAGCGCTTCGTGGACTCCGACTACTGGTCCGGCCAGATGATGTCCGAGGTGAAGCGGGAGATCGAATCCGCCCGCGGCCCCATCTATCTCAAGGTCTCACACCTGCCCGAGGAGACCCTGGACGCCCTCGAAGGCATCCTGCACACCACCGAACGCCCCACCCGCGGCACCTTCCACGCCAATCGCGGCCACGACTACCGCACCCACGACATCGAGATGCACATCTCCGAAATCGGTTTGTGCAGCGGGCATTCCGCCTCCGGCGTCTGGGTCGACGAACACGCCCGCACCACCGTGCCCGGCCTCTACGCCGCCGGCGACCTGGCCTGCGTCCCGCACAACTACATGATCGGCGCGTTCGTCTACGGCGACCTGGCCGGCGCGCACGCCGCATCCACCCTGAGCGAGGTCACCGCTCCCGGCGAGCTGCCCGCCGACCAGCTCGCCGCCGCGCACGAACTCGTCTACCGCCCGCTGCGCAATCCCGACGGGCCGCCGCAGCAGCAGGTCGAATACAAGCTGCGGCGGTTCGTGAACGACTATGTGGCCCCGCCCAAGACGGACACCAAACTCTCCCTCGCCATCGAGACCTTCGATCGCATGCTGGACGACCTCACCGCCATGGGCGCGCGCACCCCGCACGAGCTCATGCGCTGCGCCGAGGTCACCTTCATTCGCGACTGCGCCGACATGGCCGCCCGGTCCTCACTCACCCGCACCGAATCCCGCTGGGGCCTCTACCACGAGCGGGCCGACCTCCCGGAACGCGACGACGTCGAATGGCGGTACCACCTCAACCTGCGCAAGACCGCCGACGGCCGGATGGAATTCCTGAAGCGGCCGGTCGCACCGTATTTCGTTCCGGTGCCCGGGCTGGACGATCTGCCCGGCACCGACGACACCGTCGTCCCGGTGGACCAGCCCGCCCTCATCGGCACCCCGCCCAACCTCGGGGCGCAGGTGCGCTCCCACGCACCCGCCGCTGGCGGCGTGACGAAAGACATTGTGGCACCTAGGATTGCGCTACTGCTGAGCCTGGACGCGCCCGGTATCCCGGAGTTGCTGCCGTTCCTCTCCGATGCGGATCCCCGGGTCCGCGCCACCGCCCTGGCGGTCCTCACCGAGCACACGCCTGACGGCTTCGCCGACCAACTGATCGCTGCGCTCGCGGACGAGGACGCGGAAGTGCGGTCGGCTGCCGTGTCCGGCCTGCGGGAACTCGCCGAAATCCTGCCCGCCGCAACCGGTCTCGTCCAGCACGCCGATTCCCCGGATCCGATCGTGCGCGCCGCGGTGGTGGACCTGCTGCGCGCCCTGCGGTCCGGCTCGGCGGAGCTGTTCGCCAAGGCCGCCGTCGACGCCGACCACCGCGTCCGCATCCAGGCCGTGCACGCCCTGGTCTCCCTGGACGACTGGATCGCCCTGACCGCCGCTGCCCACGACGACAATCGCGAGGTCAGGATTGCCGCCGGGCGCGGTCTGGCCACCATCGGACTCGGCGGCGCCGACACCGTCCGCGCCCTGACCGCGGACCGCGACCCACTGGTCCGCGCGGCCGCGTTCACCGCGCTGTCGCGACTGGGCGCCGACTCCGACGCCACGGCACTGACCGCCGCACTGGGTGATTCGGCATGGCAGATCCGGGAGGGGGCAGCGCGCGGCCTGGCCGCGGTCGGACCGGATCGAGCGGTCGAACCACTGAGCCGGGCCCTCGCCGATATCCATCCCGATATCCGCAAGGCCGCGGTGCTGACCCTCAGCACCTGGCCGGAATCCGCCGCCGCCCTGGCCGCCCTCGAATCCGCCCGCGCGGACAGCGATGCCGATGTGCGCGCCTACGCCCGACGTGCGCTGGCGGTACACGCCGGCGGCTAGGCCGTCATGCGGGTCAGCGCTGGTCGGCGGTCCGGAACAACCCTTCGACGGCCGTGATGAAGTACGGGAAATGCGCGCCGAAACGCTGCAGCGCGCGATCGCCCTCGAAGCCGCCGAACCAGTACAGGCCCGGGCTCCCGTCCGCCGTCGGATCCAGCTCGCGGAAGGTGCGCACCCACTGGTCCCCGCGGTGCGCGGCCACCAGGAACGGCAGCGCCCGGGAGAACACCAGCTCCTGATCGGCGGCCGGAATGCGCTGCGGCGCAATCGCGTCCAGCCCGCGCTGCATGGCCTGGACCCGACCGGTCAGCTCCCGGCCCAGCGCCGTGCGGGCGGGCAGATAGCGCGGCAGCAGCAGCGCCGCCACCCCGCCGAGCGCGATGGCCGCGCCGACCAGGGCGTGCCGCTGCGGGCCGAAGGCCAGCGCCGCGGTCGCGATGACCCCGAGCAGGATCAGCCCGACGCCGAGCCAGAACTCGAAACCCCGGCGGGTCCGGTCGATGAAGACCCCGGCTGCCACCGCATCACCGATCAGCGCCGCCCGCACCGCGCTCGCATCCACCCGGCCCTTGCGGTCGGACAGCAGCACCGACTCGACGCCCTCCGGAATCAGTGCCGCGTACACCGCGCGCTCGTAGGCGGTCAGCTGCCCGTCGGGCGGATTCACCCGGGAGAAACGCCAATCCGAATCGCCGACAGCGCTCACCCACAGATAGTTGCGCACCGCCAGATCCACCACGGTCGACGCCATATCCGGTACGTCGGCGTGGCCGTCGAGCAGCAGCCCGGCCGTGCTCGGCAGCATCCCGTCGGGCGAGGTGAACTGGACGTGGTCGCCCGCGCGCACCAGCGGATCGAGCACCTCGGTGCCCGCCGGCGCCGACCGGCGCGACCACACCACATACCCGGCCGCCGCCGCCAGCGCCGCCAGCAGCACGCCGAACGCGGCGAACACCGGACCGGTCAGCGAGAAGGCGCCGGGCGCATTGTCGTCGCGCACATCGGCGTTCGCCTTGACCGTGCTCGGCGGCAGCTGCAAGGTCACATCCAGGATGTCGCCCTTGTGGAGATCCGTCTTCTCCAGATGCGCGAAGCCGTCCGGCTCCACGCGAATATCCGCGCAGTCCTGCGGATTTCCGGGCGGGCCGACCGTGCACCTGGTGATGCCCATGCGGAAGCTCGGGCTCGACACCGTCGCATTGATCGACGCCACATCGGTATTCAGCACGCCGGTCCACTGGAACACCTGCGCGCCCGAAGCGTCACTGACGGTGTTGTGCACGGTGTACTTGAAGGTGGCCGAACCCGGCCGGGCCTCGATGGTGAACCGGTCGTCGGCGACCTTGGCATCGCCGTCCCCGTCGGCGGACACGTCGGTCACCTGGAAATCGCGCTGCACGCCCGCGCCCACCTGCACCCGCAGCGGCAGCACCTGCCGAAACTCGCCGCCCTCGGGCACTTTCACGGTTTCGGTGACCCGCAGCAGACCGTCGTCGCCCAGATTCACCTCGGCGGTGATATCCACACCGGCCGGCTGCGCCACCGCGGCCGGCGCCGCCACACCCGCCACCGCGAGCAGCAGCGCGACCAGGGCGGCCCCCCGAAAAATCTGCATGACTGGCTACTCTAGCCAGCTTGCTATCCTTCCTCAGCGGCAAGTCGCAGGTCTATGGAGCCGGCAGGTTATCTCTGAGGAACGAGGGGGTGCGGGGGAGATGACTCGCCCACCGTCCGAGCACGGACCGACACCCCCGGGCCGGCGTCCCGTGCCACCGCGCGGAACCCCGCCGCCGGGTGGGTCGCAGCAGCCGCCCGGATACCAACGGCCGCCGGGATATTCGCCGCCGCCGGGCCGGCCCACTCCGCCGCCGCCCGGGTATCCATCCCCGCGCCCGGGATATCCGCCCCCGCCCGCTGCGAGTGCGCCCCGGCCGGGATATCCACCGCACCAAGGCTTTCCGCCGCCCGGCTACGGCCAGCCGCCCGGTTACCCGGCCCGGCCCGCCTACCGCGCGCCCATGCCGCCGCCCACCGCCGCCCCGCCGACCGGCGCGATCCCGATGACCCGGCCCGCGCCGCCGCGCCGCGGCCGGATCGGTGTGCTGGTGGTGATCCTGGTCCTGCTGGTGACCGGCGTGCTGCTGCGCACCGCGATCACCACCGGCCTGAATTCCATCAATGCCGGCTCGACCGTCAAGACCAGCTACTCGGGGGATGCCGGCGAGAACCACGGCGTCGCGGCCACGGCCGACAACCCGCTGCTCACCAATGCCGATTACACGCTGCTGCCCGCCAAGTGCGCCTACACGCCGTGGGGCACCCAGGTCGAGGTGGCGCGCAAGTTCTTCGAAACCGCGGCGGACTGCTTGCACTCCACGTGGAAACCGTTGTTCGACAAGATCAATCTGCCGTTCGAGGCGCCCAAGCTGAACGTGTCCGCCGACACCACCGGAATCACCACCCTGTGCACCGGGAACAGCACCAATTTCGCGGCCTTCTACTGCTCGGCGGACATGACCATCTACATGCCGATCAGCCAGCTGCAAACCGATCTCTTCGGCAACAACTGGGTCGTCTACCTGTCCGTCTTCGCCCATGAATACGGCCACCACGTCCAGGCCCAGTCCGGCATTCTCGGCAAGGTGCACCAGCAGCGCCGTGACGCCGGTTCCCGCAGCGACACCGGCCTGGAACTGTCCCGCCGCACCGAATTGCAGGCCCAGTGCTTCGACGGCATGTACCTGTCGTCGTCCAGCAATGGCGGCTCGCTGACCAGCGCCCAGATCGGCGTGGCCCGCAATGACGCCTACCACCGCGGCGACGGACCCGGCGACATGCGCGACCACGGCACCGCCCAGAACATGGGCGGCTGGTTCGAGACCGGGTACGACAAGGACCGCACCCTCCAGTGCAATACCTTCAGCGTCCCCGCGAGCAAGGTGAACTGAACCGGACCGCAGAGCATTCGAGCCCCGCTGCGCGACGCAGCGGGGCTCGAAAGGTCTGACGGCTCAGTGCTCGATAACTCGCACAGCTCAGTGCCCGTGCGGCTTACCGATCCGGCTCGGCGCGTGCCCGTGCACGCCCTCGGCGTACGCGGTCTCCGCGTGCAGCGCGAAGTCGATGCCGCCGATCTCGTCCTCCTTGGTGATCCGGAAGCCGATCAGCTTGTCCAGCACCTTGCCCAGCAGGAAGGTCACCCCGAAGGCGAAGGCCGCCACGGTCAGCACGCCCACGGCCTGCTTACCCAGCTGACCCAGTCCGCCGCCGTAGAACAGGCCCTTCGGCCCACCGGTCATGACCGCCGAGGCCAGGAAGCCGATGAGCAGCGTGCCCACGATGCCGCCCACGAAGTGCACGCCCACCACGTCCAGCGAATCGTCGTAGTTGCCCTTGAACTTCCAGCTCACCGCGAACGAACACACCACGCCCGCAACCAGACCCACGATCACCGCGCCGATGGTGTTCACCTCGCCGCAGGACGGCGTGATCGCGACCAGACCGGCCACCGCGCCCGAGGCCGCGCCGAAGGTGGTCGGCTTGCCGTCGCGCCGCGCCTCGACCACCAGCCAGCCCAGCATGCCCAGACAGCCCGCCACCAGCGTGTTCAGGAACACCGCGGCGGCAATGCCATTGGCCGTCAGGGCCGAACCCGCATTGAAGCCGAACCAGCCGAACCACAGCAGGCCCGCGCCCAGCAGGACGAACGGCAGATTGTGCGGCCGCATGGCATCGGTCTTGAAGCCCACCCGCGGTCCCAGCACCAGTGCCATGGCCAGTGCCGAAGCGCCCGAGGCGATCTCGACCACCAGACCGCCCGCGTAATCGAGCGCGCCCAGCTTGGCCAGCCAGCCGTCCGGCGTCCACACCCAGTGCGCGATCGGCGCGTACACGATCAGCGCCCAGGCCGGCACGAAGATCATCCACGCCGAGAACTTGGCGCGGTCGGCGATCGCGCCGCTGATCAGCGCCACGGTCAGGATCGCGAAGGTCAGCTGGAAGGTGACGAACAACAGCTCCGGCACCGCCGCCCCGCTCTTGTTGTCCACCACGTGCAGCGTGTTCGGATCGATTCCGGCCAGCCCGAAATGCCCGAGATCGCCGATGATCCCGCCGCCCGCGTCATCCCCGAAGGCCAGGCTGTACCCGAACAGCAGCCACGCCACCGCGACCAGCGGAATCGAGATGAAGCTCATCATCAGCATGTTGAGCACACCGCTGGACCGCACCATGCCGCCGTAGAAGATCGCCAGTCCGGGTGTCATCAGCAGCACCAGCGCCGTGGCGGCCAGCAGCCAGGCCGTCGCCGCCGGGTCGAGATGAGGTGTCATGCGGTAACTCCTTCCACGCGGTGATCGCGTTGCGTGGAAGTTACCGAATCCTCACGTTAAGGCGCTGTTACAAAAATGAGGCTTCGGATACCTGCCGTTAACAGCCCTAGCTGCGACGATCCTTGACCTTTTTGGTCAGCGCGCGCAATCCGCGCGGGCCGGGGACCGGATTGCCGTCGTCGAGCGCCATCCATTCGGCGGTCACGAGCCACTGCTGCTGGGCCCGGGCGTCGGCTGTGTCGTTGAACACGCGCCGCCCCCGATCGTCGCGCAATTCGTAGGCCAGCACCGACCAGCGCGGCGGGCGGCCCTGCTCGGCCACCTGGTCCCGCAGATACGCCGCCACCAGCGTGCCGATGGTGTTCACCGGCCGCAGCGACACCCGGTTGCCGTACCGGGCGGCATGGTAGCGCCTTCCGGCACACAGGGACCGGGGCGAGGCGTTGTAGGCGATCCAGCCCGCGCGCTGGGCGCGCTCGATCAGCCACAGATGCTTGATGGCGGTCGGCGGGATATCGCCCACCCGCTCGCGGATCAGGGCGATCGCCGGTTCGGAGAGCAGAATGTCGCGCCGGGTCGGACCCGTGCCGTGCGCGATCCAATAGTTGTCGGTGAGTTTCGCCAGCACCCGTCCGAAATCATCGATGCTGCGCTGCGCTCGCCGGCCCAGCCGCTCGATGCGGTCGGCCTCGGCCCGCATGTCGTTCTGCACGATGAGGGTGTGGATCGCCGCCAGGGTCGGCACCTGGCCACGCTGCAGCAGTTCCAGAATCGCGCCCGCGGTAGTCGGATCGGCGGCGGCGGACACGGGTAGAGAGTCGCGCCGGATGTCGTAATCGTGCGGGCTGATGGCCCGGCTGAGCAGTCCGACCGCGGCGGAATCGCCGGCGAATTCGGTACTGGAGAGCCAGGCTGCGGCAATCTCGTCACACGACTGCACGAGGCATGTCCTCCGGGGGATTTGGTTGTGCTCCGGCCGGGATGAGGGACCGGCCGGGGCGACCAACCTGATGAAGGTTTGGCTACCGAAGTTGCCGTCGTCCACGGTAGCCAAGCGATTGCGATCTTGCCGCATCGATTGACTGGATCGTTATGTCGGCTCTCTGGAGTGGAAACAGAACGTAAGTCTGTATCTGGTGACATAGCAGGTCCGGGGTCTTGGACAAATGGCCGCTATGGACACGCTGAGAATTTGCTGTGGGAATTGTCGAGATATCCGTTCGGGACGGTCGGTTCTGATCGGGCCTCAGGAATGAGTGTGATCTACGCCATAGTTTGAGCGGAAGGCCGGACACAAGTGGCGTACCGGACGACCGGCTCGGCGGCGCGGCACCGCCTGTCGGTGCGCCCCGGTAACCTCTCCCCGTGGCTCTGTACCGGAAGTACCGACCGGCAACGTTCGCTGAAGTGGTGGGTCAGGAGCACGTCACCGATCCCCTGAGTATCGCGCTCGACACCGGGCGGATCAGTCATGCCTATCTCTTCTCGGGGCCGCGCGGTTGTGGCAAGACCTCCTCCGCGCGCATCCTCGCGCGCTCACTGAACTGCGTACAGGGCCCGACCTCCAAGCCGTGCGGCGTCTGCTCGTCCTGCGTGGCGCTCGGCCCGGGCGGATCCGGCAATCTCGACGTCATCGAGCTCGACGCCGCCAGCCACGGCGGTGTGGACGACACCCGCGAACTGCGCGACCGCGCCTTCTACGCCCCGGCCGAATCCCGGTACCGCGTCTTCATCGTCGACGAGGCGCACATGGTCACCACCGCGGGCTTCAACGCGCTGCTCAAGATCGTGGAGGAGCCGCCCGCCCACCTGATCTTCGTCTTCGCCACCACCGAGCCGGACAAGGTGCTGCCCACCATCCGCTCGCGCACCCACCACTACCCCTTCCGGCTGCTCCCGCCCGCCACCATGCGCGGACTGCTCGGCAAGATCTGCGACCAGGAGGGGGTGCAGGTCGAAGAGTCGGTGTACCCCTTGGTGATTCGGGCCGGCGGCGGCTCCCCGCGCGACAGCCTCAGCGTGCTGGACCAGCTGCTGGCGGGCGCGGGCCCCGACGGCGTCACCTATCCGCGTGCGGTCTCGCTGCTCGGCGTCACCGATGTCGCCCTGATCGACGACGCCATCGAGGCACTTGCCGTCTCCGACGGCGCGGCCCTGTTCGGCACCATCGACCGCGTGGTGGAGGCGGGCCACGACCCCCGCCGCTTCGCCACCGACCTGCTCGAGCGGCTGCGCGACCTGATCCTGCTACGCGCCGTCCCCGACGCCACCGACCGCAACCTGGTCACCGGCCCCGGCGATGTCATCGACCGCATGCGCTCCCAGGCCGAGCGCCTCGGCGCCGCCACCCTGGCCCGGCACGCCGAACTCCTGCACGAGGGCCTCGGCGACATGCGCGGCGCCACCAACCCCCGCCTGCTGCTCGAAGTCATCAGCGCCCGCATGCTTCTTCCGGCGGCCTCGGATGCCGAAACCGCCACCCTCCAGCGCCTCGAGCTGCTGGAGCGCCGAATGGCAAGCGGCACAATCCCCGCCGCCCCGCAGCCGGCGCAGGCCGCCTCGGCTGCCCAGGCCGCGGCCTCGTCCGCCGCTCCCGGCGTGCCCCTGGCCGGCGGCGACAACCGCCGGCGCGGAGCCGCAGCCCTGGCCGCGCTGCGCGCCGAAAAGTCCGGCACACCGGCAGCTTCCGCCGCCGAGACGGCGTCCGCGCCGGCGCAGGCCGCCGATCCCGCACCGCAGACCGTCACCGCGGTCCGGCCGCCTGGGCTGAGCCCGGTGGGCAGCGCTGCGCCGCAGGTTGCGGCCACGCCGGTAGCGGAAAGCCCTGCGCCGCAGCCGGTTCCGGTCGCTGCTGACCCCATGCCCGCGCCGGTGGCGGTCGAATCCGTTGCGCCGGTTGCCGATCCGATCGCGGCCGTGCCGGTCGCGGAGCCGGTGGCCGAGGCCGAGCCGGTCGTGACTCCCGCGCCGGAGCCGGTCCCCGAGCCCGAGCCGGTCGCGGCACCGGCCGAGGTCGCTGCTCCGGCGGCCGCCGCGCCCGTGGGTGACGCCGTGCTGCAGGAGGTCGAGGCGGCATGGGCGGATATCCGGGCCAAGGTGCGGGACTTCGGTGCCGCGGTGCAGGCCCTGCTGACCGGCGCCAGTGTGGCGCGGGTCGAAGGGGAGACGATCGTTTTCGCGCATCTGCACGCGCCGCTGGCGCAGCGGTTGTCGCAGCCGCAGAACCTGGACGCGGTGCGGTCGGCGGTCCGGGCCGTGCTGGGTCGCGACCATGATGTGCGGTGGGAGGTCGGGGGACCGGCCGCCGGTGGCGGATCGGCGGCCAAGGCGGCGGGGCGGGCCCCGGCGGGCGGGCGGCCCGCGCCCAAGAAGGCCGCGCCGAAGTTCTCGCGCCCGAGTCAGGCCAAGGCGGCCGCGGCCGCACCGGTCGCCGAACCCGCGGCGGCCGCTGGGTGGGGGAGCACTGCGGCACCCGCGGCGCCCGCCGCTCCGGCGCCGGCGGATCCGGGTCCGGCGGGCGGGGATCCGTTCGATGCGAGCAGTGCCCGGTTCGCGCCGCCGGAGGACGATATTCCGCTGCCTGACGGGCCGGATCTTCCGGACGATCCGGGGCCGGGGGACTACTCGCCGGTAGGTTATGACGGCGTCCCACCTGCTACTACGCCGGAGGAGGAGCGGGAGATGCTGGAGGAGTCGGCGAAGCCGGTGCCTGCGGAGGAGCGCCGCGACCCGGATGAGGTGGCGCTAGCGCTGCTGCGGTCGGAGTTGGGGGCCACACCTCTCGAGGGTTGACAGTTCCCCTGCGGGGCAACTTAAGTTAACCGGAGTTCGCATAGTTCGGTACTATGATCGGGTGGCCGTGAGTATCGGTTTCGCGAGGTTCTAAGGTATGCCCGGGCGTACGGGCTTCCGGAGCGTCAACGAGCCTGCTCGGGACGCTGTTTGTACAGCGTCTAGGCGATCGGTCGTGGGGCCGGTCGGCGAGGTTATAGCCATGGCACTGCCCGCACAACGCGGTGACGGCGCACCCAAGAGAGGAAAACTCCGATATGACCACAGAGGCCTACATTTACGAGGCCATCCGCACCCCGCGCGGCAAGAACCGGAAGGGCTCGCTGCACTCGGTCAAGCCGATCGACCTGACCACCGGTCTGGTCGAGGAGCTGCGGAACCGGTTCCCGAACCTGGACGAGGACCGCATCTCGGACATCATCCTGGGCGTCGTCTCCCCGGTCGGTGATCAGGGCGCCGATATCGCCCGCACCACCGTGCTCACCGCGAACCTGCCCGACACCGTCGGCGGCGTGCAGATCAACCGCTTCTGCGCCTCCGGCCTCGAGGCCGTCAACATGGCCGCCCAGAAGGTCCGCTCGGGCTTCGACGACCTGGTGCTGGCCGGTGGCGTGGAGTCCATGTCCCGCGTGCCGATGGGCTCCGACGGCGGCGCCATGTTCATGGACCCGTGGACCAGCTACAACGCTTACATTGTGCCGCAGGGCATTTCGGCCGACCTGATCGCCACCATCGAGGGCTTCTCCCGCGACGACGTGGACGCCTACGCGGTCCGCTCGCAGAACCTGGCCGAGCAGGCCTGGAAGAACGGCTACTTCTCGCGCTCCGTCGTCCCGGTCAAGGACATCAACGGCCTGACCGTCCTGGACAACGACGAGCACATGCGTCCCGGCACCACCGCCGCCGACCTGGGCAAGCTGAACCCGGCCTTCGCCGGCATCGGTGACATGGGCGGCTTCGACGCCGTCGCCATGCAGCGCTACACCTACGTCGAGAAGATCGACCACGTCCACACCGGTGGTAACTCCTCCGGCATCGTCGACGGCGCCGCGCTGGTGCTGGTCGGCTCCGAGGAGGCCGGCGCCGCTTCGGGTCTGACCCCGCGCGCCCGCATCGTCGCCACCGCCACCTCCGGCGCCGACGCCACCATCATGCTGACCGGTCCGACCCCGGCCGCGCACAAGGCGCTGGCCAAGGCGGGCCTGACGGTCGATGACATCGACCTGTTCGAGATCAACGAGGCCTTCGCCTCCGTCGTCCTGAAGTTCCAGAAGGACCTGAACATCCCGGACGAGAAGCTGAACGTCAACGGTGGCGCGATCGCCATGGGCCACCCGCTGGGCGCCACCGGCGCCATGATCACCGGCACCATGGTCGACGAGCTGCACCGCCGCAACGCGCGCTACGCGCTGGTCACCCTCTGCATCGGCGGCGGCATGGGTGTCGCCACCATCATCGAGCGCGTCTGACGCCCACCGACTTTCATCTTCAGGAGAATCGAAAACAATGACCGAGAACATGATCGGCTGGGAAAAGGACGCCGACGGCATCGTCGTGCTGACCATGGACGACCCGAACCAGGGCGCCAACACCATGAACCAGCTCTACAAGGACTCCATGCGGGCCACGGTGGACCGCCTGGTCGCCGAGAAGGATGACATCACCGGTGTCGTCATCACCTCCGCGAAGAAGACCTTCTTCGCCGGCGGTGACCTCAAGAACATGATGCAGACCACCCCGGCGGACGCCGCGGCCATCATGGAGGAACTGACCTTCATCAAGGACGACCTCCGTCGTCTGGAAACCCTTGGCAAGCCGGTGGTTTCGGCCATCAACGGCGCTGCCCTGGGTGGCGGCCTGGAGATCACCCTGGCCACCCACCACCGCATCGCGGCCGACATCAAGGCCGTGCAGCTGGGCCTGCCCGAGGTCTCCCTGGGCCTGCTCCCGGCCGGTGGCGGCGTCACCCGCATCACCCGCATGCTCGGCATCGCGAACGGCCTGATGGGCGTGCTGCTGCAGGGCCAGAAGTTCAACGCGCAGAAGGCCAAGGCCACCGGCCTCATTCACGAGACCGTCGCCTCCGTCGAGGAACTGGTCCCGGCCGCCAAGGCGTGGATCAAGGCCAACCCCGAGGCGGGCGTGCAGCCGTGGGACGTCAAGGGCTACAAGATCCCGGGCGGCACCCCCTCCACCCCGTCGCTGGCCGCCAACCTGCCGGCCTTCCCGGCCAACCTGCGCAAGCAGCTCAAGGGCCAGAACATGCCCGCCCCCAAGGCGATCATGTCCGCCGCCATCGAGGGCGCGCAGGTCGACTTCGACTCCGCCTCGCTGATCGAGTCGCGCTACTTCGTGTCCCTGCTGACCGGTCCGGTCGCCAAGAACATGATCCAGGCGTTCTTCTTCGACCTGCAGCACATCAACAACGGCGGTTCGCGTCCGAAGGACGTGCCGAAGCGTGAGATCAAGAAGGTCGGCGTGATCGGCGCGGGCATGATGGGCGCGGGCATCGCGTACGTCACCGCCAAGGCCGGCATCGACGTCGTCCTGAAGGACGTCACCATCGAGGCCGCCAACAAGGGCAAGGACTACTCGGTCAAGCTCGAGGAGAAGGCGCTCTCGCGTGGCAAGACCACCGAGGAGAAGTCGAAGACCCTGCTCGACCGCATCAAGCCGACCGCCGACGCGGCCGACTTCGCGGGCGTGGACTTCGTCATCGAGGCCGTGTTCGAGAACCCGGAGCTCAAGGCGAAGGTCTTCGGCGAGATCGAGGACATCGTGGACGCCGACGCGCTGCTCGGCTCCAACACCTCGACCCTGCCGATCACCCTGCTGGCCAATGGCGTGAAGCGGGCCGAGGACTTCATCGGCATCCACTTCTTCTCGCCGGTCGACAAGATGCCGCTGGTCGAGATCATCAAGGGCGAGAAGACCTCCGACGAGGCGCTGGCCCGGGTGTACGACTACACCCTCGCCATCCGCAAGACCCCGATCGTGGTGAACGACTCGCGCGGCTTCTACACCTCGCGCGTGATCGGCAAGTTCATCAACGAGGCCATCATGATGCTCGGTGAGGGCGTCGACCCGCAGACCATCGAGCAGGCCGGTCTGCAGGCGGGCTACCCGGCGGCGCCGCTGAAGCTGTCGGACGAGCTGAACTTCACCACCATGCAGAAGATCTACAAGGAGACCGCCGAGGCGATCATCGCCGCCGGTGGCGAGATCGACGCCGCCTCGGGCGCGACCGCGCAGATCCTCGACAAGCTGGTGGGCGAGTTCGACCGCAAGGGCAAGGCCGGCGGCGCGGGCTTCTACGACTACGTCGACGGCAAGGCCACCGGTCTGTGGTCGGAGCTGCGCTCCACCTTCAAGACCTCGACCGAGCTCCCCGAGGGTGTCACCCTGCAGGACCTCGAGGACCGCATGCTGTTCGCCGAGGCCATCGAGACCCAGAAGTGCTTCGACGAGAACGTGCTGACCTCGACCGCCGACGCCAACATCGGCTCGATCTTCGGCATCGGCTTCCCGGCCTGGACCGGTGGCACCCACCAGTTCATCGTGGGCTACCCGGGTGGACAGCAGGCCTTCGTGGCCCGCGCCGACGAGCTGGCCGCCAAGTTCGGCAGCCGCTTCGAGGTTCCAGCTTCGCTGCGCAAGTAACAACGGCGCTCCAGCGCTGAAACACCCGGCCCGGGTCGCGAATACGCGGCCCGGGCCGGGTGTTTTACAGGTGTGTGAAGAGGACCGGACGGGACGCCCGGAGCTGAGTGAAAGGTCCACACGCCCGTGCGGTCCGCGCTACGTTGGAAGATGCGCGGGAGAACACCGGAGGCAGGTCCAGATGAATCCACAGGCGCGCCCGGGCGGCTCGCGGAGTGAGCAGGCCCCTCCGGAAGACTCCACGCAGTCCTACCTTCCCATGACCCTCGACGACGAGCTCGAGGCCATGGGCCTGTTCGACGCGGAGGAGATCGGCCGGGGCGGTTTCGGGGTGGTGTACCGCTGTGCCCAGCGCGCCCTGGACCGGGTGGTGGCGGTCAAGGTGCTCTCCACCGAGATCGACGACGAGAGCCGGGAGCGGTTCCTGCGTGAGGAACACGCCATGGGCCGGCTGTCGGGGCATCCGAACATCGTCGACATCCTGCAGGTGGACGTCACGCCCAGCGGGCGGCCCTTCATCGTGATGCCCTATGCCACCCGTGGTTCCCTGGAACAGGTGGTGCGGGACAGCGGGCCGCTGTCCTGGACGGATTCGGTGCGGGTCGGGGTGAAGCTGGCGGGGGCCATCGAGACCGCGCACCGGGCCGAAGTGCTGCACCGGGACGTGAAACCGGCGAATGTGCTGCTGAGCCGCTACGGGGAACCGCAGCTCACCGACTTCGGAATCGCCCGTATCCCAGGGGGTTTCCGCACCTCGACGAGTCTGATCACCGGTTCGCCCGCGTTCACCGCGCCCGAGGTGCTCAAGGGCGACGAGCCGACCGTGCGCTCGGATGTGTACGGGCTGGGCTCCACCCTCTTCGCGCTGCTGACCGGTCACGCCGCCTTCGAACGGCAGGCCGGGGAGAAGATCGTGGCGCAGTTCCTGCGCATCACCAGCCAGCCGGTGCCGGATCTGCGGGAGCTCGAGATTCCGCCCGACGTGGCGGCGGCCATCGAGGCGGCCATGTCGCCGGATCCGCGTGATCGGCCCGGCAGCGCCGTGGAATTCGGGGAGCTGCTGCGGACCGTGCAGGGCGAGCACGGGCAGGTCCCGGACGAGATGGCGCTGCTCGAGGGTGAACAGCCCGGGGTGGACGGCACGGATTCCGCTGCCACCCGGACATATTCGCGCCGGCGCACGCACACCGTGGTCACCGCCCCGCGTACCCGCTCGCTGACGCTGCGGCCGCAGGGCAATCCCAGCGCCGTGTTCGCGGCCTCCGGCACCACCGAGTTCGGGGCAGTCGGCAATACGCTGCCGCCCACGGCCGCAACGAAATTCCTGCCTCCGACCCCGGCCCGTGAGCCGATACCACGCCCCCGGCTGCTGGAACCGCTACGCGCGGGCGGTCGCCGCCGGCTGGCGGTGATCCACGCCCCGGCCGGATTCGGCAAGCGCACCCTCGCCGCGCAGTGGTGCGCCGAGCTCACCGATCGCGGGGTGGCGGTGGCCTGGATCGGCATCGACCGCGACGACGACAACGAGGTGTGGCTGCTGGCCCACATCATCGCCGCCATCCGCAAGGTGCGGCCGGAGATCGGCGCGGGGCTCGAGCAGCTGCTGGAGGAGCGGCCCGCCGAGGCGGTGCCGTACGCGGTGTCGGCGCTGATCGACGAGGTGCACGCGAGCGGGAGCCCGGTGGTCGTGGTGGTGGACGACTGGCATCGGATCACCGACGCGGGGGCGCAGCGAGTGATGGAGTCGTTGCTCGACAACTGTTCGCACGACCTGCGTTTCGTCATCACCAGCCGGGAGCGGGCCGGGCTGCCGCTGAGCCGCCTGCAGGTGGCCGACGAACTGGTGGAGATCGGATCCGGTCAGCTGCGGCTGACCGAGGCGGAGACCCGGCAGATCCTGGTCGAGCGCATGGGGCTGGAACTGAGCGAGCGACAGGTGGAGCAGATCCACACCGCCACCGACGGCTGGCCCGCCGCGATCCAGCTGGCGGGGCTCTCGCTGCGGTCGGCCGATCACGACGTGGACCGGCTGATCACCGGACTCTCCGGCGACAACAAGGCGATTCGCGAGTACCTCGCCGAGAACGTGCTCGACACCATCGAGCCGCGCATGCTCGAATTCCTCAGTGCCATAGCGGTTCCCGAACGCGTGAATGCCTCGCTGGCCGAGGCGCTGTCCGGCGCGAAGGACGCTGCCGATCTGCTGGATCAGGCCGAGCGGCGGGAACTGTTCGTGCACCGGCTCGCCGACGATCCGAGCTGGTACCAGATGCAGCCGATGGTGGCCGAGCACCTGCGTGCCCGCCTGGACCGGGCCCAGCCCGGGCAGTTGAAGAAGTTGCACGGCAAGGCTTCTCGCTGGTTCGCCGAGCACAATCTGATCAAGCAGTCGGTCGATCACGCGCTGGCCGCCACCGATCTGAAGTACGCGCTGGACCTGGTCGAGAAGGGCGGCATGGACCTGATCGACAGCTCCCGGCTGGCGACCCTGTTCGGCACGGTGTCGAAACTGCCGGTGCAGCAGGTGACTTCGCGTAGCAAGCTGCTGATGGCGCTGGCCCGGGCCAATGTGAACCTGCAGCAGTCCGGTGCGGCCCGGACCGCGCTGGGGCGGTTGTCGAACATGCTGGCGCGCAGTGGCACCGACGACGCCGAGGCGGTGAACCAGCGCTGTCAGGCGGCGGTGCTGGCCGCGGCCGATCAGGTGGCCCGCGACCGCACCGAGGGTGTGCTCGACAAGATCACCGAATGCCTGAAGCTGGCCGACGACCTCCCGGCGTGGACGGTGTCGACGGCCGCGAATCTGGCCTCCTTCGTGCGCCTGTGCGACTTCGACTTCGAGGGCGCCCGGGACATGCAGGAGTGGGCCGCGCCCTATCACGTGCGGTCGGCCGATCCGCTGGGTGAGGTGTTCGGCCGGTGCGCGCAGGGCGACGCCGCCTACGAGCAGCTCGATATCGACACCGCCACCCGGTGTTTCGAGCAGGCGTGGCAGATCGCCCGCGACCGCGCGGGGTCCCGCTCGAACTCGGCGCGGGTGGCGGCCGCGCTGCTGGGCGAGGTGGCCTACCGGCGTGGTGACCTCGACAGCGCCGAGCGGCTACTGGATCAGAGCCATGAACTGACCGCCCGGGTCGGCCCGGTGGACTTCCTGGTCACCATCTTCGTGAGCGGAGCCCGGGTGAAGGCGGTCCGCGGTGACCTGCAGACCGCCGCGGCGCGCCTGGACGAGGGCGCGCGCATCGCGGCCGACCGCCGGCTCACCCGCCTGGCCGCCCAGGTCCGGGCCGAGCGCCTGCGGCTGGGCCTGCCCGCCGATGCGCTGACCGCGGGCCTGGTCACCGATCCGATGGCCCGCGCGCTGCGGCACGCCACCGGCGCGGCGGCGCTGGCCGCCGAGGCGGAGGAGATCGCCACCATCCGTGCCCTGCTGGCCCGGCACTACCGCGGCGAGGACCGCGCCACCGACGACCTGGCCCCGCTCGGCACCGACGACACCGCGGTCAAGCGCGCCCGCGCCCTGTATTCGCGCATCCGCGAACAGCACCGGCCGCGCGCCGAACTCGACGCGGCGCTGCTGCTGGCCGAATGCCTGTCGGTCTCCGGCTGGCTCGGGGAGTCCATCGCGGTGCTCACCCCGGTGGTGGTCCGCTGCGCCGGGCTGGGCTGGTCCCGGCCGCTGCTCGATGCCGGGCCGGGCGTGGTGAACATCCTGCGCACCATGCGCCACGAGATGCCGCTGGACGCCGATACCGAGGCGCCGGAGCTGCCCCGCCGATTTCTCGATTCGCTGCTCTGAACAGCGGATTCGGCGGTACGACCGGCGAATTCGGGCGAGCTCGCCCAGTGTCCAGGCTTCATGCAGCCTATTCACAGGGTTTCTCGAGGAATGGTGTCGAGAATCGCCGACGTGCCTGTGACGACGATGCTGCAGTCCCCGCCCGCCGTGCCTCCGGCACCGCAGTTGCCCGCACAGACCCAGACCGGGTTCGGGGGCGGCTTCCACCACGGGGTTTCATTGCTGCACGGCTGGCTACCCCAGGTGATCACCTTCGTCGCAATCTTCCTGCTGGTGGTGGCGTTCGCGCGATTCACCCGCCGGTGGTGGCTGCTGTGGGTGCCGGTCTGCGTGGTGTTCGCGCTCGGGGTGGTGTGGGCCTCCTGGATGTACACCAATGACGAGGGGCTGGCGTCGGATCCGGCGCCGGTGCTGCTGTGGGTCGCGATCGGCCTGGCGGGGGCGGCGCTCGCCGCCGCCGTGGTCGGCATCCGAACCGGTGGCTGGTGGCAGCGGGTCGTAGCCGTGCTGGCGGTGCCGGCGGCGCTGCTGAACGTGGGTGTCGTGCTGAATCAGTGGGTGGGGTACTACCCGACCGCGAACGCGGCGTGGGCTGCCATGACGGCGGAACCCCTGCCACATCAGACCAGCCTGGATTCGCTGGCGTCGCTGCGGAACACGAATGTGGGAACCGGGCGGATCGTGCCGGTGGACATTCCGGAATCGGGTAGCCACTTCAATCACCGCACCGAATACGTGTACCTGCCGCCGGCCTGGTTCCAGGGCGACAAGCCGCCCACCCTGCCGGTGGTCATGATGATCGGCGGCGAGTTCAACACCCCCGCGGACTGGGTGCGCAGCGGTCAGATCATGCCCAGCGTGGACGATTTCGCGAAGTCCAACAACGGCCGGACGCCGATCCTGGTGTTCGTCGATTCCGGTGGCAGCTTCAACAACGACACCGAGTGCGTGAACGGCCCGCGCGGCGACGCGGCCGACCACCTCACCAATGATGTTCCCGCCTATGTGGAATCGACCTTCGGCGCGTCCGCGGATCCCGCAAAGTGGGGGATCGTCGGGTGGTCCATGGGCGGGACCTGCGCGGTGGATCTGGCGACCATGCATCCGGAACTGTTCGGCACCTTCGTGGATATCGCGGGCGATCTCGGTCCGGCCGCGGGCAACAGGGAGCAGACCGTCAAGCGGCTCTTCGGCGGCAGCGAGCAGGCCTGGGCGGCCTTCGATCCCACGACCGTGATGCAGAAGCACGGCCCGTATGCCGATACCGTCGGCCTGTTCGACGATCTGACGCCGCCCGCGTGGCAGAAGAAGATGGCCTCCGATCCCAAGGTGAAGGCCTACATGCAGCAGTCGATCGACGAGAGCAAGGTCGGCATGGGCGGCAAGGACGGCGTCTACGACACCGGCGAGGTCGGCGCGGCCGAGGCGCTCTGTGCCCAGGGGCAGCAGGTCAATATCAACTGCACGGTGCACACCACCGAGGGCGGGCACACCTGGCAGTTCGCGGCGGCGGCCTTCACCTCGTCATTCCCGTGGATGACCGCGCGGCTGGGAATTCCGGTGGCGGGCCTATCTTCGTAGAAACGAAAGCACGCGTGCGGCGAAAGCCGCACGCCTGCTTCGTCTTACGAGGGTTCCTACGCCTTCCACCAGGGGCGCAGCGGTACGGTCCAGGCCTGGTCCGCGCCCAGCTTGACGCCCAGGATCTGGTGCAGCTGCACCACATTGCGCTCGAAGCCGAGCTGACAGCCGGCCATGTAGAGCCCCCACACCTTGGCCGTGCCCTCGCCGACCTCCTCGACGGCGGCATCCCAGTTCTTCACCAGGTTGTCGCACCATTCGGCGAGGGTGAGGGCGTAGTGCCGGCGCAGGTTCTCCTCGTGCAGCACCTCGAGGCCGACGTTCTGGACCTCGGAGATGATGCGGCCGGAGCCGGCCAGTTCGCCGTCGGGGAAGACGTAGCGGTCGATGAAGTCGCCCGCCTTGGTGATGCGGGTGTTGTCCGGCCGGGTGATGGAGTGGTTCAGGAACAGGCCGCCGACCTTCAGCTTCGACTTGATGAATTCGAAGTAGGCGGGGTAGTTGTGCACGCCGATGTGCTCGGTGAGCCCGATGGAGGAGACCGCGTCGAACTCGCCCTCGCGCACGTCGCGATAGTCGCTGTGGCGCACCTCGGCGAGGTCGGACAGGCCCTCCTCGGCGATCTTGGCCTGCGCCCACTCGGCCTGCTCGGCCGACAGGGTGGCGCCGATGACCCGCACGCCGCGCTTGGCGGCGTAGCGCACCATGCCGCCCCAGCCGCAGCCGATGTCGAGCAGCCGGTCGCCGGGCTTCAGGTTCAGCTTTTCGAAGACCAAGCGGTACTTGTTCTCCTGGGCCTGCTCCAGCGTCCAGGCCGGGTCCTCGTAGGCCGCGCAGGTGTAGGTCATGGACGGGCCCAGCACGTACTCGTAGAACGTGTTGGAGACGTCGTAGTGGTGGTGGATGGCCTCGGCGTCACGAATCTTGCTGTGCCGCAGGCCTTCCAGCGCGATGCGCCGCCAGCGCGGCATGGCCTCCTGCGGCGGCGGGGGCACCGGCTTGAGCAGTTCCCAGCCCAGCGAGCGGGCGATGACCACCAGCTGCAGGGCGGTGGGGCGGCGGAACTTCATGCCCGCCATGGCCTTCAGCAGCTCGTAGGGGTCGCCGGGTTCGACGCCGTGGGCGATCAGGTCGCCGGAGATGTAGGCGCGGGCCATGCCCAGGTCGCCGGGCGCGGTGGCGATGAAGTTGACGCCGCGCGGGGTGGTGATCTCGAGGCCGAACTCCGAGTCCTCCGGTCCGGCGCTACTGCCGTCGTAACAGGTCAGGCGGATCGGCACCGGGCCGTCGAGGAGGGTCTCGAAGATCTCGGCAATGCTGAGTTTGGTTCCCAGCTCGGCGAATACGTCGGAACGGTCCTTGTACGTGGTCATTTGCGTTGCACCGCCTTCGAATACAGATCCAGCAGACGAGAATCCGGGTCGTAGCGTTTCTTGAGGGTGGAGTACGTATCGCCGCCGTAGTAGAGGGAGGCGAATTCATCCTGGCCGTAGTAGGAGTCCGAATACAGGGATTTGTGACCGTCCAGTTCGGACACCTTGCGCTCGATGGCACGGTTGGCCGCGCCGTCGGGCTGTCCCGGCACGGTCGGCACGGCCGACCAGAAACCGACATTGACATAGGTGCGGCCGGGCTCCAGCGGATAGAGCGGCCAGGGGCGTTCGGCTGCGTCCTGCGCTTCCGCGGGGTTGTCGCGCAAGCGCAGGGGGCACAACCAGATCGGCTCGATGGGGATCTCGCGCAGGAACCACTCCATGAAATCCGCGATGTGCTCGATGGGCACCTCGATGTCCTGCACCACCCGTTCGCGCGGCGGATTCCCGTGCCGCGCCTCGATCTTGTCGCCGATCGCGTACCGGTGATCCAGCGCGATCAGCTTCCAGTAGAAGCTGGAGCGCCGGTACTGCTGGGGCCAGAAGCGCCGGATCCGCGGGTTCTGCGCCCCGAATGCCCGTGAGCACCAGAACCAGTCGGTGTCCCAGCGCCACAGGTAGTCGTGGATGGTCAGCCGGTCGCGCTTGGGCCGCGCCGAATCGTGCTGGATGGATCGGTAGTAGATGTCCATGCCGGTGTAGTCGCTGACCGGGCCGGGCTCGTCGGTCTGGCGGCCCAGGATCAGGTAGCTCTCGTCCGCGGTGAAGACCACGCCGTCGAGGTAGTCGACCGGTTCGCCGTCGTGGGAGCGGTCCGCGATGATCTGTGTCATCGTCGCCTCCAGCTCCCGCAGATCGTGGAACCGTATGTGCCGCAATGCCACGTAGGGCAGCACCGGTTCGAGTTCTATCTTCAGCCGGGTCGAGTACCCCAGCGTGCCGTAGGAATTCGGGAATCCGCGGAACAGATCCGCGTGTTCGCCGTCCCGGGTGGCGGTGACGATCTCACCGGCGCCGGTCAGCACGTCGATCTCGAGCAGGGATTCGTGCGGGAGACCGTTGCGGAACGAGGTGGACTCGATGCCCAGTCCGGTGACCGCGCCGCCCAGGGTGATGGTCTTCAGCTGCGGCACCACGAACGGGGCCAGCCCGTAGCGCAGGGTGGTGGCGACCAGGTCCTCGTAGGTGGTCATGCCGGCCACGTCGGCCGTGCGGGCCGCCGGGTCCACTGCGATGACCTGCGTCAATCCGGAGACATCGAGGCCGGGCGCGGTGCTGCGCGCCCGGGCCCGGAAGAGGTTGGACGTCTTCTTGGCCAGCCGTACGTTCGCATCCGGCGGGATGGCGCGGTACGAGGCCAGGAGGCGATCGACTCCGGCCCGATGCGCGGCGAAACCTGATTCGTGTGCGGCCGGTGCGCGGCCGGCCTTCCCCAACAGACTCACTGCCACCTTCGGAAACCTAGCGTGCACCGACCGGTACGGCCAGCAGGGGAGCACCGGCGGGGCGGGTTTTCACACACAGTTTGCATGCGTGTCGGCGGGTGCGACCTGCCGTGTAGCGAGGGTATTCCCGTCGCCGGCGTGATGATTGTTACTTCAGCTAACAATTGGGTTACGGTGCGGCCGAGCCCTTTACAGCGGGTCGTCGAGCTCCATCTGCCGGATCTGCGGCAGATACGGATCCAGTTCGCCCGCCTCGAAACGGCACAATCCGATCACGTGCCAGAACTGGCCCGCCGTCAGGCCCTCGGTCTTGTAGCGGCCGTCCGGTGTGAAGGCCACCCAGCCCTCGGGCAGCCCGAGCAGGGTGCCGCGCGGCTGCGGAGCCGCGGCCGGATCCGTCAGCGACCACAGCATGATCGAACCGTCGTTCCCGGCGCTGGCCAGCAGCCGGCCCGACGGGGCGAAAGCCAAGGACCGCACCCGGTTCCGATGGCCGTAGAGGGTGTGCAGGTGCCGGCCGCCGGTGATGTCCCACAGGTTGATGACCAGATCGTCGCCCGCCGTGGCCAGCGTGCCCGACACCGGATCCACCGCCACGCACCACAGCCGCCCGCGGTGCAGGTCCAGCCGGTGCAGCGGGGGACCGCCGGTCAGACTCCAGATCCGCACCGTGCCGTCCCAGGAGATGCTGGCCAGCCGCTCGCCGTGGAAGACCACCCCGTAGACCCGGTGGCCGCTCGCACCGTCGCGGACCGGGTCCGACAGCGTTTCCAGCAGCTCCCCGGACGCCACGTCCCAGAGCCGGACCTGGCCGTCGTCGCAGCCGGTGGCCATGGTCGCGCCCGCCGCGTCGAAGGCGATCGAGCGCACCCGGCCGCGATGCTCGGCGCAGACGGCGTGCTCGCCGCCGGTCTCGCGGGTCCACAGGGTGACGGTGTCGTCGTCATTGGCGGTGGCGATGTAGCGGGCGGTCGGGTCGTAGGCGATGGCCCACACCGGGGCAGAGTCGACGGTGATCTCGCGTTCCGCGGTGGCGGCGTCGATATCGAACACCCGCAGCCGCCCGGCATTGCCCACCGTCACGGTGATGGATCATCTGATCGGGCAGGACTCCAGCGGTCCCAGCGTGTTCCGGGCCGCCGGTGCGGGCGCGGCGCTGTCCAATGTTGTCAACAACCTGCCCGCCTACACCGCGGGCGAGGCCGTGATCTCCCCGGGTGAGCGGAACCAGTTGCTGGCCTTGCTGATCGGCACCAACGCGGGCCCGGTGATCACCCCGTGGGCCTCCCTGGCCACACTGCTGTGCCTGGAGTTCTGCCGCACCCACGCGGTACGGGTCCCCATGCGCCGGTTCCTGTCCGACATGTCCCAGCGGTAGGTCGACAGCGTCGACGACAGCCCGAGTTCGATGGTCAGGAACTCCGACTGCTGCCGATACCAGGCGCAGGCCAGCGCCGTGGCGTAGGACTGCTTGCGAATGCGGTCGGCCGTCCACGGTCGCCCGCTGGCATCGCCCTGCGGCTGGAGCGAATTGCGGTACTGCGCGTCCGCCAGGCACAGCTGCTCATTGCCCGGGTCCAGGACCTCCACCCGGAGATTCAGCAGGTGGCTCTCGTCCCGCGCCCGCCCGGGGAAATACGGCAGTGTCACCGCGCGCAGGTAGGTTCCGGTGCCGCCCTTGTAGATCCAGTTGTCGGTGTCCCGCCGGGCCTGCGCGTGCGCCTGATCGATCTCCGCGCCGTGCAGCAGCCGGACCGCCGCCAGTTCCCGGACCAGCCGGGAGGTCCGATTGCGGTCGCGCAGCAGGGTGAGCGCGAGCAGGCTCAGCACGAGCAGCGTCGCGCCGCTCACCGCGTTCAGATTGGCGAACTTGTCGAAGGCCTCGACCACAATGGCCGTGGCCGCCACGACCAGCGTCACGACACCGTCGATATTGAGCCGGATCCAGGTCACGAACCGCGTCATCACCGCGTCCTCCCCCGCAGTAGTGCACCCAGGATAGGTGGCCGACCCGACACCGCGCAGCGAACCGGCGCACCCGGATGCGGCGTAACATGACCGAGCGGTAACAGGGCAGAGTGCCGGTCGGCCCGCGCAATCACTAAGGAGCACATGGTGGGACAGGTCAGCGCCTCCAGTTCGATCGTCGTCGCAGCAGATCCGAAGCGCACCCTCGACGCGATCGCCGATTACGAGACAGTGCGGCCCAAGATCCTCTCCGCGCACTACCGCGACTACAAGGTGGTCGAGGGCGGCCAGGGCGCCGGCACCGTCGCCGAGTGGACACTGCAGGCCACCGAGAAGCGCTCCCGCAATGTGCGCGCCGCCATCTCGGTCTCCGATTCCATGGTGACGGAACGGGATTCGAACTCCTCCATGGTCACCGCCTGGACCGTGACCCCCTCGGGCACCGGCTCGCTGGTCACCGTGCGCACCACCTGGAAGGGTGCGGGCGGCATCGGCGGCATCTTCGAGGGCATCTTCGCGCCGCTCGGCCTGAAGAAGATCCAGGCCGAGGTGCTCGAGAACCTGAAGCGCGAGCTCGCCTAGCGAGCGGGGGTCAGCCCTCGCCGCCGATATCGAAGAGGTTGCCCTCCGGGTCCGCCAGCGTCGCCCACTTCACGCCGTATTCGTCGAAGTCCGCGAGATGTTTGGCCCCGAGGGCAACCGCGCGCTCGACCTCGGTGGGCAGGGCGCTGCCAGCAGTCAGGTCGACGTGCACGACGTTCTTGCCCGGGTTCTTGTCCGGCACCTGGACGAACATGAACGTCGGGGTGGCGGCGGCGTTGTCGATGGTCGCGAAATGCTCGTTCGCGCCCTCGTCGACCGGGCGGTCCAGCAGCTGCGCGTAGAAGCCCGCGAGCGCGGCGGCGTCGTGGCAGTCGAAAACGACATTGCCGAGGGACAGTGCCATGGATTCTCTCCTTCTTCAGAGCCGGCCGATGGGCCAGCAGACTTCGGTGCGGTAGTCGGCGGGCTCGGCGTCACCGGGCCCGACCAGGTAGATCTCGCGCACGGGTTCGGCGAGCGCGGTGTCGTGTTCGGCCACATGGCTGCCCAGCGCGCCATAAGTGCGGTCGAATTCGGTGAACGGGCCCGCGTGGACGGCGATGGCGAACCGGCGGGCGGGCAGGTCGAGGACGGTCCCGGCGTCGACACGGTCCCGGTGCCGCTCGTCGATGGGCACGAAGGTGACGACTTCGCCACGGTCGTATTCGAAGAACTCCGGCGCGTAGGTGGCGCCGCCCGGTCCGGCGGGTGCGAGGTTCGCGGCGGCCAGTTGCGCGTACATGGTTCCGTAGCTGTGCTCACACCACGCATCGCAGTCCTCGCGCGCCACCTCCGCCGTCATGGCCAGCGCCGGATAGCTTGCGACGGAACGGTATTCGACGCTGATCCCGGTCGACGGCAGCAGCAGCGCCCGGAGCGAGGCCACCACGTCGCGGGTGCGCACCAGCTCGGCCTCCATCCGCTCGAGATGCGCCCGGATGGCCGCGTCCCGCGCCGCCTGATCCGGGGCGGCCATCACCGCCTTGATCTCCGGCAACGGCATGTTCAGCTCGCGCAGCCGCTTGATCAGGTGCGCCTGGTCCACCTGCTCGGTCGAATAGAACCGGTAGCCGGAGCCCGGGTCGATCGCGACCGGGGCCAGCAGGTCGATCTCGTGGTAGTACCGCAGCGTCTTGATGGTCAGGTAGGTGAGCCGGGAGAACTCGCCGATCGGAACCGTTGCCGTCATGCCCTTAGCGAACACCCTCCAGCGAGGGGAGAGTCAAGCAGCGCGGCGCGCGTCGCCGACTAGGCTGGGGAGCGATCACCATCCCCCAGGAAGGACGCGCCGTGCAGCCCGGTGAAGGTTTCGATTTCCAGCAGTTGATGGCCCAGGCCCAGCAGATGCAGCAGGCCGTCATGGCCGCGCAGCAGGAGATCGCGGAGTCGGAGGTCGACGGCGAGGCGGGCGGTGGCCTGGTGCGCGCCCGGATCCGCGCCACCGGCGAGGTGCTGGCGCTGACCATCGACCCGAAGGTGGTCGATCCCGAGGATGTGGACACGCTGCAGGATCTGATCATCGGCGCGCTCAACGACGCCATGGAGACCGCGCAGAACCTGGCCGCCGAGCGCCTGGGCCCGCTGGCCGGCGGTCTCGGCGGCGGCGCGCTGCCCGGACTCTGATCGGGGCTGGGTAGGTGTACGAGGGTCCGGTTCAGGATCTCATCGACGAGTTGGGCAAGCTGCCCGGCGTCGGCCCGAAGAGCGCGCAGCGCATCGCGTTTCATCTCCTCTCGGTGGAGCCGCCGGAGATCGACCGGCTGCAGGCGGCCCTGCAGAAGGTGCGGGACGGCGTGCGGTTCTGCGCCGTCTGCGGCACCGTCTCCGACGGTGAACTGTGCCGTATCTGCGCCGATCCGCGCCGCGACCGCACCATGATCTGCGTGGTCGAGGAGCCCAAGGATGTGCAGGCCATCGAACGCACCCGGGAATTCCGCGGGCGCTATCACGTGCTCGGCGGTGCGCTCGACCCGCTGTCGGGTATCGGACCGGACCAGTTGCGCATCCGGGAATTGCTGACCCGCATCGGAAATCAGGACGACGGTGTGGATGTCACCGAGGTGATCATTGCCACCGATCCGAATACCGAGGGCGAGGCGACGGCCACCTATCTGGTCCGCATGCTGCGCGATTTCCCGGGACTGAGCGTGACGCGCCTGGCCTCGGGCCTGCCCATGGGCGGCGATCTGGAATTCGCCGACGAATTGACCCTGGGCCGCGCCCTTTCCGGGCGTCGCGCCCTGTAAGTGGTGTACCGGGATCTGGTTATGTCCAGGTCGGCGGCGCGGGGAGCGCCGCCGGCTGCGGGCAGGGAATGTGTTGAACGTTCCTGGGGATATCGGCTCCGGCCCCGCTGGCGTGCAATGCCACGGCGATAGCGAAAGTAGCCGCCAAACCGGCCACGACTGCCAAGCCCTTACGCAAGGTCCCGTTCTTCAAGGATGGGCGTAGCTTCGACGGTCGTAGCTTCGACGGGCGTAGCTTCATGTTTCGCTCCTCGCCTCGGTGAGTAATGCGTACAAGCTCGGAAACACCGCGTGCAATTAGCGAAATGCTAGCTTTCCTGCGCGTGCGCAGCCTTCATTCCGGGGGGTTGGAAGTGGAAATTGAAATCTGTCCGTTATTCGAGGGTCAGAACGTGAGACGCCGCCAATCCAGTGCGGCGAATCCCGAACGATCTCCGGTGGCCCAGCCCCAGATGAGATCGGCCACAATTCGCGGGTCGTTCGCGGTGGCGGCGAAATGCTTGTCGGCGGACCCGTCCCGGTATTCCAGGTCGTAATGCCCGTTCTGATGCCGATAGGTCTGGATGTAGATCTGATCTCCGGTTTCCACGATCAGATACGGACCGGGCTGTCCCAGCTCCGGAATCCACAGTTCCACCAGTTGCCGTGTCAGGTACGGGAATTCGCCCGCGCCGCCGTGCGTGACGGCGGCGGTGACCGATTCGGCCGGATCCACCAGCCAGGCCAGCTGCGGGTCCCACAGCGCGTAGTCGTGCGGGGTGCCCAGCTCGAACAGCAGCCCGCGCACATGGCCGATGGCGTCGTAGGGGGTGGAGACGAACAGGGCGTCGCCGAGCACGCCGTCGCCGGCGGGTGAGCCCAGGAAGCTGTCCGCCTCGGGCAGTTCGCCATTGCGCCCGTCCAGCTCGGCCGCGATCTCGGTGACGGCGTCACCGGCCGGTCTGCCGTCCTGCGCGGTCAGATACGTGTCCACCTCGGCGGGGGACACGGCGGCTCCGGAGGGCAGTAGAACGAGGTCGTAGCTCACCCGGCCAGGCTAGTGGCTGGCCGGCGCGGGTCCGCCGCCCGGTCTCCGCCACGGCGGCGGCGCAGGCGCGGCCGCCCGGCCGGGTGCGACATCTGCGGGAGCTCACCGCGTGTCGCCCGAACTGTCGGAAAAACTCCAGCGTGCCCCGGCCTTCGCATGGTGAACTGGACAGATGGGGATCAAGGTTTCCCTCGAACATCGCACCACCTATTCCTTCGACCATCCCGTGCGCGTCCATCCGCACGTGGTCCGCCTGCGACCCGCCCCGCACACCCGCACCGCCATCGAGGCGTACTCGATGCGGGTGAGCCCCGGGAACCACTGGGTGAACTGGCAGCAGGACGCGTTCGGGAATTTCCTGGCGCGCTTGATCTTCCACGAGCCCACGCCGGAACTGTCGATCGTGGTCGGGCTGATCGCCGATATGGACGCCATCAATCCCTTCGATTTCTTCGTCGAGGAGCATGCCGAGCATTTCCCGTTCGGTTACTCGCCGCAGTTGTCCGTGGACCTCGAGCCCTATCTGCGGCCGGTGGACGAGGGCGAATCCGGTTCCGGGCCCGGCGCTTCGGTACGGGACTGGGTGCGCCGCCACACGCCCGCGGATCGGCCGCGCACCATCGACTTCCTGATCGCGGTGAATCAGGCGTTGCGCCACGATGTCGCCTACACCGTCCGGATGGAGCCGGGCGTGCAGTCGCCTGATCACACGCTGCGCGCCGCCCTCGGCTCGTGCCGGGATTCGGCGTGGCTGCTGGTGTCCATCCTGCGGGAATTCGGGCTGGCCGCCCGCTTCGTCTCCGGGTATCTCATCCAATTGGCCCAGGACGTACCGTCTCTGGACGGACCCTCCGGGCCGCTCGCCGATTTCACCGACCTGCACGCCTGGACCGAGGTGTACCTGCCCGGCGCGGGCTGGGTGGGCCTGGACCCCACCTCCGGCCTGTTCGCCGGGGAGGGCCACATCCCGTTGGCCGCCACCCCGCATCCGGTCTCGTCGGCGCCGATCACCGGATCCACCGACCCGGTCGCGGCCAGCCTCGACTTCTCCAATACCGTGCGCCGGATCCACGAGGATCCGCGAGTCACCCTGCCCTACACCGATTCCCAGTGGGAGCGCATCCGCGCCGCGGGCGCGGTCGTGGACGCCCGGACCGAGGCCGCCGGGATCGGCCTGACCATCGGCGGTGAACCCACCTTCGTCTCCCTCGACGATCAGACCGGTCCGGAATGGACCACCGAGGCCGACGGCCCGCGCAAGCGCGAACGCGCCGCCGACCTGGCCGAGCGCCTGCGCCGCATCTACGCGCCGACCGGCCTGGTGCAATACCGCCAGGGCAAGTGGTATCCGGGAGAACCCCTGCCGCGCTGGGAAATCGCCATGCTGTGGCGCGACGACAACGAACCGCTCTGGCGGCACCCCGACCTGCTCGCGCATCCCTGGCTCCCACAGGCCGGCGACGTGGGTGAGGCCGCCGCGTGGACACCCGGCGCGACCGAACAGCGGCGGACCGCACCGGGCGATGAACCGCAATCGCATCGCTCGGACGTCCGGGCCGCGCGGGCGGTGATCGCCCACATCGCGCGGGGCTTGGGCCTGCCGGACGGTCAGGTGCGGCCCGCCTACGAGGATTCGCTGCTCCGGATGGCCGCCAAGGCCGCTGTGCCACAGGGTGATCCGGTCGGTGCCGGCGAGGATCTGGACAGTGGCGGGGATTCGCTGTCGGCGCGCCGCGCGCTGCTGGCTCGGCTGGATGCCGCCGTCGGCGAGCCCGCCGCCTACGTGCTGTCGCTCTATCGCCGGGACGACGAGGCCGGGTGGGCGAGCGCCGACTGGAAGTTGCGGCGCGGTCGAATCGTCTTGACGGAGGGCGATTCCCCGGCCGGACTGCGGTTGCCGCTGCGGTCCGTCACCTGGAACGCGCCACCGCCGCGACCCGAGGCGGACCCGTTCGCGCCGCGCCCGCCGCTGGCCGCGGATGAGCCGCCCGCGGTGGTGGAGTCCGCCGAGCGCGCGCCGATCACCGCGCTGGTCGCCGAGGTCCGCGACGGCCGGCTGTTCGTATTCCTGCCTCCCGTCGAGGAATTCGGCGCGTTCTGCGATCTGGTGCGCCGGGTCGAGGAGGCCGTCGCCGCGGTCGGCCGGCCGGTCGTACTGGAGGGTTATCCGGCCCCGGTGGACGGCCGATTGCATACCTTGTCCCTGGCACCAGACCCGGGCGTGATCGAGGTGAACGTCCAGCCCACCACCGGTTTCGCCGAGCAGTCGCGGCTGCTGGAGACGCTCTACGAGCAGGCCCGGCTGGCCCGGCTGAGCACCGAATCCTTCGATGTGGACGGCACCGATCGCGGCACCGGCGGCGGCAATCACATCACGCTCGGCGGCCGCACCCCGGCGCGCTCGCCCCTGCTGCGCCGCCCGGACCTGCTGGTGTCGCTGCTCACCTACTGGCAGCGGCATCCGGCGCTGTCCTATCTGTTCTCGGGCCGCTTCATCGGCCCGACCTCCCAGGCGCCCCGCGTTGACGAGGGCCGTGAGGACGCGCTCTACGAACTGGAGATCGCCTTCGCCGAGATCGCCCGCCTGAGCCGGGCCGCCGCGGCCGCCGACCCCGACCAGCCGGCCGCGCCGCCCTGGGCGGTCGATCGCGCGCTGCGCCACCTGCTCACCGACCTCACCGGCAATACCCACCGCGCCGAATTCTGCATCGACAAGCTCTACAGCCCGGATTCGGCGCGCGGCCGCCTCGGACTGGTGGAACTGCGCGGCTTCGAGATGCCGCCGCACTTCCGCATGGCCATGGTGCAGTCGCTGCTGGTGCGGGCGCTGGTGTTGCGGTTCTGGGAGCACCCCTACACCGCGCCGCTGCTCCGGCACGGCGCCAACCTGCACGGGCGCTACCTGCTGCCGCATTTCCTGCAGGCCGATATCGCCGAGGTGGCGGCCGATCTGCGCGCGCACGACATCGAATTCGACACCAGCTGGCTGGATCCGTTCTCGGAGTTCCGTTTTCCCCGCTTCGGCACGGTGGTACTCGGGGATATGGAAGTGGAACTGCGCGGGGCGATCGAGCCGTGGAACACCCTCGGGGAACAGACCACCGCCTCCGGGACCGCGCGATACGTGGACTCCTCGGTCGAGCGCCTGCAGGTCCGGGTGACCGGGGCGGACCGGGACCGGTATGCGGTGACCTGCAACGGTTTTCCGCTGCCCCTCATCCCGGCCGGGCGGGCGGATGTGCAGGTCGCGGGCGTGCGGTATCGGGCGTGGCAGCCGCCGGAGTCCCTGCACCCGACGATCACGGTGGACGCGCCGCTGGTCTTCGACGTGGTCGAGCTGCAGACCGGCCTGTCCCGCGGCGGCTGCACGTATCACGTGAGCCATCCGGGCGGCATGTTCTATGCCGGGCCGCCGGTGAATTCGGTGGTGGCGCAATCCCGGCGCAATCGGCGATTCGAATCCTCCGGGCACACTCCGGGCCCGGTGGATATCGCTGATTTGCGTGCCAAAATGGCCATACAGGCAACAGACGTCGGTGCGCCCGGAATACTCGATCTGCGCCGGGCGCGGGCCGTGTGGGGCGTCGTCGGCGATCGATAGGCATACCCGGGGATGTGGTAGCGGTGACAGTGCTCGACGCAGTGCCACCCGGCGAGGAGTTCGCGAATTACCGTGCTGCCGCGGCCGATACCGGCGCCCGCGACGCCTGCGGTCTGGCCACCGGCGGCTTCTACGACGAACTCGTCGATCACGACGGCCGTCTGCGCGGCCTGTGGGCCGACCTGTCCGCCGACTTCCTGGACCAGGGCCGGGCCGGACTGCACCGCATCGACGGCCGGGTCCGGCGGCTGATCGAGGACGACGGCATCACCTACACCGAACTGACCGGCTCCGAGGGGGCCGCGACGCCCTCGCCGTGGCGGCTGGACCCGATTCCGCTGCTGCTCTCCGACACCGAGTGGGCGGCGCTGGAATCCGGTGTGGTGCAACGTTCCCGGCTGCTCGACGCGGTGCTCACCGACGTGTACGGCCCGCGCCGCACCCTCACCGAGGGGCTGCTGCCACCGCAGGTGGTCTTCGCGCACCGCGGCTATGTCCGTGCCGCGCACGGTATTTCACTGCCGGGACGGCATCAGCTGTTCCTGTACGCCTGCGATGTCAGCCGCTGGAGCGACGGCGGCTTCCGAGTGCTCGCCGACTGGGCGCAGGCCCCCTCCGGCGCGGGCTACGCGCTGGCCGACCGCCGCGTGGTGTCCGCCGCCATTCCCGAGGCCTTCGAGCTGGCCGGCCCGCGTCCGCTCACCCCGTTCGTGCGGGCCATGCGGCTCATGCTCATCGAGGCCGCGCCGCAGGGCGCCGACGAGGACCCGGTGGTCGTGGTGCTGAGCCCGGGCGTGCACTCCGAAACCGCCTTCGATCAGGCGTATCTGGCCTCCGTGCTGGGCTTCCCGCTGGTGGAGAGCGCCGACCTGGTGGTGCGCGACGGCCGGCTGTGGATGCGCTCGCTGGGCACGCTCGAACGGGTCGACGTGGTGCTGCGCCGTGTGGACGCCGAGTTCTCCGATCCCCTGGACCTGCGGCCGGATTCGCGCCTGGGCGTGGTGGGCCTGGTCGAGGTGCTGCGGCGCGGCGCGGTCACCGTGGTCAACACCCTGGGCAGCGGACTGCTGGAGAATCCGGCGCTGGCCGCGTTCCTGCCGCGCCTGTCACGGCGGCTGCTGGACGAGGAACTCACCCTGCCGGGCATCGAATCCTACTGGGGCGGAGACGATTCCGAACGCTCCCACCTGACGGCCAACCTGCACCGCCTGATCCTGCGCTCCACCGTGGACGGCACCACGGTCTTCGGCCCCATCCTCACCGCCGTGCAGCGCGCGCAGTGGCGGGCCCGCATCGAGACCGAGGGCTGGAAGTGGGTCGGCCAGGAACCGGCCCGCTTCTCGGTCGCCCCCGCGGTCGACGGCTCCGGGGGACTCGCCGCCGCTCCGGTCGCCGTCCGCCTGTTCTCCCTGGCCGGACGGGTCGGATACCGCATCATGCCGGGCGGATTGGGGCAGCTGCATCAGCACGGCGGACCCGAGGGCATGGTGGGGAAGGCCGCCGCCAAGGACGTCTGGGTGCGCGCCGCGCCCGCCGCCGTCCCGGCGGTGCCCGCGGCCACCGCCGAGGTACCCGAGGAGCGCGAGCGCCGGGTCGTCGCGGTCGCCCCGATGGACGTGGTCAGCTCACCGCGCGTGCTCAACGACCTGTTCTGGCTGGGCCGCTACGGCGAGCGCGCCGAGGTCACCGTGCGCCTGCTCAGCGCCATCCACGAACGCCACCAGGACTACCGCTACCGGCCGTGGCTGGAGGGCGCGGAGGCCATGCCCATCCTGATGGCCGCCCTCGCCCGCATGACCGGCACGACCCCGGCCGAGCCGAAGCTGCCTGCCGTGCCGAAACCGACTGCTGTGCACACTGATTCGCCGGAACGTCGGCGCAGGCGCCGCCAGCCCGAGGCGCAGTCCGCTGCGCGGACCCGATCCGGATCCCAGCCGCCACGGCGTCGCGAGTACTCCGACGAGCCGACCGTCCCGATCGCGCTGCCCGGCGCGTCCCGCCGCGACCACGACTACCTGGTCTCCCTCACCGTCGACCGCGAGGTTCCCGGCTCGGTCGCGTTTTCCGTGGAGCGCTACGCGAAAGCCGCACGCGCCGTGCGTGATCAGCTCTCACCCGACACCTGGATGGTGCTCGGCTCCATCGATCGTGCCCTGTCGGAGTACCGGGCCGTCCGCGGCGACCGCGGCGCGGCCCTGTCGGCCGTGCACTCCCGCGCCCTGTCCGCCCTGCTGTCGCTGACCGGCATCGACGCGGAATCGACCGTGCGGGACACGGGGTGGCACGTCATGGACATCGGGCGCCGCATCGAGCGTGCGCTGGCGCTGTCGGCCCTGCTGACCGCCGCCCTCACCGACGCCTACCCGCCGGAGGTCGGCCGGGTGGTGACCGACGCGGTCCTGCAGGCCACCGTCTCCGCGGTGAGTTACCGCCGCCGCCACGGTGATTCGGTCCGCATCGCCGCCGTCGCCGGACTGCTGCTGTTCGACGGGCACAACCCGCGCTCGCTGGCCTACCAGCTGGAACGCCTCGAGGCCGACTTCCCGGTGCTGCCCGGGGCCTCCGGATCCTCACGCCCGCAACGACTCCTGGCCGATGCCCAGCGCATGCTGCGCCGCGTCGACCCGGCCGAGCTGGAGACCGTCGCCGACGGCCGCCGTACCGAGTTGGCCGAGCTGCTCGACGGCGTCCACCTGCGGCTGCGCAAACTCTCCGAATCCTTCGAGGCGAGCCGGCTGTCGGTGCCGCGCGAGATCCAGCCGCTGTGGGGCTCCGCCCGGGTGGTGGGCTGATGCGCCGCTACCGGGTGCTGCATCGCACCGTCTACCTGTACTCGGACGTGGTCAGCAGCTCCTACGGCCGCGCCTACCTGACACCGCGCGAGTTTCCGGGACAGCGGTTGCTGTCCCACGACATTCGCGTCGATCCCCTCCCGTCGGATCGATCGGTCGGCACCGACGTCTACGACAACACCACCCTCTACTTCCACGTCACCGCCGAACACCGCCGGCTGGAGGTGACCGGCGAATCCCTCGTCGAAGTCGGCGCGCCCGCCGCGCCCGCCGCGCAGCCGGCCTGGGAGCAGGCCCGCCCGACCGCCGAAAACGGCCCGCTCGCCGTGGAATTCACCCTCGACCTGACCCCGCCCGAGATCATCCCCGAGGTCGCCGCCTATGCCGCCGAATCCTTCCCGCCCGGCCGCCCGCTGCTGGACGCGTTGCGGGAACTGACCACGCGCATCCATACCGACTTCGCCTATGAATCCGGTTCCACCACCGTCAGCACCAGCGTTGCCGACGTCTTCGCCGCCCGCCACGGCGTCTGCCAGGACTTCGCCCGCCTCGGCATCGCCTGCCTGCGCTCCCAGGGTCTGGCCGCCCGCTATGTCTCGGGCTACCTGTCCACCGATCCGCCCCCCGGCAAGGAACGCATGGTCGGCGCGGACGCCACCCACGCCTGGGCCGCGGTCTGGCTCCCGGGCGCCGCCGGGCACTGGATCGGCTTCGACCCCACCAACGACCAGTTCGCCGACGACCGCTACGTCACCGTCGCCTGGGGTCGCGACTACGCCGACGTGCCGCCCCTGCGCGGCATCATCTATACCGATGCCAAGGAATCGACCATCACCGTGTCGGTCGATGTGGCACAGATCGCCGCCGATGAGTGACACGCCCGGGCTGTGGCGCCCGCCTCCCCTGCTTCCGGGCATCTATTGCGCCCCTGTAAACTCGTCGCCATCATGCAGCGGGCACTTCTCCTCGGCCGCCGCGACGGGGTCTGATTCGGACCGGCTCCCGTCGCGGGGATCTGCCGTGCCGGTCTACCCCATACCTGGGATCCAGCCACACCCTCGGAGATAAATCGCCATGTCAGCCGCTGACGCTTTCGTATCCGGTACCCGGTCCATCACCGCGCCGTCCAAGCCCGCGCCCGCCGACCAGCCGGCCTGGAACACACAGAAGAACTCCTCCATGCCGGTCTTCCGGTATCGGCCCTTCGCCGAGGAGGTCGAGCCGGTCACCCTTCCCGACCGCACCTGGCCGGACAAGATCATCGACCGCGCGCCCGGCTGGTGTGCGGTGGACCTGCGCGACGGCAACCAGGCGCTGATCGACCCGATGAGCCCCGCCCGCAAGCGTCGCATGTTCGACCTGCTGGTGCGCATGGGCTACAAGGAGATCGAGGTCGGCTTCCCGTCCGCCTCGCAGACCGACTTCGACTTCGTCCGCGAGATCATCGACGACGGCGCGATTCCGGCCGATGTCACCATCCAGGTGCTGACCCAGTCCCGGCCCGAGCTGATCGAGCGCACCTTCGAGGCCTGCGCCGGCGCCGCCAATGTGATCGTGCACTTCTACAACTCGACCTCGATCCTGCAGCGCCGTGTGGTCTTCCGTGCCGACCGCGACGCCGTCAAGAAGATCGCCACCGACGCCGCCAAGCTGTGCCTGGAGGTCGAGAAGCGCTACCCGGACACCAACTGGCGCTACGAGTACAGCCCGGAGTCCTACACCGGCACCGAGCTGGACTACGCCCGCGAGGTGTGCGACGCGGTCTCCGAGATCATCGCGCCGACCCCGCAGAAGCCGCTGATCATCAACCTGCCGGCGACCGTGGAGATGGCGACGCCCAACGTCTACGCCGACTCCATCGAGTGGATGCACCGCAACCTGGCCCGCCGCGACTCCATCGTGCTGTCGCTGCACCCGCACAACGACCGCGGCACCGCCGTGGCCGCCGCGGAACTGGGCTACCAGGCCGGCGCCGACCGCATCGAGGGCTGCCTGTTCGGCAATGGCGAGCGCACCGGCAATGTCTGCCTGGTGACGCTGGGCATGAACATGTTCTCGCGCGGCATCGACCCGCAGATCGACTTCTCCAACATCGACGAGATCCGCCGCACGGTCGAGTACTGCAACCAGCTGCCCGTCGCCGAGCGCCACCCCTACGGCGGCGACCTGGTCTACACGGCCTTCTCCGGCTCGCACCAGGACGCCATCAACAAGGGCCTGGACGCCATGAAGGCCGCCGCCGACGCGCAGGGCGCCGACGTGGACGACATCGTGTGGGAGGTCCCGTACCTGCCCATCGACCCGAAGGACGTCGGCCGCACCTACGAGGCCGTGATCCGGGTGAACTCGCAGTCCGGCAAGGGCGGCGTGGCCTACATCATGAAGACCGATCACGGGCTGGTGCTGCCGCGCCGGCTGCAGATCGAGTTCTCGCAGGCCGTGCAGAAGATCACCGACGGCGAGGGCGGCGAGGTGACCCCGAAGGAGATGTGGGACGTCTTCTCCGAGGAGTACCTGACCCCGATCCTGCCGCTGGAGCGCATGCGCCAGAAGGTCACCGCCGCCGAGACCGACGGCGGCGTCGACCACATCGAGGCCGTGGTCAAGGTGGGCGGCGTCGAGCACGCCGTCTCCGGTGAGGGCAATGGCCCGCTGGCCGCGTTCGTCGACGCGCTGGCCACCATCGACTACGACGTGCGCGTGCTGGACTACAGCGAGCACGCCATGTCCTCCGGCGACGACGCCCAGGCCGCCGCCTATGTCGAATGCGCCATCGGCGATCAGGTCACCTGGGGTGTCGGCATCGCCACCTCCATCACGACCGCCTCGCTGCGCGCGGTCGTCTCCGCGGTCAATCGCGCTGCCCGTAGGGCCTGAGGGATTGTTCCCGATCCTCGCGAACGTGACGACTGATTTCGCGAGGATCGGGGTAACTCACCGGGTACGTCCAGAATCGGTTCGGCACCCGACGTAGGCACGCATGCAGGAGAGATAACGGCACTCGGCCGGGCGCCGAAGCTGCGGGGAGGCGGCTCTGCCTCGCCGCGTCCGGACGGGTCAACAATGCTAGCGTTGGGACGCATTAGCGCCGAGCTCTCTGTTCGAGCCGTCGAGCAGATGGGGGACACGTGACCACGAAAGATCAGAATTCGACCTCGAAGCCTGTGCAGGGCAAGGGGGTTACCGACGACGCCGTCGAGGTGGCCGATGTCGAGGCCGAGCAGGACGCGGTGAAGGCCGACGGACTGGCCGAGAACAACGGCGCGGCGAGCGATTCCGAGGAGCAGGTGGCCGGATTCTTCCCGCCGGTGCCGGATTCGATCGACCAGGCCCTGCCTCACCCGGGTGAGGGGCCCAACCCCTTCGCACCGCCCAACGCCCCCTTCCCGGGGCCCTACGGTGCGCCGGACGGCCACAATCCGTTCGCGGGCGATGGCCACAATCCGTTCGCGCCGGGCGGTCCCGGACCGTACGGACAGCCGGGCTTCCCGCCCGCCGGCGCGTTCCCGCCGCCGGATGCCGGGCAGTTCGCGCCGCCGCCGAATCCTGGTGTGCCGGGCGGTTTTCCGCCGCCCGGTGCACCGCTGGGCGAGGTGCGCGATCAGACGCCCTACGGCGAGATCCGGCAGGAGATCGGCAGCGACGGCATGGTGCGCCGGGTGTTCGCCGAGCCGCCGGGCGTGCCGGGTAACGGTGAGAAGCCCGGGGAGCCGGGACATTTCGGTGGTCCGGGCCAGCCGGGGCAGTTCGCGCCGTCCAATGATCAACCGGGCGGGCCGATCTACAGCTGGTCGCCGCCCCCGGCCGCGCCGCCGCAGACCCAGCTATCCCAGCCGCAGCCCCAGGTGGGTTTCCAGCCCGGCTGGAATCCGCAGCCGCAGCAGGGTTTTCCGCAGCAGCAGGGTGGTTTCGGGCAGCAGTTCGGGCAGCAGCCGATGCCCCCGGGGCATTCGGTCAATGATCTGAACCTGTTGAAGCGGGCCAAGCGGGCGCCGCGCAGCGGGTGGCGGCGGGCCGTGCACAAGGCGTCCGGCGGTGCCATCAACCCGGGCGAGTCGGCCGCGGATGTGGTGTATCGGCAGCTGGTGGACCGGGTGAACCAGCCGGTCCGCGGGGACTACCGGATCGCGATCCTGTCGCTCAAGGGCGGCGTCGGAAAGACCACCACCACGGTCGGTCTGGGCTCCACCTTCGCCTCGTTGCGCGGTGACCGGGTGATCGCCATCGACGCCAACCCGGACCTCGGAACGCTGGCGCACCGCGTGCCCCGGCAGACCCGCTCCACGGTGCGAAACCTGTTGGAGGACGGGCACATCTCGCGGTATTCGGATGTGCGCGCTCACACCTCGCAGGCGCCGAGCCGACTGGAAGTGCTTGCCAGTGAACAGGATCCGGCGGTGTCGGAGGCGTTCTCCGAGGCGGACTACCGCAAGGCCATCGGCATCCTGCAGCAGTTCTACAACATCATCCTCACCGACTGCGGCACCGGCCTGATGCACTCGGCCATGTCCGGCGTGCTGGATATGGCCAGCTCGCTGGTGCTGGTGACCTCCCCGGCCATCGACGGCGCGCGCAGTGCCTCGGCCACCCTGGACTGGCTCGACCACCACGGCTACCACAAGCTGGTGGAGCGAACCGTGGTGGTGGTCAACGCCTCTCGCAAGGGTTCCTCCACGGTGGACCTGGACCAGCTGCGCAAGCTGTTCCTGGACCGCACCCGCGCGGTGCAGGTCGTCCCGTTCGACGACCACCTGGCCGAGGGCGCGGAGATCGACCTCGAACTGGTCGGCAAGCCGACGCGGCGGGCCCTGCTGGAACTGGCCGCCATGGTGGCCGACGATTTCGGCTATCAGGCTGCGCAGCAAGGGTTCCCGCCGCAGGGCGGCTTCCAGCAGCCCCCGCAGGGCGGATTCGCGCCGCAGCAGGGCGGCGGTTACCCGCCGCAGGGTGACGGCGGCTATCCGCAGGGTGACGGTTTCCGGCCGCAAGGCTGATCCGGTATCGAACGACGAAATGCCCCGCAGTTCAATTGAACCGCGGGGCATTTCCTATGAGTCGGCCTCGGAAAGGGGAGCGGGTCAGCCCCGGACCAGGGGAGCCAGGGCGCGACCGGCGAGTTCGACCGCGCCGGCCTCGTGGCCGTTGGTGACCATGTTCACGATGATGCCGTCGATGCCCTGGTCGAGCACCCGGGACTGGATCTGCTCGGCGACCTGATCCGGGGTGCCGACGAACTGGCGGTCCGCCGGGGTGTTGCGCAGCGCCTCGTTGGGCAGTGCGCCCAGATCGGTGATGCCGATGCGGGCGAGCATCTCGGCCTGGGTCTTGCGGGCGCGGTCGCCGTCCTCGTCCACGATGACGAACGCCAGGAAGCTGGTCTCCAGGGTCTTCGGGTCGCGGCCCGCCTCGTCCAGGCGCGCGTGCAGGGCCTCGAGCTTGCGCGGGATCTCCGAGGCATTGCAGATGATGTTGAGGTGGTCGGCGAAGCGGGCGGCCAGGCCGAAGGTCTTCTTCTCGCCGCCGCCGCCGAGCAGGATCGGCAGGTCGTCACGCACGCGCGGCTCGTTCATGGCGTTGTTCGTGCGGTACCACTTGCCGTCGAAGGCGGAGTGCTGCCCGCGCAGCATCGGGGTGATGATCTCGAGGGCCTCCTCGAGCTTCTCGAACCGCTCGGTGAAGGTGCCGAAGTCGAAGCCGTAGGCCTGGTGCTCGAGCTCGAACCAGCCCGCGCCGATGCCCAGCACGGCCCGGCCGCGGCTCACCACGTCCAGGGTGGTGACGGTCTTGGCGGTGAGCGCCGGATTACGGTAGGTGTTGCCGGTCACCAAGGCGGACAACTGGATTCGCTCGGTCGAGGCGGCCAGGCCGGACAGCGCGCTGTACGCCTCCAGCATGGGCTCCTCGGGCGCGCCGAGCAGCGGCAACTGGTAGAAGTGGTCCATGACGAAGGCCGCGTCGAAGCCGGCCGCCTCGGCCTCCCGTGCCTGTGCCACCACCGCCGGGAACAGGTCCCGCGGCGCGACCCCGTAGCTGAAGTTCGGCATCTGATACCCGAGTCGAATGCTCATGCCGCAAAGGTAGGACCTGGAGTGCGCTCCAAGTCAACCGCTGATTTCCGATTCCCGGTCGCGCGGTGTGGCCGGGCTATTCGGTCCCGGTGGCGCGGCGGGCCGCGGCCTGGAACGCGGCGATGACCATGGCGACGGCCGGGCGCTTGTCGGCATGCGGGCGGGTGGCCAGGTCGTAGACGCGGGCGGCGCGGACGCCGGCCAGGCGGAGCATGACCAGGTCGGGGTGACGGACCGCGTGGCGGGGCATGAGGGCGACGCCGTAGCCGGTGGCCACCAGCGCCTCGATGACGCTGAACTCGTTGAGCCGCTGCGCGATTCGCGGCTGCACGCCGGTGACAGTCGCGATCGAGCGCAGCACGTCGTCGACCGGGAAGCCGGTGCGGACGCTGATCCAGGTCTCGTCGGACAGCTCCGCCGGAACCACCGCGCCCTGCCGGGCCAGCCGGTGATCGGGCGCGACCACCACGTCGATCGGCTCGCGCATGAGCACCCGCGAGGACACCCGCGGCCCGCTGAGCGAGGGCGCCCGCTCGTCGCGATGGGTGAGCACCACGTCGTAATCGGCCAGCAAACGCGGCACCTCGCTGGGCGGCACGTCCTCGTCGCGCGCCACCATCTCCACCCCGCTGTCCGCCAGCTCGGCCAGCACATGCGGCAGCAGCAGCGCCGCCCCCGACGGGAACAAGGCCACCCGCACCCGCCCGCGCGGCGACCCGCGATACTCCGCCATCTCGCTGACCGCCCGTTCCATGGCCTCGAGCACCTCATCGGCCCGCACCACCAGCGCCCGCCCCGCATCGGTCAGCCGCACCCGCCGCCCATCCGGCTCCAGCAGCGCCACCCCCGCCTCCCGCGCCAGCACCTTCAACTGCTGCGACACCGCCGACGGCGTCATGGACAACGCCTCCGCCACCGCGGCAACCGTCCCGCGATCGGCCAATTCTCGTAGCACCCGCAGTCTTTCGAGTGACATGAGCGGCCCCTCGGGCCGTGCCACGCCGGACCCCTCGAGCTGCGCCGCGCGGACCTCCGCGGCGTCGCCCGTGCCTCGGCCGCCCTCGTGGACCGGGGCCGCGTCGGGAGGGCCCGGTTTGACGCGTCGCGCCCGCGTAGGGGCGCGGCCGGGTTGGGCTGCGGTCGCCGGGGCGTCCGGGGTGGCATCGGCGCGGGTGTCGCGGGGGATGCGGCGTGGGGGTGGGACGGAGCGGGGTGGGTCGGGCTGGGGCATAGTTAAGTAGTACTACATTGTTGCTGCAGAATTATTCGATTGTTCTTATCTATTAGCGTCAGCAAGATTTTCGGCATGACCAATCGCGATCGACTGCTCGGGCTCACCGTCGTGGTGCTGTGGGGGTTGAACTTCCTGGCCATCCACGTGGGGCTGGAGCATTTCCCGCCGTTCTTCTTCGCGGGGCTGCGGTTCGCGGTGATCGCGATTCCGGTGCTGCTGTTCGTGCCGCGGCCCGGGGCGCCGTGGAAGTGGTTGCTGCTGTACGGGATCGGGTTCGGGATTCTGCAGTTCGCGTTTCTGTTCACCGCCATGCGGGCGGGGATGCCGACGGGCCTGTCCTCGCTGGTGCTGCAGTCGTCCGCGCCGTTCACGGTGCTGCTGGGCGCGGTGTTCCTGCGGGAGCGGCTGCGCGGCATTCAGCTGGCGGGGATCGCGGTGGCCATGGCGGGTATGGCGGTGATCGGGTGGGACCGTTCGCACCACGCGGCGCTGCTGCCGCTGGTGCTGACCCTGCTGGGCGGACTGGGCTGGGCCTTCGGCAATATCGGGTCCCGGCTGGCCGCGGCCTCGTCCGAGCAGGTGAACCCGCTGCACCTGACCCTGTGGATGGCCGTGGTGCCGCCGATCCCCATGTTCGTGCTGTCCGCGCTCACCGAGGGCCCGGCCACCGGCTGGAACGATCTGATCGACTCCTGCTCGGCGACCGGCTGGCCCGCCTACGCGGCTCTGGCCTACATCGTCGCGCTGGGGACGATCGCGGGATCGGGGCTGTGGACCTATCTGATGAGCCGCTATCCGGCGGGCACGGTGGCGCCGCTGTCGCTGGCCGTGCCGGTGGTGGGAATCGCCGCCTCCTGGGCGTTCCTGCACGAGACTCCGTCCGCGTTGTCCCTGTTCGGGGCCGTCATCGTGATCGCCGGCGCCTTCACGGCCACCTCGGCGGGCCGCCGCGTCCGGGTGCCGGAGGCAGCGCTCGACACGCCCGGACCCATCCGACCCGCCGAGCCGACACGCCGGTCAGAACTGGACCCGAATCTCGTCGAGGCCTAGCTGAGCAGTCCGATTTGCTGTAGTTCGCCCATCTTTCGGGTCTTCGGGATGAAATTTTCCACCCCAACCGACCATCTGTCTGCGACAGCTCCATAGGATGCGGACCAGGCGTGGGAGGTAACGGGTATGGCAGGACGACGTTTGTCCGTCACGCGGCGATCAGTGCTGCGTGGAGCGGTCGCAGCCGGGGCAATGGCGGGAGCGGTGGCGGCGGGGGCCGCCCGCCCCACCACCGCCCGGGCCGAGGCCGGACGGCGGGTCGCGGTGCTGGGCGGTGGGGTCGCGGGTCTGACCGCGGCACACGAACTGGCCGAACGCGGCTTCGAAGTGACCGTCTACGAGCGGCGGGCCCTGGGCGGCAAGGCACGCAGCATCGCGGTCCCGGGCAGCGGCAAGGAGGGGCGGCCGGAGCTGTGGGGCGAGCACGGATTCCGGTTCTTTCCCGGCTTCTACCGCCACCTGCCCGACACCATGCGGCGAATCCCGTTCGCGGGCAACGCCAATGGTGTGTGGGACAACCTGATCGCCGCCCCCGAGGCGCGGTTCTCGCGCAAGGACGCGGACGACACCATCATTCCGATGGGCAAGTTCGGCAAACCCTGGTCGAGTCCGGACGACTTCCGCGAGACCGTCGGGTCGGCCATTACGACCTCCACGAAAATGGGCACCAGCGACGCCCTCTATTTCGCGAGTCGCCTGCTGGTCTTCAACACCAGCTGCGACGCCCGCCGCTACGGGCAGTGGGACAACATGGCCTGGCGGGATTTCGTGGGCGCGGGCAGGCGCTCCAACGAATTCCGCATGCTGCTCTCGCGCACGCTCACCACGCTGCTGGTGGCCGCGCGGGAGGACAAGGCCAGCACCCTCACCATCGGCACCATGGGCGAGCAGTTCCTGGGCAATCCGCTCGAGGTCGGCAATGACGGCGCGCTGGACCGGCTGTTGAACGGGGCCACCAACGAGGCATGGATCGATCCCTGGGTGAACCGCCTCCGGGATCTCGGCGTCACCTTCGTCAACGCCGAGATCCGGGGTCTGGATCTGGAGGGCGCGCGCATTTCCGGTGCGCGCGTGGTGGATTCGTCGGGCGCGGCCCAGACGGTCACCGCCGACCATTTCGTGAGCGCACTGCCCGTGGAGGTGGCCCGCACCCTGTGGACGCCCGAAATCCTGTCGCTGCGACCGGAATTGGCGGGCATGAGCCAGCTGACGGTGGACTGGATGACCGGCATCCAGTTCTTCCTCCGCCGCCCCACCGACATCGCGCGCGGGCACACCGCCTACGTCGACTCTCCGTGGTCGCTGACCTCCATTGCGCAGGGCCAGTTCTGGAACCGCACCCCGGTCACCGGCATGGGCGACGGCACCGTGCAGGACTGCCTGTCGGTCGACATCTCCGACTGGAACACACCCGGCATGCTCTACGGCAAAACGGCCAAGGAGTGCACCCATGACGAGATCGCGCGCGAGGTGTGGGCGCAGCTGAAGGCACACCTCAACGATCGCGCCGACCTGCTGCGCGACGAGGATCTGCACTCCTGGTTCCTCGACACCGGCATCGCGTGGGACGCCGCGCAGCAGCGCAACACCAATGCCGATCCGCTGCTGATCAATACGGCGGGCTCCTGGGCGCTGCGCCCGGAATCGCATTCCGACTCGCTCCAGAACCTGTATCTGGCAGGCGATTACGTGCGCACCAATGTGGACCTGGCCACCATGGAGGGCGCGTGCGAGGCGGCGCGCGGCGCGGTGAACAAGCTGCTGGAGGTGGCGGGCTCGGATGCCCCGCGCTGCAAGCTGTTCACGCTCTACCGCACGGAGGTGCTGGAGCCGTTCCGGCAGCTGGACATTCAGCGGTACGCGGCGGGACAGCCGAACATGTTCGACGCCTAGGGTGCTTCCTCACACCGGCGAAAAAGGCTGGTGTGAGGCCCGCACCGCGCGTTGAATCGGGAGCATGAGCGAGATCACGGACCCGGTCGAACTGCGTGAACTGCTGGGGGAGGTCGCACCGCGGCCGCGGAACAAGGACCGGCACTCCCTGCATCACCGGGATCGGGAATGGATCGCCCGCTCACCGTTCGTGGTGCTGGCCACCAGCGATGCCGACGGCAACTGCGACGCCTCGCCGAAGGGCGATCCGGCGGGATTCGTGCAGGTGCTCGACGACAAGACGATCGCCATTCCCGAGCGGCCCGGCAATCGCCGCGCGGACGGCTACCTCAATATCCTGAGCAATCCGCACGTCGGCGTGCTGTTCCTGATTCCGGGCCGCGGCGACACCCTGCGGATCAACGGCCGCGCCCGGCTGCTCCGTGACGCACCCTATTTCGACGACATGGTGGTCAAGGGTCATCGCCCGATCCTGGCCATCGAGGTCGCCATCGAGCAGATCTTCTTCCACTGCTCCAAGGCGTTCATGCGCAGCGCGCTGTGGCAGCCGGAACAGTGGCCCGAGGATACGATGCCCAGCGTCGCGCGCCTGGTGAAGGATGTGCAGCCGGCCACCCCCGAGACCTTCGAGCAGCTCGAGGCGTACTACACGGGCGAGGGCTATCGAAAGATGCTCTACAACGGCTGAGTGCGGCGCGTATCACGCCGTGGGCCCCGATGCCGCCTGCACGTCCCGCCCGCCATCCCCATAAACTCGCGTCGTGGCAGACATCTCGATGCGCGGACAGCTGGCGCTGCGGGCGGCGACGGCGGCGTCGTGGGCCTCGCGGCGGGCCGGGCGGGGCAACGGCTCGATGATCGGCGGGCTGATCGCGCTGAAGATCGATCCCTCCCTCATGACCCAGCTGGGCCGCGGCAAGCGCACCGTGCTGGTGACCGGCACCAATGGCAAGTCCACCACCACCCGCATGACCGCCGCGGCGCTGCAGACCCTCGGCGGCGCCGATCGCCGCGGACTCAGCAGTGTCGCCACCCAGGCCGACGGCGCGAACATGGACGCCGGGATCGTGGCCGCGCTCACCGCGCACCGCAGCGCGCCGCTGGCCGCCATCGAGGTGGACGAACTGCATCTGCCGCATGTCGCCGACGCGCTGAACCCGTCGGTGGTGGTGCTGCTGAACCTCTCCCGGGACCAGCTGGACCGGGTCGGCGAGATCAATATGATCGAGCGCCGCCTGCGCGAGGGCATGGCGCGGCATCCCGCGGCCGTGCTCATCGCCAACTGCGACGACGTGCTGGTCACCTCGATCGCCTACGACCACCCGAACGTGGTGTGGGTGTCGGCCGGCAGCGGCTGGTCGGTGGACGCCACCAGCTGCCCGCGCAGCGGCGAGCCCATCGTGTGGGAGGGCGAGCACTGGTACAGCACGGGCGCGGACTTCCAGCGGCCCGTGCCGCAGTGGCGGGTCGGCGAGCACACGCTGTCCGGGCCGGACGGCCTGGAAATCCCGCTCGCCCTTGCCCTTCCGGGGCGCGCCAATCGCGGCAACGCCGCGCAGGCGGTGGCCGCCGCGGTGGCGCTGGGCGCGGATCCGGACGCGGCCGCGGCCGCCGCGGGCACCGTGCGCGAGATTGCGGGCCGCTATCGGACGGTCGAGGTCGACGGCCGCCGCACCCGCATGCTGCTGGCCAAGAATCCGGCCGGCTGGCAGGAGGCGCTGTCCATGATCGATCCGGCCGCAACGGGTCTGGTGATCGCGGTCAACGGCCAGGTGCCCGACGGCGAGGACCTGTCCTGGCTGTGGGACGTCCGCTTCGAGCACTTCGAGGGCACCCAGGTGGTGGCCGCCGGGGAGCGCGCCACCGATCTCGCGGTCCGCCTCACCTACGCCGGCGTCGAGCACATCACCGTCGCGGATCCGCTGGACGCCATTGCCTCCTGCCCGCCGGGCCGGGTCGAGGTGCTGGCCAACTACACCGCGTTCCGCGACCTGAACCGCGACCTGGAGACTGGGGCCCGCGCATGAGTGAATCGACCGTCCGCATCGGCCTGGTCCTGCCCGACGTCATGGGCACCTACGGCGACGGCGGCAATGCCGTGGTGCTGCGCCAGCGCCTGCGCATGCGCGGCTACGACGCCGAGATCATCGAAATCCCGCTCACCGAGCCGGTTCCCAACTCGCTGGACGTCTACACCCTGGGCGGCGCGGAGGACTCGGCCCAGCGCCTGGCCACCCGCCACCTGCAGCGCCACCCGGGCCTGCAGGAGGCCGCCGAGCACGGCGCTCCGGTGCTGGCCATCTGCGCCGCCATCCAGGTGCTCGGCCACTGGTACGAGACCTCCTCCGGGGAACGTGTGGACGGCGTCGGCCTGTTCGATGTCACCACCTCGCCGCAGGAGAAGCGCGCCATCGGCGAGGTGGCGACCCAGCCGCTCGTTCCGGGCCTCTCACAGCCCCTCACGGGCTTCGAGAACCACCGTGGCGGAACCAAACTCGGCGGCGACGCCAAACCGCTGGGGCGCGTCACCAAGGGCGTCGGCAACGGAGTGGGCGACGGCCTCGAGGGCGTCATCCAGGGTTCGGTGCTCGGCACCTACATGCACGGCCCGGCCCTGGCCCGTAACCCCGAGCTCGCCGACTATCTGCTGACCCGGGCGCTGGGCGTGGATTCGCTTCCGGCCCTGGATCTCCCGGAGGTCGACCAGCTCCGCCGCGAGCGCCTGCGGGCCTGACACCGGCCGGCCTCCGCTCGGTCCCGCGCCGCAGGTGAAGTGTGGAAACACATAGCCGGCCCGCATATCTCGGTGGTGATCTCTCACCAACCTGTTGAGGCGTTGCCGAGCGGCCGGTAATCTCGCGCGCGGCCATGCGTGATGAGGGAGGTGGCCGCTTGCGTAGGCGCGCCGTGTTGAAGGCTGCTGTTTCGGCGGCTCTGCTGGCAGGTGTCGGGACGGGTACCGCCGGTCGCGGCGCCGGACCGGCGTCGGCCAATCCGTTGTGGAACGCGCTGTACCAGGCGTGGGTACCGGAAATCTTTGCGCCGCTGCCGGATCCGCCGGAACACAGCGAGGCCATCGTCATCGGCTCCGGCTTCGGGGCCGCGGTGACCGCGCTGCGGCTGGCCGAGGCGGGCGTGCAGAACACCGTGCTCGAGCGCGGCTCGCGCTGGCCCAACGACCCGTGGCGGGAGATCTTCACCGGCGACGACCTGCCCGACGGGCGCGGCTTCTGGCATCGCACCAGCTTCACCGGCATCACCAAGGTGCCCATGCCGTGCTCGGATTTCGGTGGCGTGCTGGACGTCACGGAGTATCCGGGCATCGACGTGTGGCGCGCTGCGGCGGTGGGCGGCGGGTCCATCGTGTTCAGCGGCGCCATGGTCGCGCCACCGCGGCACCTGTTCGACCAGGTCTTCGGGGGCGTGGTGAACTACGACGAACTCGATTCGGTCTACTACCCGCGCGTCCGCCAGATGCTGCGACTATCCACCATGCCGCAGGATGTGTACGACTCCGTGCCCTTCACCCATTCGCGGGTATGGGATCAGCAGGTGCGGGCCGCGGGTTACGAACCGCAGGCCAATGATTCGATCTTCAACTGGGATGTGATCCGCGCCGAGCTGGCGGGCGCGAGCCGGGCCTCGGCCACCGCGTCGCGCAGCAATCTCGGCAATTCCAATGGCGCCAAGTTCGATCTGAACCAGAACTACCTGCGCTACGCCGAGGGCACCGGCCGCTCGGCCATCTACCCGGGCCACCGGGTGGACGCCATCGGCCAGGACGGCAGCGGCAGATACGTGGTCACGGTGACCAAGCTGGCCCCGACCGGTCAGGTGCTCGGCAGCCGCACCCTCACCTGCGACCGCCTGTTCCTCGGCGCGGGCTCGGTGGGCACCTCCGAACTGCTGGTGCGCGCCCAGGCCACCGGCGCCCTGCCCAACCTCAACGAGCATGTGGGCGACGGCTGGGGCACCAATGGCGATGTGGTACTGGCCCGCAGCGTCAGCTCGCTGTCCATGACCGGCGGTGGCGTGCCCAGTGCCAGTCGCATCTTCGACGACTCGGGCATGCCGCTGCACCTCGAAAGCTGGTATGTGCCGGGCATTCCGGTGGACACGGGCGCCATCGGCTCGCTCGGCATCACGCTGGATCCGACCCGGGCCCGCTTCGGCTACGACGCCGGCCGCAACGCGGTGGGACTGAGCTGGCCCAGGGCGGCCCAGGATCAGGTGGTCGCCGCCTGCCGCGCGGTCGATCAACGGGTGGCGCAGGCCGACCGCTCGCTGGTGAACTACACGCCGATCGGCTTCGACGCGCAAGGCTTCTTCACCGCGCACCCGCTGGGCGGGGCTGTGCTGGGGCAGGCCACCGACGCCTACGGCCGGGTCATCGGGCATCCGGGCCTGTACGTCATGGACGGCGCGGGTATCCCGGGCAGCACCGCGACGGTGAACCCGTCGCTCACCATCACCGCTGTGGCGGAACGCAATATCGAGGCGATCATCCGGGCGGGGAAGTAGCCGGCCCGGCCGCCCGGCCCCTCGAAGCCCGCCGCGCGGTCGTTTGCGCCGACTACGCTGGCGGGACCGTTCGATGAGGAAGGGGACGTCGTGATCGAGCTCGGCGCAGCGGATGAGGATGAATTCCCCCACAAGCCTCCCACCCTGTGGACCGATTTCGTCATGCTCGGGCTCGCGGTGGTCTCGGTCGCGCTCGTCACCTGGGTGACCTTCTTCCCGGTCTCCGATCACACCTACCGCACGATCCGCATCACGGACTACAGCATCTGCGCGGTGTTCCTCGCCGAATTCCTGTGGCGCTGGCGGCGTGAGGGCTGGAGCTGGACCTTCCCCTTCATCTACTGGTACGAGGTCCTCGGCATGGTCCCGGTGACCAGTCCGTTCTTCCGCGGTTTCCGGCTGCTGCGCATCGTGGTGATCGCGGTGCGGGTGGGCCGGGTGGCCGACCGCGCGTTCGGCGATCGGATCACCGCGGCGGTGGTGAACCGCTCGATCGGCGCCATCGTCGAGGCCATCGAGCGCCCGATCACGGTGGCCGTGCTGGACGAGGTCGCCGAGGTTTTGCGGTGTGGCCGATACACCCGCAATATCGCGAATGCGCTGGAGGAGAACCGTTCCGAGATCGACCAGATGATCCTCGAGGTGATCCGCAGTGATCCCCAGCTGGGGAAGGTGCGCTATGTCCCGTTCCACGAGGAGATGATTCGCGGCATCGCCGACGCCAGTTTCCGCGTCGTGCTGCAGGTGCTCGCCGATCCGCGCACCGACGAGCTGGTGGCGGATGCCCTGCGCGAGAACATCAATCAGATCCGCGAGGCCGTGAACTCGGGGGAGCGGGTGCCGGAGGCCATCGACAATCGGCTCACCCCGCGGCCCTGAGCCGTCGTCGGCCGCGTGTTCGAGGGCCTCAGTCGAGCCCGTGCCGGATCAGATCGCGCGGCTGGGCATAGCGCACCACCTCGAACACGATGAGCGCCAGCAGGACCGCGCAGAGCATGCCGAGCGCGGCCAGTGCGGGCATTGCCGACGCCAGCGGGATCAGGGCCAGCAGCACCACCGCCGCCACCAGTCGCGGCACCAGCACCTTGCCGGTCGCGTAGTGCCGGAACCCGACCAAGGCGACCAGGTACGCGATCACACCGCCGTACAGCGCGAACAGCGGGATCCCGTGCAGCTCGTCGCTGAGCGAATGTCCTTGCGCCCCACCCACATAGTTGAGCACCTTCTTCAAACCCAGTGCCATGGCTACGATTCCGGCGATCATCGGGAAGTGCCAGAAGGTGTAGCAGTTGCGCGCGATCTGGATGCGGCGCTCGCCGCCGGCGCGGTGCATCGCGTGCTCCACGACCAGTGCGGCCACATCGAAGTACGCCCACCACAGCAGGCCCGCCACGCCCAGGCCCAGCATCGAGCCCACGGTGATGGACCAGGAGATCGGCAGCCCGGCCACGCCGACGCCGATGGACACGATGGATTCGCCCAGCGCGATGATGACGATCAGCCCGTACCGTTCGGCGAAGTGCGAGGGCGAGTAGAGCCGCCACTCGTTGCCCGCGAAGAACGTCCAGCCCATGTCCCAGACCAGCGCCGCCAGCCACAGCCCCAGCTGCGCGGTCCCGGTGGTGAGCGCGCCGGCCACCAGCAGCACGCTGGCCACGCTGAGTGATCCTGCGGCCCAGCGGATCACCTGCCGGCGTAGCTGGGCGTCGTGACTGCTGGCCATCCAGAACACGGTCAGGTGGACCAGCCGGACGGCCAGGTACGCGATGACGAACACCAGTGGCCCGTACCAGCCGCCCGGCAGATCGTGGAAGGACTCGGGAATGGTGAGCGCGATCATGAACGCCGCGCCCATGGCCACGAACATGGCCACCCGGGCGATGCCCTCATCGGCCTTGACCACATTGCCGAGCCAGGAGTAGCCGATCCAGCCCCACCACAGCATGGCCAGAATGAGCAGTGCGCGCAGCAGATTGACCGCGGTGGTCTCGTGCGCGGCGAAGTCGGTGACCATGGTGAAGGCGAAGACGATCACCAGGTCGAAGAACAGTTCCAGCTGCGTCACCGAGGCGTCCTCGGCGACGGGCATCATGCGGGTGCGTACGGGACCGGGCATGAGGGACATCCTGCCCAATGCGCGGCTCGAAAGGCAGTGCCGATCACGACTGTTCGCTGTTCGCGATCAGCCGCGAGTGTTCGCGGCCGGCCTAGGCGGTGCCGAAGCCGGGCTCGAAATTGCGGCCGTAGTCCAGGCGCTGCGCGTAGCCCGGCTGGGCGTACCCGGGCTGGGCCTGACCGGGCTGCTCGAAGGCGGCCGATTCGGTGTAGGACGCTTCGTCCACCTCGCCGAGTCCCTGGACGCCGGTGACGGATTCGACGAATGCGATGAAGTTGCTGATCATCGCGTCGCCCTCGCGGCGGGCGGTGCGCTTGAGCAGCATGCCGGGCGCGGGAATCGGCAGGTAGACCTCGGAGTGGTACCAGACCTCGGTGGCGCCGTCCTCGGTTTCGCCGAGGTCGAACCAGCCCTTGCCGCCGGCGCCGGCGCTGGATTCGGAAACCCGCCATTCGACGCGGTTCTCGGTGCAGGTGTACTCGACGACCTGCCGGTCGGGGCGGCCCATGAGATTGGCCGACACGTAGACGCGCTTGGGGCGCCCGCGCTTGTCGCGGGTGGCGACCCGGACGTCCTGATGGGAGGGGGACCAGTCGGGCATTTGCTCGACCATGAGCAACGCATCCATCACCTGTCCGGGATCGATGTCGATGACGAACCGGTGATCAGTCTTCGTTCTCATATCTACCCTTCCATTCGGGCACCGATTGTGACCAGGGTCGCTCGGAGAGTCAACTGTGCTACCCCTCGCTTCTGACCGACTGGTCGGTCTGGTAAGTCCCGATTTCCCTGCTCGGCAGGGCTATCCGGTCACGCCGGGGCGTGATCGGAAAATCTTGGGCTAACGCGGCCGAAACGGGTTGTGACCGGGTGTCGTCAGCCCGGCTCCACCACGGAGTCCGGGCCCGGGAACACCAGGCTCGTACGGCCGTCGGCAAACCGCACCACGTAGGGCGGCTCACCTTCCGCGCCGCGCACTTCGACGATTTCCGCGGTGTGATCGGGGAGTCCGACATTGCGCCCATGGATGACCAGATGATCACCGACACTTGCATGCATACCTGGGATTATTCGCCCCTGGTGATGCTCGTCACAAGGTCGGAATGGCACGTTCCACCGCCATGCGTACCAACCGGGCCGCCTCCTCGTCGGTGAAGATGTCCGGCAGTGTGAGTCTTTCTACGATCAGCCAGTTCAGGGCCAGGTAGAGCAGCGTCACCGAGTCGGCGTCGCCGGGCAGGCCGGAGTCCAGATGGTTGCGGACATTGAAATCGAGGTCCGCGCGCACCCGCTCGGCGAGGATCGCCTGCAGCTCCGGGCGGCGGGTGGCCTCGAGTCGGAGTTCCAGCAGGGCGAGGTAGCCGGTGCGGAACCCGGTGATGCGGGTGACGGTCTCCGCCATCAGTTCCGCGATGGTCTCGCGGGTGCGCGGGCCGGTGAAGAGATGGTCCATCGTCTCCTTGCTGGGTTGTAGCCGCTCGTAGAAACGGTGCCCGGCCTGGATCAGGAGTTCGTCGCGATTGGCGAAGTAGTTCGAGGCGGTGCCCGCGGGCACCCGGGCCTCCTTGTCGACCGCGCGGAAGGTGAGTCCGCGCGCGCCGTCGCGGGCCAGGACCTCGATGGCCGCGTCGATCAGGGCATTGCGTCGTTCCGGATTCGTTCGAACCATTGACACCACTCCATGTGTAGTACTACGTTCGTAATCACTACGGACATAGTACTATGAACAAGGCGGTAAACAATGCGAAAGCTCGTCTACTACGTGGCGGTCTCCCTCGACGGCTACATCGCCGGTCCGCAGGGGGAATACGACTTCTATCCGACCGGCGACGACCTGATGGCCTGGTTCGGCGAGGCCATGCCGGAGACGGTCCCGACCCACCTTCGCGAACTGGTCGGCCTGCCGGTCGATACGCCGAACCGGCAGATCGACACGGTCCTCATGGGTCGCGGCAGTTACGAACCCGGCCTGGCCGCCGGCACCGACAGCCCGTACAACCACCTGAAGCAGTACGTCTTCTCGACCACCCTTGCGCCGGTGGACAATCCGCAGGTGGAGATCGTCTCGGGTGATCCGGTCGAACTGGTCCGGCGCCTGAAAAAGGAAGAGGGCCTGGACATCTGGCTCTGCGGCGGCGCGAATCTGGCGGGACAGCTGATCGGCGAGATCGACCGTTTGATCCTCAAGAGCTACCCGGTCATCGCGGGTGCGGGCCTGCCCATGATCATCGGCAACTTCAGCCCGTCCCGGTTCGAGGTCACCCAGCGCCGGGAATTCGGCAACGGCACGCAGGTCACCTGGCTCGACCGGGCCTGAGTCCCGTTCGTGCTCAATCGCTTTCGCGGAGCCGGGTGGTGACGTCCATCGAGGTCTCGTGCAGCCGGTTGAAGATCTCGAGCAGTAGCTCCAACTGCTCGTCCGAATAGTCGCGGGCGATCTTGGCGAATTCCGTTGCCAGGAACTCGTAGTGCGGTGCGATCTCGTCGATGCGGTCGTCCAGGGCGGTGATGATCACCCGGCGCCGATCCTTCGAATCGTGTTCGCGCCGTACGAATCCGCCCTTCAGTAGCCGGTCGATCATCCGGGTGATGGCCCCGGTGGTGAGGCCGGTGCGCTGGGCCAGTTCGCCCGCGGTGGCCGGGCCGCCGATGCGCAGCATATTGAGACAGCGCAGGTCGGTGACGTGCAGGCCGAGCTTGTCGGCCATGGCCCCGTGCAGCATCACGGCGTCGGTGGCGCTGCGCTGGGCGGCGAAGGTGAGGGCGGCGCCCAGTTCGTCGTGTTTCTCGCTCATCCCTTGACAGCTTAGTCTCACTCGGACAATATCTGAATAAGTCAACTACTTCTCAAGTCAGTTGATGACTCGTTCAGATATCTTCGGGAGAGATGTCATGACTGTTCAGCAGATCACCGACGAAACCACCGTTCGCGCGCTGTTCGACCGGTCGAATCAGGCATGGGCGGACGGGGATGCCGCCGCCTACGCCCAGGTCTTCACGCCGGACGCCGACTACGTCACCTGGTTCGGCGCCCGGCTGCGGGGGCGCGAGGCGATCCGGGCCTCGCACGAACCGCTGTTCGCGAAGTACATGAAGGGCACCCGCCTCGACGGTGAGATCACCGGTCTGCGGTTCGTCACCCCGGATGTCGCGGTCGTGCACGGCCGTGGCGCGGTGGTGAAGGGCAAGCGCCGCCGGAACCGCTTCAACACCAAGGCGAACGTGTACGTCGCGGTGCGGCGGGACGGCGAGTGGGGCTTCGCCGCCTTCCACAACACCAAGTACAGCTGGCTGTTCAACACCCTTGTCGCCAAGCATGATCCGGGCGTGCGGATGTCGGCGCCGGAATAGCTGCCGGGTGACTGGAATCCGCGGACGGGAGGTGGGACGAAAAGTCGTGGACCTGGGCCGGTAGTCTTGTGGGTCGGTAGCAGCAGTTTGTCGATCTTGGAGGATTTCCGCCGTGGCTCTCGTCGTCCAGAAGTACGGAGGATCCTCGGTCGCCACCGCCGAGCGCATCCGGAGGGTCGCCGAGCGGATCGTCGAGACCAAGAAGCTCGGCCACGATGTGGTCGTCGTGTGTTCCGCCATGGGCGACACCACCGACGAACTGCTGGATCTGGCCCAGCAGGTCGCGCCGGCCGCTCCGGCCCGCGAGATGGACATGCTCCTCACCTCGGGTGAGCGCATCTCCAATGCGTTGGTCGCCATGGCCATTCACTCGCTGGGCGCCGAGGCTCGTTCGTTCACCGGCTCGCAGGCCGGTGTCATCACCACGGGCACGCACGGCAATGCCAAGATCATCGACGTGGCCCCGGGCCGGGTGCAGCAGGCGCTCGGGCAGGGCACCATCGTGCTGGTCGCGGGCTTCCAGGGTGTGAGCCAGGACAGCAAGGACGTGACCACGCTGGGCCGCGGTGGTTCCGACACCACCGCCGTCGCGCTGGCCGCCGCGCTCAATGCCGATGTCTGCGAGATCTACACCGATGTGGACGGCGTCTTCTCCGCCGACCCGCGCATCGTCTCCGACGCCCAGAAGCTGGACACCGTCTCCTACGAGGAAATGCTGGAGATGGCCGCCTGCGGCTCGAAAGTTCTCATGCTGCGTTGCGTCGAGTACGCGCGCCGCTACAACGTGCCCGTTCACGTGCGGTCCTCGTACACCGACAAGACGGGCACCATGATTACCGGATCGATGGAGGACATCCCCTTGGAGCAAGCAATCCTCACGGGCGTCGCGCACGACCGCAGCGAGGCCAAGGTGACCGTGGTCGGCATTCCGGACGAGCCCGGCTACGCCGCCAAGGTGTTCCGCGCGGTCGCCGATGCCGAGATCAATATCGACATGGTGCTGCAGAACATCTCCAAGGTGGAGACGGGTAAGACCGACATCACCTTCACTCTGCCCAAGCTGGAGGGCCCGCGCGCCGTCGAGCTGCTCACCAGGCGGCAGGGCGACATCGGCTTCTCCCAGGTCGTGTACGACGACCACATCGGCAAGGTGTCGCTGGTCGGCGCGGGCATGAAGTCGCACCCGGGCGTGACCGCCACCTTCTGCGAGTCGCTGGCCGACGCGGGCATCAACATCGACCTGATCTCCACCTCGGAGATCCGGATCTCGGTGCTGGTCAAGGACACCGACCTGGACGAGGCCGTGAAGGTGCTGCACTCGTCGTTCGATCTGGGCGGCGACGAGGTCGCGGTCGTGCACGGCGGAACGGGACGGTAGCGGCATGGGTGTGCGTGTAGGCGTCGTCGGCGCGACCGGTCAGGTCGGCGCGGTCATGCGAAAGCTGCTGGAGGAGCGCAACTTCCCGGCCGACGAGGTGCGGTTCTTCGCGTCCGCGCGCTCGGCGGGCAAGACGTTGCCGTTCCGCGGCCGCGACATCGTGGTCGAGGACACCGAGACCGCCGATCCGAGCGGACTGGACATCGCGCTGTTCTCGGCCGGCGCCACCATGTCCCGGGTGCAGGCGCCGCGTTTCGCGGCCGCCGGTGTCACCGTCATCGACAACTCCTCGGCCTGGCGCAAGGACCCCGAGGTGCCGCTGGTCGTCTCCGAGGTGAACCCGGAGGCCACCCGCAACCTGGTCAAGGGCATCATCGCCAACCCGAACTGCACCACCATGGCCGCCATGCCGGTGCTCAAGGTGCTGCACGACGAGGCCGGGCTGCAGCGGCTGATCGTGTCCAGCTACCAGGCGGTGTCGGGCTCCGGCCTGGCCGGTGTGGAGGAGCTGGCCTCGCAGGTGCGCGCCGTCATCGGCGATGCCGAGAAGCTGGTGCACGACGGTTCGGCGGTGGAGTTCCCGGCGCCGAACAAGTACGTGGCCCCGATCGCCTTCGACGTGATCCCGCTGGCGGGTTCGCTGGTGGACGACGGCAGCGGCGAGACCGACGAGGATCAGAAGCTGCGCAACGAGTCCCGCAAGATCCTGGGTCTGCCGGATCTGCTGGTGAGCGGCACCTGTGTGCGCGTCCCGGTCTTCACCGGCCACTCGCTGTCGATCAATGCCGAATTCGCGCAGCCGCTTTCGGTGGAGCGCGCCGAGGAGCTGCTGGCGAAGGCGCCGGGTGTGAAGCTCACCGACGTCCCCACCCCGCTGGCCGCCGCCGGTATCGACGAGTCGCTGGTGGGCCGCATCCGCCAGGATCCGGGTGTGCCGGACGGCCGCGGTCTGGCGCTGTTCATCTCCGGCGACAACCTGCGTAAGGGCGCCGCGCTCAACACGATTCAGATCGCGGAAGTTCTTTTGAACAACTGATCAGATCTATCCGTTACGGACCGTGCACAAGAAAGTGCACGGTCCGTTTTCGGATATTGTCCAGGCATCAATGCGATAGGCTCCCTGGAGTCGGTCAATCCGCCCAAAGTTCGGCACAGGGGAGCGGCGGTAGTCGATCGGTCCGGAGCCCGTCGATCACGACTTCTATGCGATGCGGGCGCAAATGCGCAGCGAGGCGTTCGGCAATTGCGCGTTCCGCGCGGTAATCCAAGATCATTCCTCCGGGAAACCGCAGGCGCACATGGACTTCGCCGGTTTTCGGCACGGCGGTCATCTCGATGGTGCCCGATGCGAGGCTGGTTGACCTTTCATCGAGCGCGAGTTCCGGATACCCTCGCGTTCGAGGCGCGCGGTGATGCTTTGCACCGTCGCCCCGTCGGCAGTGGAGGAATACTTGGTGGCCGCAAGGGCGCACGCCGCGAACCACATTGCCGCGCCGCCGATTCCGGCTCCGAGTAGGAAGAAGAGAAGTTCGCCGGGCATGACCACCTCTTGTCGTCCGATTGGTTCGACGGGTCCTCTTCAAACGTTAAACACAGAAAAATTGCGGTGCAATAAGAAAAATCCATGTTCCATACTGTGCGCCGTAAGCTCGGTCGGTCTGGAATCCTTGTCGGCAGATCCCCCCTCTGGATGGAAAGGGCGGAAGGAGAAGGGCATGGTAGACATCGGCGAAACAAGCGGGCGGTGACGGCCGGGAAAGCCGATCAGGCAGAAGGAGTTTGACCCGGTGGCCGAAAGTACCCTTGGGGCACGGGTAGCGGAGTTGCGCCGGCGGCGGGGACTATCGCAGAAAGAGTTGGGAGCGGCGATTCGGCGCTCGGAAAGCTGGGTGTCGCAGGTCGAGCGAGACGTGCTGCCTGTTGAGCGACTGTCCGTTCTGCAAAGACTGGCGGACGTGCTCGGAGTGGCGGTACGCGATCTGCGTCCCGAAGCGGCCGAACCGATTGCCGCCGACCGCGGTGACGGGCATCGGCCCGGCTCGGCGGTGTTCGAGCAGCTGCGGCTGCTGCTCACCGGGCATCCCGCGCTGGAACAGCTCTTCGGAGACGAGGCCGATCGCAGTCTCGAGCTGAGCACTGCGGCCGCGAAACTGCCGGAGCTGCAACAGCGAGTGGACCTGGCCTGGCAGCTGGCGCACGAATCCCGGCTGGTCGAGGTGGGCAGCAGTCTGCTGGAACTGATTCCGGATCTCGAGCACGCCGCGCGGGCGGATGCCACGCGGCGGCCGGAGGTGCTGACCCTGCTCTCGCGCGCCTATCAGGTGGCCGCGACCGCGTTCACCCGCCAGGAAGAGGTCGACGCGGCGTGGGTCGCGGCCGATCGCGCACTGTCCGCGGCCGAGGAATCCGGTGACGCGCTGAGCGTCGTGGCCGGAACCTATCGCATGGCACAGGCTTTCCTGCGTCTGCAACGCCTGGAACAGGCCGAGCAGGCGGCGCGAGTGTCGGTGGCCGCGTTGGCCGCGCAGGTGGCGGCCGAGCAGCCGCGGCCGGAAGTGCTGTCGCTCTACGGATCTCTGCAGCTGATGCTGGCGGTGATCGCGGCGACGGACGGGAATCGCACGGCCGCCCGCACCGGGCTGGCAGCGGCGCGCGCCGCCGCCGACCGGCTGGGCGAGGGCCGCAACGATTTCGACACCGAGTTCGGTCCGACCGGGGTCGCCGTGCACGCGGTGGCCGTGGCGGTCGAACTGGGCGACGCCGGCGAGGCGCTCGATACTGCGCGCACCGTCGACGCCTCGATCCTGTCTCCGGAGCGGCAGGCGCGCTTCCTGGTCGATGTGGCCCGCGCGCACGCGCAGCGGCGGCAGGCGAGCGAGGCATTGGAAGCGTTGCTCAATGCCGAGCGACTAACCCCCGAACTGGTGCACACCGATCATCGCGCCCGCGAAGTGGTGCGCGATCTGCTGCAGTTCGCCGGTCGCCGACCGGCCGACGAACTACGGGAGCTGGCGGGCCGCGCCGCGGTCACCCCCTGAGCGAACCAGGGGTGGCGGCCGGTCAGCGAATCCCGGTGTGCGCGAGCCGGGTCCGACGCATGCCGCTCGGGCGAACCCGGAAAGTTGAAGCCGACGCCCAACAAGCGCCTCTCGGCGAGTGGTCGCTCGTAGCGACGAAGGGTGCGGCCCGGGGCTGTTCCGACGCCGGCAAGGGGGATCAACCCGGGGTCCGCCGGATCTATTCCGGGGTGGGCACTGTGATCTGGGCAACGGTGCCGCGATGGTGTCCGGTGTCACCCTGAGGTGCGGATCGGCGTGATCGAGCTGCTGGCCGCGCGTGGCCGGCACGCCGAGGCGCTGACCCCGCCCCGATGGACCTCGGGCGTCCCCCGGCCGCCGAACCATCCGCCGACAGCGCCACCCGTGGTCCCGCGATAAACCTTTGCTCGATATTTGCCGAACCTGCGCGTCCGGACTGTATATACCTTTGTTTACTCACCGCCCTGCGGACTTTTCTTGACTAGTTCCAGAAAACTCGGCACGCTCGAAAACATGACCAAGGCGACCACCACCAATACCGGCGCCCCGGTGCCCAGCGACAACGAATCGCTCACCGCGGGCACACAGGGCCCGATCCTGCTGCACGATCACTACCTGATCGAGAAGCTCGCCCACTTCAACCGGGAGCGGGTGCCCGAGCGCGTTGTGCACGCCAAGGGTTCGGGCGCGTTCGGCGAACTGGTGGTTACCGGTGATGTCAGCCGCTACACCAAGGCCGCGCTGTTCCAGCCTGGCACCCGCACCGAGTCGCTGGTGCGTTTCTCCACCGTCGCCGGTGAGCAGGGCAGCCCCGACACCTGGCGCGACCCGCGCGGTTTCGCGGTGAAGTTCTACACCACCGAGGGCAACTACGACATCGTCGGCAACAACACCCCGGTGTTCTTCATCAAGGACCCGATCAAGTTCCCCGACTTCATCCACTCGCAGAAGCGCCTGCCCGGCTCCGGCCTGCGCGACGCGAACATGCAGTGGGACTTCTGGACCCTGCGCCCGGAGACCGCCCACCAGGTCACCTGGCTCATGGGCGACCGCGGCATCCCGGCCACCCTGCGCCACATGGACGGCTTCGGCTCGCACACCTACCAGTGGATCAACGAGGCCGGCGAGCGCTTCTGGGTGAAGTACCACTTCAAGACCGACCAGGGCATCAGGAACCTGACCCAGGCCGAGGCCGACGAGCTCGCCGGTAAGGACGCCGACTTCCACCGTCGCGACCTGTACCAGGCCATCGAGCGCGGCGACTTCCCGAGCTGGACCCTGAAGGTCCAGATCATGCCGGTCGCCGAGGCGGACAACTACCGCTTCAACCCGTTCGACCTGACCAAGGTCTGGTCGCAGCAGGACTACCCGCTCATCGAGGTCGGCCGCTGGGCCCTGAACCGCAACCCCGCGAACTTCTTCGTGGACATCGAGCAGGCCGCTTTCGCGCCGTCGAATGTGGTTCCCGGCATTGCCTTCTCGCCCGACAAGATGCTGCTGGGCCGCGTCTTCGCCTACGCCGACGCGCACCGCTACCGAATCGGCGCGAACCACGAGCAGCTGCCGCCGAACCGGGCCAAGGCCGCGCCGGTGAACTCCTACTCGCAGGATGGCGCCATGCGCTTCGCGCACAATGCCGCGAGCGTTCCGGTGTACGCGCCCAACTCCTTCGGCGGCCCGCACGCCGATCCGGCGCGCGCCATCGACGACGGCGCCTGGGCGTTCGACCCGTCCATGGTCCGGGCCGGCTACCTCCAGCACCGCGAGGACAACGACTTCGCGCAGGCCGGCACCCTGGTCCGCGAGGTCATGAACGACGCCGAGCGGGATCGCCTGGTGGGCAATGTCGTCGGCCACATCCTGGGCGGCGTGCGCGAGCCGATCCTGAGCCGGGTCTTCGACTACTGGAAGAGTGTCGACGCCGAGCTCGGCAAGCGCATCGAGATCGGCGTCCGCGAGCAGCTCTGACCCGAATCCCGGGACAGTCCGGGGCCTTCCCCGGACCCCGCACGAGGCCCGCGCCGCGAATTGTGGCGCGGGCCTTCGTCATATCCGCGCAGCGGATAGCTGCGGTGTCCATAACGCGGCTATCTATGATGGGGGCTCGGTGGGCAAGCCCCGCGCGGCGACGAGGAGGTCCGATGCGAATCGGGGAGCTGAGCAAGGCCAGTGGCGTGTCCACCCCGACGATCAAGTACTACCTGCGGGAAGGCCTGCTGCCCAAGGGCGAGGCGACCGGCCACAATCAGGCGCAGTACGACGACGCGCATCTGCGCCGCCTGCGGCTGATCCGGGCGCTCGTCGAGGTCGGCGGGCTCTCCATCGCCTCGGCGCGCGAGGTGATCGCGGCCCTGGACGATTCGGATCTCGGCACCCACAAGATCCTCGGCGTCGCCCAGCACACCGCCGCCCGCAGCATCGCCTTCTGCGACGAGGAATCTCGGACCGCCGCCCGCGCCGAGGTGGAGGCCATGCTCGATCGCCTGGGCTGGCGCGTCGGTCGCGACAATCCGGCGGTGTCGGCCGCCGCCGAGGTGGTCGGCGCGCTGCGCCAGCTCGGCCACGGCGATATCGCGGACCGCCTCGACGACTACGCCCACGCCCTGGAGTCGATCGCCGAACTGGACATGGCCGTGCTGACCTCGCGCGGCGATATCGACAGCATGGCCGAGACGGTCGTGGTCGGAAACGTGCTCGGTGACGAGCTCATCGCCGCGCTGCGGCATCTGGCACAGACCGATCGTTCGGCCGAATTCTTCAGCGGCCGGCCAGCATCGAGTCGGTGAGCCGTTCGGCGAGCGCGTCGTCCAGGGGCGCGTGGCCGAGGATGAAGCGGTACCAGAACACCCCGTAGAACTGGTCGACCAGCAGATCGAGATCGGCGTCGGCGGGCAGTTCGCCGCGTAGCCGCCCGCGCTCGAGCACGGCCCGCACCGCTGCCCGGCGCTGCGCGGTGAAGGTCTGCAACAGCTCCGCGAGATGCGGGTCGTGCGCCGCCTCGCGCACCAGCGTGCGCAGCGCGGGTGCGGTCGAACTGCTCTGTGCGCCACGGAAAGTCGCTTCCATGAGGGTGCGCAGGTCGGTGCGCAGCGAGCCGCTGTCCGGCGGCGGCGCCTCGAGCGCCGACCGTTCGGTGAGCGCGTCCAGCAGGACCGCGCCCTTGGACGGCCACCACCGGTACACGGTCTGCTTTCCGACGCCGGCCGCCCGCGCGATGGCGTCGATGGTGACCGGTGCGCCGTCGGATTCGCCGAGCAGCCGCAGCGAGGCATCGAGGATGGCCTGCCGGGTGGCTTCGTTGCGCCGTCGCCCGGTGTGTGGTCGCGCCGGATTGGGCTGTGCCGCCGTGCTTTCCATGATCGCCCTCCTGTGACGCACCTCACCGCTTTGTCGAGACTAAAAGTCTCGCCAACAGTGTTGTCGAGACTGTCAGTTCCGTAAGAATAGACGGACAGCGACAGAGAGGGTTTCCGACAATGACCACAACACCGCGCGTCGTCGTCATGGGTGGCAGCTCCGGCATCGGCGAGGCCACCGCCACCGCCTTCGCGGCCGACGGCGCCGAGGTCGTCATCACCGGCCGCGGGCGGGACAAGCTCGACGCGGCCGTCGCGCGTATCGGCGGCAAGACCACCGGCTACGCCCTGGACGCCACCAGCCAGGCCGATATCGACGCCTTCTTCGCCCAGGCCGGGACCATCGACCACCTGGTCATCTCGGTGAGCGGCTCGGCCGGCAGCGGTCCCTTCGCCGACCTCGATCTGGACCAGCTGGCCGCCGGCTTCGACGGCAAGTTCTGGCCGCAGGTGCGCATCCTGAAAGCCGCGCTCCCGCACCTGGATTCGCAGGGCTCGGTCACCCTGGTGACCGCGGGCTCGTCCCGCTCGGCCTTCCCCGGCACCGCGGGCCTGGCCGCCATCAACGGCGCGCTCGACGCCATGGTGCCGCCGCTCGCCGTCGAACTCGCCCCGCTGCGCATCAATGCCGTCTCCCCGGGCGTCATCGACACCCCGTGGTGGGACCGGGTTCCCGAGGCGCAGCGCACCGCCCTGTTCGACGGCCTGGTGGCGACCACCCCGGTCGGCCGCGTCGGCCGCCCCGAGGACATCGCCCGCGCCATCCACATGCTGGCCATCAACGGATTCATCACCGGCGTCGTGCTCGACGCCAATGGCGGCACCAGTCTCGCGACGGGTCGCTGACCGGCCAGTAGTTTGGTCGGCATGCTCGAAAGCTCCGCCGCCGCACCGGAAACCACCACACCGCGCCGGGCCACCTGGTTCGAATGCTTCGGGGATCTGGTGTTCGCGGCGGCGGTCGGCCAGATCACGCATCGGGTGGGCGCGCGCCCCGATGCCGGATCGGTGGCCGCGGCGGCCGGACTGTTCGTGCCGCTGTGGTGGGCCTGGGTCCTGTACGCGGTGCACGCCAATCGGGCCGATCGGGATACCGCGGCCCACCGCCTGCTCACCAGTTTCGGGCTGACCGGCATCGTGGGCATGGCGGTGTTCGCGGGCGCGGTCGGCCAGAGCCGGGGCGTGGACGCGGGATTCGTCCTCGCGTACCTGGTGGCCCGGGCCGGTGTCGCCCTGCTGTACGCCTGGGATTCCCGGCGGAATCCGGCACTGCGGGCCGTGTTCCGTTCGTTCACACTGGGTTCGGCCGTGAGCGCGGTGGGCTGGCTCGGCGGCCTCGCCTGCGACGCCGGCCCGCTGCGCTACGGCGCCTGGACGCTGGCCATGCTCATGGAGCTGGCCCTGCCGCTGGTGGTGACCCGGCGGCTGGCCGGCGTCGAGCAGGAGACCGACCATCTGCGAGAACGCTTCGGGCTCTTCACCATTGTGATCCTGGGCGAATCCGTGCTGGGCTTCACCAATGGCCTCGCGGCGGTACACACCGCCGGCTGGGCGGCGGTGACCGCGGCCGCTGCCTTCGCGCTCACCGTGGGCCTGTGGTGGTCCTACTTCAATGGCAGCGGAATACGCCCCGGTTCGCACACCGAGCTGGCGCGCACCGGAAAACTGCTGCACCTCTACACCTTCGGGCACCTGCCGCTGCTGCTCGGTCTGGCCTTGGCCGGCGCGTCGATGGGCATCGCGGTGACCGGCGGCAGTGCGCAATCGAATGCCACCGCCGCGGACTGTGTCGTCGGCGGCGTGATCGTGTACCTGGTCTCGGTAGCGCTGACCCGGGCCGCCTTCACCGGAATTCGCGAAAGTGTCGTGGTGATCCGGTTGCTCACCGCCATGCTGGTGGCGGGGCTGCTGCCGATCGCGACCCACATTCCGGTGGCGGGATTGCTCAGCGTGCTGGCCGGATTGGTGATCGGCTCGGTGGTGGTGGAGACTCCGGCCCAGCGCCGTCGGCTGGCGACGTTGGGCTGAATCACCGCCCGCCGCGGCTCATTTGGCGCGGTCGCGTCGAAACTCCAGTCCGTCCAGGATGAGTCCGAGCTCGGAGTCGAAGAAGTCGTTCCTGGACTGCGTGGGGTCGAGTTCCCGGTAGACGCCGTACCGTTTGGCGACGTGGGGGTAACCGCGTACCGCCTGTTCGGACGCGGCCATCATCTTGGCGAACCATTCCTGTTCACTGAGCCCGCTGCGGGAGACGCTGGTGAGCATGGCGGTTTCGGTGCCGGCGGAGCCGAGGACGAAGGCCCAGAAGGCATTCGAGGCCCGGTCCGCCTCCGCGTCGTCGAAGCCCGCCGCTTCGAGGGTCGCGAGCATGGCGTTCGACAGGCGCATGAGATTGGGGCCGAGGTAGGCGAGTCCGGCTCCGGTGATGGCGGTGCTCATCCAGGGGTGGCGCAGGACGGTGTCGCGCACATCGCGACCCAGAGCGAGTAGATCGGCGCGCCAGTTCTCCGGTGCGATGGTGGCGGGCTCGTGGACCTCGCCGAACGCCTCGTCGATCACCAGTTCCAGGATCTCGTCCTTGTTCGTGACGTGGGTGTAGAGCGAGGTGGCTCCGGCATTGAGGCGGGAACCGAGCTTGCGCATGCTGAGCGCGTCGTAGCCCTCGGTATCGAGCAGCGCGAGAGCTTCGGACACGATCTGTTCCCGGCTCAGTGCGGGCTGATCTCGCCGTTGTCGCTGCGGGCGGGTCCACACCGACGAGAACTCCTGTGCCTTGGCCGCCATGGCTCTTCCTCCTTCGTCCGTGGAACAGCATAACCCCAGCTAGAACGCCGTTCGTTCGACCGTACAGCGTTCCCTATTGCGAACAGTGTACGTAGACCGTACAGTGTTCGACAACGCCGCACAGTGTGCGGAAGAGCTTCTCGAAGGGGAACCGAAATGACTGCGAACGAACTGACCGAGGCGCTGACATCGCCTGCGGCCCAGCGCAATCCGAAGCGCTGGCTGATCCTGGTCGTGCTCTGCCTGGCCACGCTCGTGCTGGTGATCGACAATATGGTCCTCACCGTGGCGCTGCCGGAGATCGCGATCGACCTGCACGCCGGGTCCCAGGCCCTGCAGTGGGTGATCGACTCCTACATCCTGGTCTTCGCGGGCCTCCTGCTCACCACCGGCAGCCTGTCGGACCGCTTCGGCCGCAGGCTGGTGATGGTGCTCGGGCTGGCACTCTTCGGCGCGGCCTCCCTCATCGCGGCCTACGCGACCAGCACAGGGATGCTCATCTCCGGCCGCGTGATCATGGCGGTCGGCGGCGCGCTCATCATGCCGAGCACGCTGTCCATCCTGATCACCGTGTTCGACGAGGACGAGCGGCCCAGGGCGATCGCCGCCTGGACCGGTGTGTCCGTGCTCGGCATGGTCGGCGGCCCGGTGCTGGGCGGCGTGCTGCTGAACCACTTCTGGTGGGGTTCGGTCTTCCTGCTGAACGTGCCGATCGCGGCACTGGCCATCGCGGCCGCCTTCGCCCTGATGCCGGAATCCAAGGGCCCCGCCCGTCCGATCGATCTGCCGGGCATGGTGCTCTCGATCGTCGGCATGGTGTCGCTGGTGTGGTCCATCATCGAGTTCCCGGCCAAGGGCCTGCACGGCACCTGGGCGACGCTGGTGCTGGCGGTTGTCGTGCTGGTGGCCTTCGTGATTCGTGAACTGAAGGCTGAGCACCCGATGGTTCCGCTGCAGCTGTTCCGCAACCGGGTCTTCACCGGATCCAGCTTCTCGCTGGTGCTGGCCACCTTCGCCAATGCCGGCCTGACCCTGGTGCTGACCCAGTACCTGCAGTTCGTGCTCGGCTACTCGCCGATCAAGACGGCCCTCGCCTTCACGCCGTTCGCGCTGACCGCGCTGGTGTTCAACGGCCTGGGCGCCGCGCTGGTGCAGAAGCTGGGTGTGCGTCCCGTCGCCCTGGTCGGCATGCTGGTGCTGGCGGGCGGCTTCGGCGCCCTGGCCGCGCTGACCTCCGACTCCGGCTTCTGGCTGCCGGCCCTGGCGATGTCGCTGGTCGGCGCTGGTGCGGGCCTGGCCATGCCGGCCGCCGTCGGTGCGCTGATGGGTGCGATTCCGCCGGAGCAGGCGGGCGTGGGTTCGGCGCTGAACGACACCATTCAGCAGACCGGTGGTGCGCTCGGTGTCGCGGTGCTCGGCGCGGTGCTGGCCGGTACCTACACCGACGCCATGCCCGCCGACGCTCCGGCGGCGGCCCGGGAGGGCATCGCCGGAGCCTTCGCCACTGATGACGGCAGCCTGGTGTCCGCGGCCCGCGATGCCTTCACCGACGCTATGTCGAACACCTTCCTGGCCGGTGGCGCGGCGGTGCTGGCTGCCACCGTGGTCGCATTCTTCCTGATGAAGGGCGCGAAGCCGGCTGCGCCGGAAGGGGTTCCGGCCGAGGCCGACCTGGTCGAAGCCCGCTAGTCCCGACACCCGCGAACGACTCCGCCCCCGGCAGCACGCCGGGGGCGGAGTCGTTGCCGCGGCTGGAAGTCATTGCTGCGACACCGCGGCGCCGGCCGGTGTCAGTCGAGTAATTGCTCGATGCGGGCCGTGCAGAAGCCGGTGATGTTCATCTCCGGCGGGAGCTGTACGCGGTGGGTCATGCGCAACAGGGGAATCGACAACAGGGCGGCCGAGAAGACCTCGTGGTACTCGAGGTTGCGGACCTCGTGACCGGTCCGCTTCTCGTAGTAGGCGATGGTCTCGGCGCGGGTCGGTGTGCCCGGCAGCGGGCGACGGCCCTCGTACTCGCTGCACGCCCAGTCCAGGAACAGCAGCCAGGCCAGATCCGACTCCGGGACACCGAGATGGGCGATCTCCCAGTCGAGCACACCGCGGACCCGGAAGTCGTGGTCGTACAGGATGTTCGACATCCGGGCGTCACCCCAGCAGAGGCACGGCTGCTCGGGTTCGCGGAGGTTGTCGCGCAGATACGCCACCGCCCGCCGGTAGGTCTCCGGCGGCGTTCCCTCGCAAGCCCACTGCAGCGCGGCGTCCAGATAGTTCACGCCCTGCTCGACGACCCCGGCGCCATGCTCGGGAAACGCGAGGAAGTCCAATCGCAGTGCCCGCCAATCCAACTGGTTGACCTCGGCGATGGTGTCCACGCATCCCCACCACATGCGAGCCCGCTGCTCGGGCGTGGCCTCGAAGTAGTTCCCGGCGGCGTGATATGACGGATAGTCGCTCGGCGCCCGGCCTTCCAGCCGGTTCATCACGAAATACGGGCTGCCGAGCGGATTGTCGCCCCGCTCCAGCCAGGCCACGGCCGGCACCGGCAGCCCGGTGTCCGCCAACCGGCGCATCACCAGCACCTGCCGCAGCAGGTCGTAGTCCGGGAACAGCGACAGGTCCGGCGGTCGTCGCAGGACCAGGGGAGTGCGGCCGGAATCGTCCTCGACCTCGAAAAGATAGGTCTCGGTGGCGAATCCGCGTTCGGTGCGCGCGAGCTCGAGCACGCGCGCGTTCCCGGCGGGCGAAAGGTGCTCGCGTACGGCCGGTTCCAGTGCCGTCGCCAGCTGCTCGGCCGGAATTCGGGTGGTGCTCACGGTCAGTACCCCTCGCACCCGTACCGCGCATTGCGGCCCATGAACACCATTTCGACCAGCCCGTATCCGACCTTGCCGGCGGTCTCGATGCGGCAGAAGGTCTCGCTGAGCATGCTGACCTGCCGCAGATCCGCGGTGTCGGTGAGGTCGGCGGTGAAGCCGTCGCTCCAGTCCGCGCCCTTCCACAGTCCGGAAGCGTAGCCGCGGTAGTGGTCGTATCCCGCGAGGCCGGGCCAGAAGCCGGAGACCGGCGTGATGGTGAATTCACGGTCGCGGCCGTCGGCGCCGCGTGCGGTGAAGCTGCCGCCGCTGACGATGCGGAAGTCGTCGCGGAAGGTCAGCGCGTGGTCGGTGGTGACGATCGGGACCGGCCGCGCGGCGGAGCCGATCGGGGCCAGCACGGTGCCCTCGAAGTGCCAGCGCTGCCCGTCGGCGGTCTCGCGCTGCGCGAAATGCACCAGCTCGTCCTCGAATTGGAAGATGCCCATGTAGTAGAGGACGCCGTCGGGGATGTCGCCCGGCTGCAGGCCCTCGCCCTCGCCGAGGCTGCCGCCGCCCCCGCCGTGGCGGGTGCCCCAGGAGTGGTCGCGCCCGAACCACCAGGTCTCCGGATCGATCTCGAAGCGGGTGCCGGCCACCTCGATCCACCCGGAGATGCGCCCGTTCTGGTAGTAGCGCCGGGCGTCCTCGCGCACCCGGCCGCGGCTGCGGAAGAAGGCGGGTTCCTGTTCGTAGGCCGGGAACTGCCCCTCGAAGTCGAGTTGCAGCCGCACCCCGTGCTCGTTGTCGCCGAGGGTGGCGCGCACCTTGTGCAGCGGTTCGACGATCTCGTACCTGTACGGGCCGACCTGCCAGTCGGCGAGGCCGTCGTAGCGGTCGCCGATCTCGCGCGAGAGCCGGACCACGTGGGCGGTCTTGTCGCCGATCGTGATCATGGCGTAGGCATCGAGCACATTGCGGTTGGGGTAACGCGCCATGCCGGTCATCACGCTGATCTCGCCGGTGGTGTCGAAGCCGTACAGGACGACGCGTTCGGTCCAGCGCAGATCGCTCTGCTGGACGTGGTCGAAGGTGGTGGGGAGCTGGTGGGCGAGCAGTTCGTCCTGGGGCGTCAGCATGGGTGCCTCCTGAATTAGAATACGGGCCATACCGTATTTCAAATCGGACGACGTTGTAACCTGTTTCAGAATTTGCCACCGACCCGAGCGAGAGGGGAGCCCCGTGACCGCAGCCACCGGGACCGCCCGCCCCGGCCCCGGCCGACCCCGTGACCCGCAACTGGATGCCCTGGTGCTCACGGCGACCCAGGAACTCCTGGTCCGCGACGGCTACCAGGCCACCACCATCGCGGCCGTGGCCCGGCGTGCCGGAGTCGTCACGACCTCGATCTACCGCCGCTGGCCCGGCAAGCGTGCCCTGGTGGAGGATGCGATCTTCGCCCTGGACACCGAGAATCACCCGGTTCCCAGCGGCGACCTGCGCGCCGACCTACTGGCCTGGACGCGCCTGTTCCTGAATGCCGCCGCGCACCCGGCGGCGCGATCGGCCATCCCCGGCCTGCTCTCGGAGTATCACGACGATCGGGAGAGCTACCGCCGCCTGCTCGACGGCGGTGAGCGGCCGACGATTCAGGCACTGCGCGAGCTGCTCGTGGCCGCTGCCGAATCGGGTCAGGCGGCCGGCGCCTGCGATGTCGAGGCGATCTTCGAATTCCTGCGGGGTGCGACCCTGATGCGCGCGCTCACGCACGGCACCGAGGATGCCGACCACTTCAGCCGCCGCATCGCGGACGCGCTGCACGCGGTCGCGCAAACTCCCACGTCAGAGTAGGCCCCACCAGTAGATCAGGCAGGCCAGCACGAAGACGACCACGGTTTCCATCGGCAATCCCAATCTTCTTGGCGCACTTACCTACATGATGCCGTCTTCCGGGCGGACAAGGCCACAAATCGGACGAACAAGATCGCTAACCGTTAGCCTGCCACACAAAGAACCCGCCCAGTCCGACACCCCTCGTGGTCGGACTCGGCGGGTTCTGCGCTGGCCTACCACCCCCTTCGCGGTAGGCCATGTCCCCAATTGAGTACCGGTTGGTTGGTTTGCTGTGGCCGACCCGCCACCCCTCGTAGACGGGTCGGCCCCAGCGTTCCCGCCCCCGGATGGTGGCTCGTTGGGTCCGCCGGTGCGTTCCGGCGTTGACACAAACGATGCCGAGCCGCGCTTGGCACGGCCTTAACAAGATCTTGTAATTGCGAAAATGCCTGCTGATGGGCAGTTTTCGTGGACTGTGAAAGTTCAGGAGTGCAGCGCGGTCACCAGGTCGGCGATGGCGACATCGGTGACCTGGTAGCCCGGGAAATAGCAGCAGACGCGAGCGGCGCTGTCGCCGAAGCGGGTACGGATCAGCTCCGCGCATTCGACCGGTGTGCCGCTGACGGTGAGCGCGTTCACCATCGGGTCCTCGATGAGCCCGGCCATCTCCCGCCACCGCCCCTGCTTCGAGAGCAGGTTCAGCTCGGGTTGCAGCTCCGCCCAGCCCTCCACCTCCAGGACCGGACGGTAGGCGGGCGTGGAACCGTAGAACGCCAGCAGGTTTCGCACCGCCCGGCGCGCCTCGAGCAGTTCTCGCTCCGAATCGCCCATGGCCACAATGGCTTCCACGATGATCTCGAAGGGCCGCGGCGAGTCTCCGAGCCCTGTCGCGACGGCCGCCAGTGTCCGCTCCCGGAAGTGCCGCTCGGTATTGAACGGCATCACCAGCAGTCCGTCGGCCACCTCCGCCGCCATGGTGGTCATGCGCGGCCCCAGTGCGCCGACCAGAACCGGCGGCGCCCCATGGGGATTCGGTCCCGGATCGAACTGCGGGGTCATGAGCGTGTGCTGCCAGAACCGGCCGCGGTAGTCCAGCCGCTCCCCCTCCTGCCAGGCCCGCAGGATCGCCTGCACCGCCAGCACGGTGTCGCGCATTCGCTCCACCGGCTCCGACCAGGTGCTGCCGTAGCGCCGCTCGATATGGGTCCGGATCTGACTGCCGAGCCCGAGCCGGAACCGCCCGCCCGACAATGACTGCAGATCCCACGCGGTGTGCGCCAGATGCATCGGGCTGCGCGGGAACGCCATGGCCACATTGGTCATGATGTCGACGCCGGACGTGGCGGCCAGTGTCAAGGGCGGGAACACGTCGTGCGCGCCTTCGAAGGTGAACACCCCGTCCACCCCGAGCTCGCGCAATCGCGCTGCGCGGGAAGCCGATTCGGCGAGCGGCGCGTTCAGCCAGATATCGACGGGCAGGGACACCGTGACTCCTCCTGATACGAGAAAACAACAGCCCCGGGCCGAGAGGTAGTAGGCCCGGGGCTGTTTCGGGTCAGCGGTGGTCGTGATCCGCTGACCCGCGCGGGGGAGCTACCAGGGAAGTAGCAGCACTCCTCCGCGGGCTTGTGGTCAGCCGATGAATTCGGCCGCCTTCTCGCCGATCATGTAGCTCGGCGCGTTGGTATTGCCGCCGGTGATGCTCGGCATGATCGAGGCGTCGGCCACGCGCAGGCCCTCGATGCCGTGCACCTTCAGCGTCGGGTCGACGACCGCGCGCTCGTCCACACCCATGCGGCAGGTGCCGACCGGGTGGTAGATGGAGTGCACGCGGTTGGGCAGCTCGCGGCGCAGCGCCGTCTCGTCCGCCCACTCCTGGCCCGGGAAGAAGTTCTCGGTGATGTCGCCCGCGATGCTCTTGTGCGACATGACCTCCCGGATCATCTTGATGCCCTCGATCAGGAACTCGGTGTCCCACGGGTCGGTCAGGTAGCCCGGGTCGATGAGCGGCGAGGCGAACGGGTCGGCGGAGGCCAGCTTCAGTTCGCCGCGGCTCTTCGGGTAGATGAGGCTGGGCATGACGGTGAGCGCCGGGCGGCGGTCCACCAGGTGCAGCTTGTCGGCGTCCTGGTTGGGCGTCGGGTAGCTCCACGGCAGGGTGTGGATCTGCATGTCCGGGTGGTCGCCCTCGGCGAACTTGGTCTTGACGAAGCCGGCGGCCTCGAAGACCGTGCGGCCCATGAAGGAGCTGCCCGGGTTGCGCATCTCCTTGAGGATGCCGCGCGCGAAGTAGGTGGGGATGCCGCGGTGGATGGCCTTCTTGGACACGAAGGTCATCGGCACGAACAGG
>NZ_JBHZCS010000005.1:100790-121112 GCF_042755705.1 Nocardia sp. NPDC059154
CGGACAGGTGGTCGTGCAGATTCTGGCCGACGGGCAGGTCGGCGACCACCTCGATGCCGAGGTCGCGCAGGTGCCCGGCCGGGCCGATGCCCGAGAGCATGAGCAGCTGCGGCGATCCGATGACACCCCCGGAGACGATGACTTCCTTGGCGGCGCGCACGATGCGGCGCGAGCCGTTCTTCTCGGCGATCTCGACGCCGGTGGCGCGGCCGTTCTCGATCACCACGCGGGTGGCCTGCACGTGGGTGAGCACGGTCAGGTTCGAGTTCGGCATGTTGGTGATGAAGCCGCGCGAAGAGCTGTAGCGCACACCGTCTTTCACGCTCTGCTGGAAGATCGAGATGCCTTCCTGCGACGCTCCGTTGTAGTCCTTGATGATCGGCGCGCCGAGGGTCTCGGACGCGGCGGTCATGAACTCCTCGGAGATCGGGGTGAGCTCGCGGGGGCGGGTGACCTCGATCGGGCCGCCGGTGGCGCGGTAGTCGTCCGCGCCGTCGACCCAGTTCTCGAGGCGCTTGTAGGCGGGCAGGACCTCGTCGTAGCTCCAGCCGGTGTTGCCCTCGGCGGCCCAGGAGTCGAAGTTGGCGCGGTTGCCGCGCACATAGAGCATGCCGTTGATGGAGCTGGAGCCGCCCAGCACCTTGCCGCGGGTCATCGGGATCAGCCGGTCGTTGGCGTGCTTCTGCGGGACCGAGTACTGCTTCCACGCCACCAGCTTCTTCAGCTGCGGAACCGTGTGGACCATCGAGATCATGCCGGGGCGGGTGACCAGCTGGGTGTTGTCCTTGCGCCCGGCCTCCAACAGGATCACGCTCGCGCCACGCTGAGCGAGCCGTCCGGCCAATACTGCACCGGCGCTGCCCGCGCCAACGACGACGTAATCGGCTTCGGACGTGGAGCCCGGGGAAGCGGTCATATCAGTTACCTCATCTTCGAGTGTGCCTGGCATCACTGTAGAACAAGTTCTAGTCTGCCGACACACTGGACATGATGTCCAGTCACAAGATCGACTTCAGGGCGGGTTGAGCGATCTTGCGGGCGCGGCGAGTCCTCGTTGAACATGTTGCAGATCCACTGCTGCGGGATAACTGCTCCGCGGGGCGTGCGGGAACCGGGGGATCGGAGGCCGGAAACGCTGCCCAGCCGCAGGTCGGCATGGTTCAATTTCTGTGAAACACGTTCCAATTTCGTGATCATAGTGGCACCTTGCCCGAGGAGGAACAGTGTCTGTTCCGTCATTACCGGCCGGCTTCGATTTCACCGATCCCGCGCTCTGGGCCGACCACAGCCCTGCCGAGGAGTTCGCACTGCTGCGCCGCACCGCGCCGGTCTGGTGGAATGCCCAGACTCCCGAGCAGGCCGCACCGATGGAGGACGACGGGTACTGGGTGATCACCCGCCACGAGGATGTCAAGGAGATCTCCCGAAGACCGGAACTCTGGTCCTCGAATCGCAAGGGCTCCATCATCAAAATGCCCGCCGACTCCGAACCCGAACAGCTGGAACTCGGGCGCGAGGCGCTGCTGGTGAATATGGATCCGCCCAAGCACACCAAGATCCGGCGCATCGTCTCCAAGGGATTCACCCCGCGCGCCATCGAGGGATTGCGGGCCGCGCTCACCGAACGCGCGGCAAAGATCGTGCGGGAGGCGAAGGCGAGCGGCGGCGGCGATTTCGTCCAGCAGGTCGCGTGCGAGCTGCCGCTGCAGGCCATCGCGGAACTGCTCGGCGTGCCGCAGGACGACCGCCACAAGCTGTTCACCTGGTCCAATCAGCTGCTCAACTACGACGATCCGGAATTCGCGGGCAACAATATGACCGCCAATGCCGAACTGCTCGGCTACGCCTACAACATGGCCGAACAGCGCCGGGCCCGCCCGGTCGGCGATATCGTCTCCCAGCTGGTGACCGCCGATGTGGACGGTGACGCCCTGGGCTCGGACGAGTTCGGATTCTTCGTCATCCTGCTGTCGGTGGCGGGCAACGAAACCACCCGCAATGCCATCGCGCACGGCATGAAAGCCTTTGTGGACCACCCCGATCAGTGGGCGCTGTACAAGGAGCGCCGGCCGCGCACCGCACCCGATGAAATCGTGCGCTGGGCGACGCCGGTCTCGGCCTTCCAGCGGACCGCCGTGCGCGACACCGAAATCGGCGGGCAGAAAGTTCTGGAGGGGCAGCGGGTGGGGCTGTTCTACAGCTCCGCCAACTTCGACGAGGAGGTCTTCGACCATCCCTTCGAATTCGATGTGGAGCGCGATCCCAATCCGCACGTCGGATTCGGCGGGACCGGAAACCACTTCTGCGTGGGCGCGAATCTGGCGCGGCTGGAGATCGACCTGATGTTCAATGCCATTGCCGACGCCATGCCGGAAATCACCGAGGTCGCGCCGCCGCAGCGGCTGCGGTCGGGCTGGATCAATGGGATCAAACACTGGCAGGTGAGCTACTCCTGAACCGGTGACCTCATCGAACTCGTTCTACCATTCGTGTTTGTGACCAATCTTCGCGAAATTCCGCTGCGCACGCTGACCGACAAGCCCACCACACTGGCCGAACTGGCCGGCGACAAGGTCGTGCTGCTGGTCAATGTCGCCTCCAAGTGCGGGCTCACCCCGCAGTACACGGGCCTGGTCGAACTGCAGCAGACCTACGGGCCGCAGGGCTTCACCGTGGTCGGTGTGCCGTGCAACCAGTTCATGGGCCAGGAGCCCGGCACCGCCGAGGAGATCGCGGAATTCTGTTCCGCCACTTACGGGGTGGACTTCCCGCTGCTGGAGAAGAGCGAAGTCAACGGCGAGGGCCGGGTTCCGCTGTACCAGGAGCTGACCCAGGTCGCAGACGCCGCCGGCGAGGCCGGGGACATCCAGTGGAACTTCGAGAAGTTCCTGATCGGCCGCGATGGCGCGGTGCTGGGGCGGTTCCGTCCGCGCACCGAGCCGAAGGATCCGGCCGTGGTCTCCGCCCTCGAGGGCGCGCTGTAACTCAGAGGGCTCCCTGTAGCTCAGCTCTACGACGGCCGTGCCCGGCGGCGGTACCGCACCGCGCACGGCTGTTGCAGCTGTACCACCATCTTGGAATGGTCGTTGCGGTAGCTGTCCGATGGCTGCGCGAGCTCGAATTCCCAGTCCCGTAGCAGGATCGAGAAGATGGCCTTGAGCTGCATGAGCGCGAACGCAGCGCCTACGCAGCGGTGGCGGCCCGCGCCGAAGGGGATCCAGGTCCAGCGGTTGGCCAGATCCGCCTGGTTCGGGTCGAGGTAGCGGCCCGGGTCGAAGCGCTCGGGATCCGGGAAGTCCTCCGGGATCCGGTTGGAGACAGCGGGACTCGCGGCCACCAGGTCGCCGGGATCGATACGGTGGCCGCACACCTCGAACTCCGCACGCGCCACCCGCATGAGAATGATGAGCGGCGGGTGCAGGCGCAGGACCTCCTCGAGGACCGCCTCAGATTCGGAATCCGGCGCAGTGCATGGAAACTCACGTCCGCGCCGTCGGCGTAGAGGGTATCCAGTTCGGCCACGACCTGCGCCAGCACCGGTGGGTGCCTGAGCAATTCGATGATCGTTCAGGCGGCCGTCCCCGACGTGGTGTGATGCCCGGCGAACATCATCGAGATGAAGATTCCGGTGACCTCGCTGGGCGAGAACCGCGGCCGGCCCTGCTCGTCGGGGACCGACACCAGCACGTCGAGCAGGTCCCGATCGTCGGTGCCGGTCGGCGGGTTCGCCATCCGCCCGGCCATGATGTGGCGCACCAGCTTCACCAGCTGGCCGCGGGCCTCGTCGCGGCGGCGGAAGCTCTCGATGGGGGCGTAGGGGTCTACGTCGCCCGGCAAGCGGTTTCAGCTCCGCAGCACGCGCAGCGCGAATTTCTCCATGCGATCGGCGATCTCGGCGTAGGACACATAGCCCATGCCCGCGCGCACCAGTGCGCCCGCGTAGATCATTTCGAGTGTTTCCACGAGTTCGGGATCGGCGTCCGCGCCCAGTGCGTCGATCAATCGCCGCCGGATCTCGCCACCGATCCGCAGCCGCAGATGTGCCACATCCGGATCGGTCCCCAGCAGCGCGGCGGTCACCGCGCCCGCGAGGGTCGGTTCGTCGGCCAGCAGCAGCGCGATCTGCCGCAGTACCGCCAGCACCCGCGCGGTCGAATCGGCGCCCTCCGCGGCGGGCGGCTCGGTGGCGGCCAGCCGACGCCAGAACATCTCCGCGACGAGGTGTTCCTTCGACGAGAAATACGTGTATGCGGTGGCCGTGCCCACCCCGGCCTGTGCCGCCACCATGCGCACGGTGAGCCCGGCGAACCCCTCCCGCGACAGCACATCCATGGCCGCCCGGGTCAGACGGTCCACGGTATCGGCCTGCTTTTCGGTGAGCCGCCGGCGAGTGGCCTCCATGCTCACCGCAGGGCGGGCGGAAAGGGGATCAGACACGTGTCCGGATGCTACTATGGCCGAGCCCGCCGAGCAACTCGCGGTATGCGCGAACCGTATGAATGAGGGCGCATCGGAAAGGCTTTCGAATGAACCGCATCGCGCTCCAGGTCACCGCGCGCGAAATGTCGGTACTGATCGGGCGGATCAACAGAACGTGGCCGGTCGACGAGGCTCACGCATTGTCCGAGGCCGCGCACGCATATGCGGGCAAGGGCGTCATTCTGGAAGTCGCCGCTCGCGCCGGCGAGGCTGCGCCGGGCAATCGCGACGAGGCCGCGCCGGGTGATTACGACAGCGAGGTTCGTGGGTGGCGTACGCCGCTGCGTCTGCTCCTGATCGCCGAACCGGGCTCCGATGCAGCCGCCCAGCTCGCCTACGACGACTGGGCTCATTGGATCGCCGGTGGCGGGCTCCTCGTGCTCCGCGACGCCGATGCCCTCTATCGCCGAGTCGCGGCCGGAGGGAAGTTCCGTGAGCTCGCTGCGGTCGGAGCGCTGCGAATCCTGCAACGGACCGCCGCCTGCAATTAGACCGCGCACGGCGCGAATCTTATTGTTTGCCAGAGATTTTCAAGGCGTGTCTGGGTTATCCTGCTTCCGTGTCTTTTGATTCGAAACTATGATCGAATCTATGAGTGAATCAACTGGTGAGTGCTTCGCTGCCGTGCAGGTGGTGGAGCGACTCCGTGTGGTGCACTCGATGATTGCTGCGGCCCAGGCCGAAGAGGTCGAGTTGATGACGCAGCTGTATCGGCTGCGGCGCGAGCAGCAGTTGGAGCTGGGGGTCGGTGCGTTGTATGCGGGGGAGGATGCGGCCACCGAGATCGGGATTGCGCTGAAGGTGTCGCAGCGGTCGGCCGACGGGCTGATCGCGCTCGGTCTGGGCTTGGACAACCGATACGGCGGTACTCGCGAGGCTTTCGCCGATGGGCGGATCGACCTGCCACGGGTGCGGGCGATCAGTGAGACGCTGGCCAATGCTTCCGAGGATCTGGTCGCGGAGTTGGAACCGCAGATCGTTGCGTATGCGGAAAATGCTGAGCCGCAGCGGGTTCGGCGGACCCTGCGGCGGTGGCTGCTGGAGGCGGATCCGGCGGGTCAGGCCGCGCGGCGCAAGTCCGCCGAGGCGGACCGGTATGTGAAGGTCACCGCGGCCGATGACGGCACCGCGCTGCTCGATGGGGTGCTGCCCGCCGCCGGTGGGCAGGCGCTCTATGAACGGTTGCGGGAAATGGCGACCACCCAGTGCTGCGGGAACGACCCGCGCACCACCAATCAGCGCCGGGCTGACGCGCTGGTAGCGCTGGCAGACGGCCGCGGTCGGCTCACCTGCGAATGCGGGCGCGCCGACTGCCCCCGCACCGATGCGGGTGAGCCGACCCCTATGGCGCGCAAAGCCCTTGTGCAGGTCGGGGTTTCGGCGGAGACGCTGGCCGGTCTGCAGGACAACCCGGCGCTGCTCGCGGGTCTCGGCGCGATCGATGCCGACCTGGCCCGCCAGATCGCACGGCATGCCCGCTTCGACATCATCACCGACCCGGCCACTCGGCCACCCGCACCCGCGGCACGGCCTACTGATTCCGAGTTGCGATACCGCCCTGCGGCCCGAGCGGCCAGGCGAGTTCGCGCTCTCGACGGTGGTTGCCGCGCACCGGGCTGCGGAGTTCCCCCTGCCGGAACCGATCTCGATCATCAGGATCGATTCGATCACGCCGACCCCGAAAATGGCGGCCGCACAATCGAGTCCAATCTCGGCTGCCGGTGTCGTCGCCACCATCGACTGAAGACACTCGCCGACAATGGAGCCAATGGCTGGCAGGTCGTTCACCATCCGGACCGGAGGGTCGAATGGCGCACGCCCTCAGGTGGTTCGGTGATCACTTCCCCGGAGGGTGCGAAGTTCCTGTTCCCGGCGCTGGCGGTGCCGCCGGTCACCGCTCCCGGAGTTCCGGATGCCGAACCGATTCGGCCCCTGATCGATCCGGGGCCGGTGGTCAACGCTATGACCGAAATCGTCCACGTGTATTGCACGCCGCAACAACGGCGGGCGGTACGTTCACACGCTGGGACCTCCCGCGTCACTATGTGATTCAGATGCATGAGGCCAGGTAACTCCGGGGAAGACAACCAGGGTGGATGACTGGCAACTGGATTCCTCGCGCGGTGATGCACCGGGAAGTGTGGTTGCGTTGCCTGCCCTACCGGACTTTCGCTGACGCGGCTTGGGAGTCGTGACCTCGGTTCCGGCCCACGGACTGCACGGATCACCTTTTAGGGACAAAGGAAAACAACACAAAACAAACAGCAAGAAACAAAAGCTCGGATGTTCGCCAGTGGCGCAGTGGTTCGACAGCCGTCGCGTTCCTCTCCTGTGCAGACCGACCTCCGCGCCTGCGGTTTGTTGCGGGCGGGGAGGTCGGTGTTGCTCTGGGCTGCGAGTGGGACGGGTCAGGGGGTGGGGGTGGTCAGGCCCAGTGGGGCGAGTTTGCCTGCCAGGCGGTCGAGGTAGGCGAGGACGTCGGGTTCGGGTTTGTCGGGGAGGCCGTAGAGGACGTCGGTGACGCCGGCTTCGGCCCAGGCCGAGAGCTTTTCGGGGTCGGGTTTGTGGGCGAGGGCCACCACGCGGGGGGTGCCTTCGCGGCCTGCTTCCTGCCAGTGCTTCATCAGCAGGGTGGTGGCGGCGGAGACGTCGGATTCGTAGGGGGTGGTGATCCAGCCGTCGGCGGAGCGGGCGATCCACTTGAAGGTCTTCTCGGTGCCGCCGGCGCCGATGAGGACGGGGATGTGGGATTGGATCGGCTTGGGCCAGGCCCAGCTGGGGCCGAAGGAGACGAAATCGCCGGAGTAGGAGGCTTCGTCCTCGGTCCAGAGGGCGCGCATGGCTTCGATGTATTCGCGCAGCACGGTGCGGCGCTTGTTGCCGGGTACGCCGTGGTCGGTGAGTTCGTCGGTGTTCCAGCCGAATCCGGCGCCGAGGGTGACGCGGCCGCCGGAGAGGTGGTCCAGGGTGGCGATGGTCTTGGCGAGGGTGATGGGGTCGCTCTCGGTGGGCAGCGCTACCGCGGTGGACAATTCGATGCGGGAGGTGACCGCGGCGGCCGTGCCGAGCGCCACCCACGGGTCGAGGGTGCGCATGTAGCGGTCGTCGGGGAGTTCGGCGGTGCCCGTCTGGGGGTGGGCCGCGTCGCGTTTGACGGGGATGTGGGTGTGCTCGGGGACGAAGAAGGAGTCGAAGCCTCGATCTTCGGCGGCCTTGGCGGCGGCCGCGGGGGTGATGCCGCGGTCGCTGGTGAACAGGACGATGCCGAATCGCATGGGGGACGGCTCCTTTCAGAGCTGCTTGGCGGCGGAGATGCCGGCGCGGCGGCCGTAGAAGCTGCCGTCGCCGAGGGAGCAACCGGAGGCGTAGCCGCCGGCGCAGATGCCGGAGGTGACGCGGCCTGCGGCGTACAGGCCGGGGATGGGTTCGCCGGAGACGTGGAGGACTCGGGAGTCCAGGTCGGTGCGCAGGCCGCCCAGGGTGAAGCCGCCGGTGTAGCCGCGCAGGTCGTAGGCGCCGAGCGGGGTGCGGATGGGTTTGACCCACTCGGTCTTCTTGTGCAGCAGCGGATCCTCGCCCTGCTCCGCGTGGTGGTTGTAGAGGTCGACGGTGGCCTGCAGGGTGTGCTCCGGCAGGCCCATCTCGCTCTCCAGTTCGGCGACCGTCTCGGCCACCCAGGTCGGCGCGGTGCGCAGGAACGACAGCGAGGACTTGCTCTCCATCGCCTCCTCCAGCGCGAGTTCGTCGATCACCAGGTACGCCTGATTGCCCTGCTCCTGCAGCACGGCCTGACCCATGCGCCCGGCGTAGGTGTCCTCGGTGATGAAGCGCTGCCCGCGCCCGTTCACCAGGATCCCGCGCGCCACCACCTGCGGGTCCACCACCAGCGCGACCTCGGTGGCGTCCATGTGCGCGAGATCCGCGCCCAGCGCCTGGGCGACCCGGATGCCGATGCCGTCGTGCTCCTCGACGGTGGCGGTGGGCCGGCCGGAGATCTTGGGTGCGTAGCGCTGCACCATTTCATGGTTGTAGGCGAAGCTGCCGGTGGCCAGCACCACGCCGCGCTCGGCGCGCACGTGTACCGGCTTGCCGTAGCGGGTGGCGGCCACGCCCACCACCCGCCCGGTCTCGTCGACGATGAGCCGGCGCAGGCGCACGTCGTATTCGTGTCGTACGCCGAGTTCGTCGGCCTTGTGGGCGAGGGGCTCCATCAGCATGTAGCCGCCGCCCTTCTCGCCCAGTTTCTTGTCCTTGGTCCAGGCCAGGTGACCGCGCGGCGCGGGCGGGGTCGAGTCCTTGAAGGGTGCGGCGTTCTCGCCGCCGGAGTACATCAGGCCCTGGTCGCCGGGCGGCTCGTAGCCGGGCTCGCCCCAGAATTCCTCCTTGAACGGAACACCCTGGGCGACCAGCCAATCGAAGTGCTCGATACTGCCCTGGCAGTAGTCGTGGATCTTGGCCTTGTCGACGCCCGGGCCCAGGGCCGCAGTGAGGAATGCCTCCATGTTCTCGGCGGTGTCCTCGAAGCCCAGTTTCTGCTGCAGCGCGGTGCCGCCGCCGAGATAGATGAAGCCGCCGGACATGGCGGCCGCACCGCCCCAGCCGCCGGTGCGTTCCAGCACCAGGACGTCGGCCCCCGAGCGGGCGGCCTCGATGGCCGCGCACACCCCGGCGATGCCGAAGCCGACGACCACGACATCGGCCTGGTCATCCCAGGTCTCGACCTCGCTGGCCAGAAGCGGTCGGACGCTTGCGGTTTCCGCCATTGTCTCTGTATTCCTCACTGCGGGTTGGGATTACTTCTTCTTGTCCTTGGCGAGCGTCTTGCGAATGACGCCGTCCAGCTTGGTGGCGGCGGGCCAGCCCACGTAGTGGGCCAGGAACACCGCGATCTCACGCAGCTGATCGGCGTCGAGCTCGCCATTGCGCAGGGCCGCGCCGACCTGGATCTCGGCGATCTCCGAATGTCCCTGCGCCGTAATGGCGCCGAGCAGCAGCAGCCGCCGGTCGCGCAGCGACAGGCCGGGCCTATTCCAGATGTCGGCGAACAGGTGATCGACGGTGACCTCGAAGAACGGATCACCGGACAGGTTCGGCAGATCGAACCCGTACACCTCCGACATCTTCTTCAGGCCCTGCTGCCGCTGCTCGGAGGGACCCTGCTCCGCTGTCATGACTGCTCCTTCGCGATCGTTCCGGGCCCCACACCGAGCCCGTCACCCAGGTCGTGCAATGCGCGCCGCGCCAGCGGCAGGTCGACATCCAGCCGCCCGGCCAGATCCAGCGCCAGCGCCAGATCCTTCTCGCCGAGGTCGCGGACGTGGCCGAGAATCGGGAACCAGAAGTCGTCCGCGGCGACCGGCGCGGTGGTCTTGCGCAGCATGATCGCGCCGGGCCCGCCGGTGTGCGAGTCGGAATGCCGGACGACCTTGCCGAGCGCGGCGATGTCCAGCCCGCCCGCCTCGGCCAGTCGCTGCGCCTCCGACGCGGCGGTGAAGGCGACGAAGTGCAGCAGGTTGCGCGCCAGCTTCATTCGCGTGCCCGCACCGACCTCGCCGGCGTGGATGACCAGGGATCCGAAGCGCCCGAACGGTTCCCGCACCGTTTCGAAGGCGGCGGCACTGCCGCCCACCATGACTGCGAGCTCCCCGCGCTGCGCGGCCGGCGCCCCGCCGCTGATCGGCGCGTCGACGAATTCCACGCCGTGCGAGGCGCATTCGGCGCCGAGCTCGACGGCGGTGCGGTCGGAGATGGTGGAGTGCACGGCGATGACCGTGCCCGGTTTCGCGGTCTGCAACAGCCCGTCGGGGCCGGTCACGACCGAGCGCACCTGGTCGTCGTCGAGGACCACGACCGAGACGACGCCGCAGCGCTGCGCCACCTCGGCGGCGGTGGCGGCGGCCGTCGCGCCCGCGTCGGTGAACGGCTGCACCGCGTCCGGCCGCATATCGCACACCACCAGCCCGCCCGGCCAGTCGACCAGGCGCTGCGCCATCGGCGCGCCCATATTGCCGAGTCCGATGAACCCGACCGAGATTTCCTGATTCTCACTCATGGCCGGAAGACCTGCCCCCCATCGACATTGAGCACCTGCCCGGTCACCCACGCGGCATCGTCGGACAGCAGGTACAGGCACGCCCCGACCATGTCCTCGGTGGTGCCGAGCCGCTTGAGCGCCATCTGCTGCACCAGCTGATCCACGAACTGGTCCGGCACGATGCTGCGGGTGGCCTCGGTGTCGGTGGGCCCGGGCGCGATGGCGTTGACCCGAATCTTGGAGTGCCCCAGCTCGTGTGCCAGCTGCTGGGTCAGGCTGTTGATGCCCGCCTTGGCCAGTCCGTAGAACCCGGAGTAGGTCCAGGCCGCGGTGGACGACTGATTGACGATCGACCCGCCGCCCTCGGCCGCGATGTGCCGGTACACCGCGCGCGTCATGTTCAGCGCCCCATCGAGATTCACGGCCATGAACTTCTTGTAGTAGTCCCACGGCACGGTCAGCAGGATGTCCAGCTTCATATCGCCGTAGATGGCGGCATTGTTGACCAGGTGATCGATGCCGCCGAACTCGGCGACGGTGAAGTCGGCGACCGCCTTGGCGGAGGCCGGATCGGCCACGTCGACCTGCGCGAAGACCGCGACGCCGCCGCCGGCGGTGATCTCCTTGGCGACGGTCTCGCCCAGTTCGCTGTTGAGGTCGGCGACAACCACTTTCGCGCCCTCGGCGGCCAGCGCCCGTGCGTAGGCGGCGCCGATGCCGCGCGCGGCGCCGGTGACGATGATCGACCTGTCGGTGAATCGGTTCATGTCAGTTCTCCTCAGACACCGGTCGCGATGAGTTTGGTTTCGGTGTATTCCTCGAAGCCGAGGACGCCCATTTCCCGGCCGATGCCGGACTGCTTGTAGCCGCCGAAGGGCGCGTCGGCCGAATACCAGATGCCGCCGTTGACGCTGAGCGTCCCGGTGCGCACGCCCTCCACTACCGCGCGCAGCCGCTCGGGATCGCGTCCCCAGACCGAGCCGGACAGGCCGTAGGGGGAGTCGTTGGCGATGCGGACGGCATCCGCGTCACCGTCGTGCGGGATGACGGTGAGGACGGGCCCGAAGATCTCCTCCTGGGCCACGGTGGAACTGTTGGGCAGCCCCGTGATCAGGGTCGGCTCGATGAACCAGCCGCCGGCGCGCTCGGGGCGCCCGCCGCCGGTGACGATGGTGCCGCCCTCGGCGCGCGCGATCTCGAGATAGCGTTCGACGCGCGCCAGCTGCCGTTCGGAAATGAGGGGGCCGCAGACGGTTCCGGGTTTCGACGGATCCCCGGGCTTGATCCCGGCCAGGGTGCGCGCGGCCGCTTCGACCGCCTGATCGTGCAGTTCACGCGGCACCAGCAGCCGGGTACTGATCGCACAGCCCTGCCCGGCGTGCACGCACACCCCGAACGCCGCGTAGCTGACCGCCGCCGCGATGTCCGCGTCGTCCAGCACGATGAACGCCGATTTCCCGCCCAGCTCCAGGAACACCTTCTTCAAAGATGTTGCCGCAGCGGCCATGACGGCCCGGCCGGTCCGGGTCGACCCGGTGAACGAGATCATGTCCACTCGCGGATCGGTGACCAGCTGGGCGCCCAGCCCGTGGTCGTCGGAGGTGACGATATTGACCACCCCGGCCGGAATATCGGTCTCCTCGGCGATGATCCGCCCCACGGCCGCCGCGCACCACGGTGTATCGGGCGCGGGCTTGAGCACCACGGTGGTTCCCGCCGCGAGCGCCGGGCCCAGCTTGGCGAAGTTGATCTGGTGCGGGAAATTCCAGGGCGTGATCGCCCCGACCACGCCGATGGGTTCGCGGCGCACCCGCCGCGCACTCTTGATTCCCATGGGTGAGGCGATGCCGAGATCGGTTTCCCACGCGTAGTTCTCGGCGAGGTCGGCGAAGTACCCGAGATCGCCGACCGGGCCCTCCAGCTGCGGCCCGCTGGTCAGCATGCGGGGTGCGCCGGCCTCGGCGATGGTGATCTCGCGTAGTTCCTCGAGGTGCCCGCGCAGCGCGTCCCGCAGCTGCCGCAGGCAGGCCGCGCGAAATCCCGGATCGCGCGACCAATCGGTGGTGTCGAAGGCGGTACGGGCGGCGGCGATGGCCGCGTCCATATCGGCGGCGTCGGCATTGGCGGCGTAGCCGAGGGTTTCTCCGGTGGCGGGGTTGGCGGTGGTGAACACACCGCCGCCGCCGGGCGTCAGCTTGCCGCCGATCAGCAGGTGCGAACCGCCGTCGGGGACGAGATCGCTCGGGCTCATAGGTAGCTCCCATGCTGTCCGGACACGTGTACGGACTATAGGTTCGTGGCTCGGATACGCGCAAGAACCTGTTTCAGTTTGCGCGGACTTTGCCGATTCGGTTCGCGGGATTCCGTTGTCAGGCGATCCCGTCGCTAGTACCGTACAGACACATGTCCAGCTACGTGTCTCCGTTGCTGGAAAACGTTCATCGGCTCCGATGAACGCGTTATCGAAGACGAGGTGCAGACACCATGACCGCAGCCTCCCTAGAGCCGCTGCTGTTCGACCCCTACGACTACCGCATCCACGAGGACCCCTACCCCGTGTACCAGCGGTTGCGCACCGAGGCGCCGGTGTACCACCACCCCGACCTGGACTTCTGGGCACTGTCCCGGCACGCCGACGTGAACGCCGGGTTCCGTGACAACATCCGGCTCTCCAGCGCCAACGGCGTCTCCCTGGACCCCGCCGCCTGGGGTCCGCACGCGTGGCGGACCATGTCCTTCCTGGCCATGGACGATCCGCGGCACCTGCGCCTGCGCAAGCTGGTCTACCAGGGCTTCACGCCGCGCCGGGTCACCGAGATGAGCGATCGCATCCGCGACATCACCCGGCGCTACCTCGAACCCGCGCTGGCCGGAGGCGATTTCGACTGGATCGACGCGGTGGCGGGACGGGTCCCCATGGACGTCATCTCCGAACTGCTGGGCGTCCCCGAATCCGATCGCACCGAACTGCGCAGGCTCGCGGACCTGCTGGTGCATCGCGAGGAGGGCGTGCTGGATGTGCCGGTCGCGGCCATGGAGGCCGCCCTGCAGCTGGCGGGCTACTACAACGAGATGCTGGTGGCCCGGAAGCGGCAGCGCACCGACGATCTGACCTCGGCTCTGCTCGACGCCGAAGCCGACGGGGACCGGCTCACCGACGAGGAGATCCTCGGATTCATGTTCCTCATGGTGGTCGCCGGGAACGAGACCACCACGAAACTGCTGGGCAATGCGCTGTATTGGGCGGGCCGCAATCCCGGCGAGTACGCCAAGGTCGCCGCCCATCCGGAACTCGTGGCGGACTGGGTGGACGAGACGCTGCGTTACGACGCGTCGAGCCAGATTCTGGCCCGCACCGCCGCCGACGACCTCGAGTACTACGGGCAGACGATTCCGCAGGGCGCCAAGGTGCTGCTGCTCGTCGGTTCCGCCAATCGTGACGCCGCCGTCTTCCACGACCCGGACCGCTACGACATCGAACGCGCCGACAAGGGCGGACTGATCAGCTTCGGCCGCGGCGTGCACTTCTGCCTGGGTGCGCACCTGGCCCGGCTGGAGGCCTCGATCGTGCTGGGGGAGTTCGCGGCTCGCGTGCCCGCCTTCGGCATCGGTGAATCCGGTTGCCGGCGCGTGCATTCGGTGAATGTGCGCGGTTTCGCCCACCTGCCCGTCTCCGTGGAGGTCCGCCGATGACCCGTTTCCCCGCACATCCCGGCCGCCGTCCCGCCATTGTCGCGGGCGCGTCCTCCGGCATCGGCGCCGCCACGGCGGAAGCCCTTGCCGCCCTGGGGCATCCGGTCGCACTCGGCGCACGCCGGGTGGAGATCTGCGAGACCCTCGCCGAGAAGATCCGCGCGGCCGGTGGTGAGGCGTTCGCCGGACGGCTGGATGTCTCCGACACCGACTCGGTGCACGAATTCGTGACCGCCGCCGAAGCAGCGCTGGGCCCCACCGAGATCCTGGTCTCCGGTGCGGGCGACCTCGAATTCGGGCAGGCCTGGGAAATGGATCCCGACGTCTTCGAATCCCAGGTCCGCGTGCATCTGGTCGGCGCGCAGCGTCTCGCGCACCGGGTGCTGCCGGGCATGATCGAACGGCAGCGCGGCGACTTCGTCGTCATCGGCTCCGACTGCGCGGTCCGGGTGCGTCCCGGCGCGGGCGCGTACAACGCGGCCAAGACCGGGGTGGAGGCCTTCGCCACCCAGCTGCGCATGGAGCTGGAGGGCACCGGGGTGCGCTCGTCCATCGTCCGCCCGGGGCAGACCCTCACCGGCATGGGTATGCAGGCCACCCCGGAAGTTGTCGGCCCGCTGCTGGAGAACTGGGTGAAATGGGGCTTCGCCCGGCACCCGCAGTTCCTGCGGCCCGCCGATCTCGCGGCGGCCGTGACCGCGGTCGTCTCCACCCCGCGCGGCGCGCACCTGGTGCTGGTGGAGGTGCAGCCGGAAGCGCCGATCCAGGACAGGAAGGACGCCTGCTGATGCGACTGATCGTCGATCTCGATCTCTGCCAGGGCCACGCCGTCTGCCAGGACGAGGCCCCCGAACTCTTCCAGGTGCCCAAACAGGGCCAGGTCCGGATCCTGCGCCCCGATCCGGGCGCCGACCTGGAGGCGGCCCGCGCCGCCGTCCGCTACTGCCCGACCCAGGCGCTGTCGCTGGTCGACGACAGCGCCACCGAATAGCGCAACCCGAACAGAAGGAGGCCGCGGTGAGCTGGTCCCGCGACGAACTCGACGAGATGATCCGCCGCTGGGTGGACGAGAACAAACAGTGTGAGGCCCAGGGCGATTGGAGGCCGCTCGAGCACTTCTACACCGAGGACGCCACCTACGGCTGGAACTACGGCCCGCAGCAGGAGTTCATGGCCGTCGGCCGCGACGAGATCCGTGACATCGCGCTCGGCCAGGAGATGTTCGGCTTGGAGGGCTGGACCTATCCGTATCAGGAATTCGTGGTCGACGAGCGCAGCGGCAGCGTCATCGGCTTCTGGAAGCAGGTCAACGAGGGCCGGCGGGCGGATGGCCGGCCCTACAGTCCGGAAGGCATCGGCGGCAGCTGGTTCCGCTACGCGGGCGACTTCCAGTGGTCCTGGCAGCGCGACTTCTTCGACTTCGGCAATGTGACCGCGCTTTTCGTCGAGATGATCTCGAACGACGCGCTGTCGTCCGGAATGCGCAAGCGCATGGAGCGGGCCATGACGGGCGAACCGCTGCCCGGCTGGTACCCCGTCGGAAAGGGGCCGGTGCCCCTGTGGTGAACAGCAGATTCGAAGCCCTGACCAGATCCGAACTGGCCCTGCTGGTTCCGGAGTTGCTGCTGTGCGGCCACCTCATCGACCGCTCCGGCATGGCGCACGTCCTGGGTGCGCTCGGCCGGGAGGGCATGACGGCGGTGGCCATCGAGGAATGGCAGCTGGCCAGCCCGGTCTACACCCGGCGCATGCGGCGGGCGCTCGACATCACCGGCGACGGCGTGGACGCCATCTTCAAGGGCTTCCAGCTGGATATCGGCGCGCCACCGCAATTCATGGACTTCCGATTCCGGGTGATCGACCACGACCACGGCGAATTCCACCTGGACCACTGCGGCGCGCTCGCCGACGTGGAACCGATGGGTACCGAGTTCGTGGTCGCCATGTGCCATGACATCGAAGACCCCACCTTCGACGCGACCGCATTGGCCACCAATCCCTACGCGCAGGTCCGCCCGGTGCACCGCCCACCCCGCGAGCCTGCCGACCGGAAGCCCGTGTGTGCGTGGACGGTCACCATCGATCCCGCCCACGAGCCGCCGGTTCCGCCCGACGACGCGCAGGTGGTGGCCGGATCCGAGGCCGCCGCCACGGTATTGGTGCCGATCGACCCGGAAGATCCGGGGCAGCACGACTATTCGGGCCCGCTGCTGAGCGATCTGCGCTTCGCGGACTTCTCCCGCTCCGCCCTCATCCGGATCGCCGACGAGGTGTGCCTGCAGCACCATCTGCTCACCCTCGGCTACAGGACCGCCGTCGAAGCCCGGACGAAACCCGAAGTGGCGCTGGATATCCTGCGCAAGCAGTGGACGGGAATCGCCGGCCTCACCTCCGAACGCATCCGCACGGCGCTCGGGCTCGGCGACGATGCCGCGGCGCTGGCAAAGGTGCTGCGGCTGCATCCGGCCTTCAATCCGGCCGCCTACGTCGACATCGAGGTCGCCACCGAGACCACCGGCGGCGAACAACTGGTGGAACTGCGGATCGGCCGGGGCTGCGGCGCGATCGACGACGGCGTGTGGCCCGCCCTGCTCGACCCCGAGCACCTGGCCCCGCTCGACGCTCTGGTGCGCGGGGTCGACCCGCGCTTCCACACTCGCGTCCGCTCCGTCGACGAGTGCGGCCTCACCCTCGAAATCGGTTGTGCGGACCTGCCGTACCGCGAGGCCGACGAGGTCGCCATCACCCGGTTCAGCTCCGGGGCCGCCTTCACCTTCACCGACCGGGGCATCCCGCTGCCGCTCACCGTCCTGTAGCCAGAACACCAGGAGATACGGCCATGGCGTGCACTTTCGCCGACCTCTACGAACACTCCGCCGACGCCGTGCCGGACCGGACCGCCGTCATCGAGGGCGCGCGCCGGCGCACCTTCGCCGAACTCGACGCCCGCGCCAACCGGCTGGCCCACCACCTCGCCGCCGCCGGGGCGGGACCGGGGACCCACGTCGGCTTCCACATGCACAACAGCATCGAGAGTCTCGAAACATTGCTGGGCTGCTACAAGATTCGCGCGGTGCCGGTCAATATCAACTACCGGTACCGCGCGGAGGAACTGCGCTACGTCTACGACAATGCCGACCTCGAGATGGCGGTGCACCACCGCTGCTACGCGCCGCTGATCGAGGAGATCCGGCCGCAATTGCCGAAGCTGCGGCACACCCTGGTGGTGGAGGACGATCAGGGTGGCGCGGGGCTGCCGACCGCCTCCGTCCCGTACGAGCAGGCGCTCGAATCGGGTTCGTCCGACCGGGATTTCGGGCCGCGCAGCGCCGACGACCACTTCATCATGTACACCGGCGGCACCACCGGCCTGCCCAAGGGCGTCATCTGGCGGCAGGAGGATATGTGGCGGGTGCTCGGCGGCGGCATCGACTTCTACACCGGTGAACCCGTCGCCGACGAGTACCAGCAATCCCGCGCGGGGGCCGAGAACCCTTCGCCCATGACCTGGTTCGTGCTGCCGCCGCTCATTCACGCCGCCGCCATGATGCCCACCTTCACCGCGCTGTGGTCCGGCAACGCGGTGCTGTTCCAGCCACGCTTCGACGCCGACGAGGTGTGGCAGGTGGTGGCGCGGGAGCGGCCCCAGGTCCTGGTGGTCACCGGCGACGCCATCGCCCGGCCGCTGGTGGACTCCTACCGGGCCGCGCCGGTGGACGCGTCCTCGCTGATCTCCATCGGCTCCGGCGCGGCCCAGCTCACCCAGCCGGTGAAGAACACACTGCTGGAACTGTTCCCGAACACACTGGTCACCGAATCCATCGGCTCCTCCGAAACCGGTTTCGGCGGTATCGGATTCGCGCAGAAGGACGACGACCCGGCCCGCGCGCCGCGGGTGCACACCGGGCGCGGGGCGCTGGTGGTGGACGACGCCGGGCGGCCCGTCGCGCCGGGCGGCGAGGGCTGGGTGGCCAAGACCGGCAATGTGCCGATCGGCTACTACAAGGATCCGGTCAAGACCGACAAGCTCTTCCGCACCGTGGACGGGGTGCGCATGGTCATCACCGACGATCGCGCGCGCGTGGAGGCCGACGGGTCGGTCACCCTGATCGGCCGCGGCAACATGGTCATCAATACCGGCGGGGAGAAGGTCTTCCCGGAAGAGGTCGAGGCCACCGTCAAGGCCCATCCCGCGGTCTACGACGCGGTCGTCATCGGGGTGCCGCACGAGCGCTGGGGGCAGCTGGTGGCGGCCGTGGTGTCGCCGGCCGCGGGCGCGATCGACTTCGCCGCGCTGGCGGAGCACGTGCGCGCGCGTCTCGCGGGATACAAACTGCCGCGGCGGATCTGGGTGGCCGAGACCGTCACACGCACGCCGAGCGGCAAGCCCGACTACCGCTGGGCCAAGGGTTATGTGGCCGAGCGGGGACCCGACTACGAGGCGAGGTGAAGAAACTCGGTGAAACGACCGGCGTCCGTCACTGAAACCTGTTCTAATTCTGGCATGGAGGCGCATACCGTACTCGGCGAACAGGTCCGCATGCCGGTGCAGATCCGGCACGCGGACGCCTGCTCGGCGCTGTTCCTCGTCGACGCGGCCGCGGCCCGCGACCTGCTCACCGGCACCGGGCTGGAGCCGATCACGACGCTGCCCGGAAGGGCCGTGCTCTCCCTGGCCTTCGTCCGCTACATCGACGGGGACCTCGGGCCGTACCACGAATTCGCCTTCTCGCTCATGGCCAGACAGCCGGGCCGCAAGAACAGCACCGGCGCGTACATCCACTGGCTGCCGGTCAACCAGAGCTTCACCTGTGAAGCGGGACAGTCCATCTGGGGCTTCCCGAAGCTCATGGCCGATATCGACATCACGCCGGACGGGCGCGGGCACCGCTGCGAGGTCCACGTCGACGGGCAGTTCGTGCTCGCGCTGCGGGTCGCCGACGGCTTCCGCATGCCCGGCGGCGCCGGCGGGGCATCCATCGATGCGTACACCGCCCGCAATGGAATCCTGCGGCGCACACCGTGGGTCATGAATCCGGCCGAGGTCCGGGGACGGCCGGGCGGTGCGCGGATCGAACTCGGAAACCATCCGGTCTCCGAGCAATTGCGGGCGCTGGGACTCCCCGCGCGCGCCCTGTTCTCCAGCCGGATCGGCACACTCCGCATGACCTTCGAGGACGCCGCGACGGTATTGCAGACCCGGGAGGTCCGATGAGCCGGACAGCACTCGTCACCGGAGCGGCCAGCGGCATGGGCCGCATCGTCGCGCAGCGACTCGCCGCCGCGGGCTGGCAGGTGGCCGCGATCGACCTGAACGCCGACGGCCTGGCCACCATGGCCGCGCGCTCGCCCAACACCCACACCTACGCGTGTGACGTGTCGGATTCCGCGCAGGTTCGCGCCGTCGTCGACAAGGTGCGCGCGGAACTGGGCACCATCGACCGCCTGGTGCACGCGGCCGGCATGGCCCACGTGCACGCCTCCGTGCTGGACCACGACGTGGCCCAGATCCGGAAGATGATGGACATCAACTACATCGGCACCGTCAACCTCTGCCAGGCCGTCATCCCCGCCATGAAGCAGGCCGGCGCGGGCACCGTGGTGCTGTTCGCCTCGCTCGCGGGCTGGCTGCCCTCACCCGGCATGGCCGGATACACGGCCTCCAAGCACGCGGTGGTCGGCTTCGCCGACAGCCTCTCCTACGAGCTGCACGACACCGGCGTGCGGCTGCTCGTGCTCTGCCCGCCCATGGTGGAGACCCCGTTCCTGGACGCGGTCCGCAAGGAGAACGCCAGCGTGCTCGGCAATGCCGGCGGCGCCACGCCCGAGAGCATTGTCGACGCGCTGGAAAAGGCACTGGCCAAACCGAAGTCGCCGCTGTTCGTCTTCCCCGGACAGGCGCGGCCGGCGTATCTCATGCGGAGGCTGCTGCCCGGCCTGGCGCGTGCCATCGTCCGGCGCACGGTGCACCCCACCGAGTAATCCCCCCGAACGTGGATGCCGGCACGTGCTCCGATCGGCATCCGCTCCCGGGGGGGGGGGGGAAGAGACCGATACCGCTCCCAGCGCGGCACAACCTTCCCCCCCCTCCACACCCCCGCTTCCCATCACCGACG
>NZ_JBHZCS010000005.1:121122-146452 GCF_042755705.1 Nocardia sp. NPDC059154
CGATCGTCCTCTCCTCCCGGGGTGGGGAGGTTTTCCTTGCGGCTGCCCAGCTCCGAAAACCGTTCGCCCGGCGCCGGAAACCAGCTACCGCGCAGCAATAATTCGGTGGCGCACCCTCTCCCCACCAGGCACTCTGGGCTGTCTGCACTGCTCGAAGCACCTATTCGAGAGGGGATGGATGAGTTCGCGCACATCCGCTGTCAGGCTGGTTCTGCGCTACTACGGCCGGGAAATGGCCCGGCGCAAGGCAATCACGATTCCGGCCATGCTGGGGCCCGCCCTCGGCAATATCTGCCAGCTCTACATCGCGCCGCTGCTGGTCGCGGTGGTCGTGGGCAAGGTGGCCGCCACCGGTGACTCCTCGTTCGGCACGCTCGCGCCGTACGTGATCGGGTTCGGCGCGCTGCTGTTCATCGCGGAAATCTGCTGGCGGGTGGGCATCCACTGCCTCAACCGCCTCGACGCCTATGGCATCGAGAGCCTCTACAACACCGCCATGGACGAATTGCTGGCCAAGGATTCGGCGTTCTTCCACAACAACTTCGCGGGCTCGCTGACCAAGCGCGCCCTGAGCTTCGCGACCCGGTTCGAGGAGTTCGCCGACACCTTCGCCTTCGAGATCGTCGCCGCCCTGGTGCCGCTGAGCTTCGCCTCGGTGGTGCTGTGGCGCTACGACCCGATGCTGGTCGTCGTGCTGCTCGGCCTGATCGCGGTGAGTGGCGTGGTGGTCGCCCCGCTGATCCGGCGGCGCCAGCACCTGGTCGACGACCGCGAGGCCGCCATCGCGAGGGTGTCGGGCCACGTCTCCGACACCCTGTCGAACATGCAGGCGGTGCGAGCCTTCGCGGCCGAACCGCAGGAGATCGACGAGCATCGGCGGCGGGTGGCGGTGCAGCGGCGAAAGTCGTTGCGGTCCTGGGACTACAACAACCTCTACATCGACACCGCGGTCACGCCGCTGATGGTGATCGTGAACGTCTCCGGATTGCTGATCGCGCTGGGCATCGGCGGCGGGCACGCCTCGGTCGAGGTGATCATGGTGGCCTTCACCTACTACTGGAACGCCACCGGCATCATGTTCCGGTTCAACCAGATCTACCGGCGGCTGGAGAGCTCCACCACCGAGGCCGCGCAGTTCACCGAACTGCTGCTGGAATCGCCGACGGTGCTCGACACGAGCGAGCCGGAACCGCTGTGCCCCAAGGGCTCCGGCATCCGGTTCGAGCGGGTGGACTTCGCTCACGCGGGTGCGCCGCCCCTGTTCCGCGGGCTGGAGCTGGATGTTGCCAGTGGCGCGCGCATCGGCCTGGTCGGCCGGTCGGGCGGCGGCAAGAGCACGCTCACCCAGCTGCTGCTGCGGATGATGGACGTCGACGGCGGTGTCATCCGTATTGGCGGACAGGATATTTCGCGCCTGCGTCAGCGGGATCTGCGCAGCCTGCTGTCCTACGTGCCGCAGGACCCGGCCATGTTCCACCGGTCGCTGAGCGATAACATTCGCTTCGCCCGGCCCGAGGCCACCGACGAGGAGGTGCGGCGCGCCGCCAAGGCCGCGCACGTCACCGAATTCGCGGACGGGCTGCCCGAAGGCATGGAGACGCTCATCGGCGAGCGCGGCGTGAAACTCTCCGGCGGGCAACGCCAGCGGGTCGCGCTCGCGCGGGCCATCCTGCGCGACGCCCCGATCCTGCTGCTGGACGAGGCCACCAGCGCCCTCGACTCCGAGAGCGAAATCCTTGTGCAGCAAGCGCTCTGGGAGTTGATGGAAGGGCGTACGGCGCTGGTGGTCGCGCACCGGTTGAGCACGGTGGCCGGGATGGACCGGCTGATCGTGCTCGATCGCGGGCGGATCGTCGAACAGGGCAGCCACGAGGAGCTGCTGCGCGGCGAGGGTACGTACGCGCAGCTGTGGCGGCACCAGTCCGGCGGCTTCCTCGGCGAGGAGCTGGCCGCTCGCTGACGGTGAGGTGGCGATGTGAGAGGTCCGTCGCCACCTCAGCTCCGGGGGGACAATCCCCGGAATTCCTAGTTGCCCTGGAAATTGGGCTTGCGCTTCTCGGCGAAGGCGCGCGGGCCCTCCTTCGCGTCGTTGCTGCGGAAGACCGGCAGGCCGACCTTGGCGTCGATCTTGAACGCCTCTTCCTCGTGCATGCCCTCGGTGTCGCGGATGACCTTCAGGATCGCCTGCACGGCCAGCGGGCCGTTGTTGTTGATCAGCTCGGCGATCTCCAGCGCCTTGTCCAGCGCGGTCCCGTCCGGCACCACGTGGCCGATGAGGCCGAAGTTCAGCGCCTCGGCCGCGGTGATGTGGCGACCGGTCAGCAGCAGTTCCGCGGCGACGGTGTAGGGGATCTGGCGCGGCAACCGCACCGCCGAGCCGCCCATCGGGAACAGGCTCCACTTCGCTTCGGAGACACCGAACTTGGCGCTCTCACCGGCGATGCGGATATCGGTGCCCTGCAGGATCTCGGTGCCGCCCGCGATGGCCGCGCCCTCCACCGCCGCGATCAGCGGCTTGGTCAGGCGACGGCCCTTGAGCAGACCCGGCATGCGGGACGGGTCGAACGCGCTGCCCTCCTTCATGCCGTCGTCCGGGCTGCGCTTGTTCATGTTCTTCAGGTCCGCGCCCGCGCAGAACGCGCCGCCGGCACCGGTGAGGATGCAGGAGCGGATCTCCGGATCGTTGTCGACGGTGTCCCACGCCTCGGTCATGATCGCCAGCATCTCGCCGGTGAGGGCGTTCTTGGACTTGGGGCGGTTCATGGTGACGATCAGCGTCGCGCCGCGCTTCTCGACCAGAGCGTGCGGTTCGGTGTTGCTAGTTGTTTCAGCAGTCGCTGCGGTCATCGCCGACCCTTCTTTCCACATGGGCGAACCAAGATTCCGGCACGAAACTACCCCGCGCCGTTGTCCTGAACAATAACGTGTTCTAGTTTGGATCATGGTGACCGCCGTCACGGGCGGCAAGTAGTGGAGAGAGTCCCATGAGCACAACGAGCAAGGCGAAGCTTCCGCCGCGCGTCACGGAATCCCTCATCAACCGGCTGACCGCGATGGTGACGGCGGGCCAGGCCGGCGAGGCCCGCGAGCCCTTCGAGATGGTCGAGGTCTACACCGGCGACGTCGTCGGCTACCTGCCGCAGTCCTCGCCCGAGGACGTCGAGGCCGCCGTCGAGATCTCCCGCGCCGCCCAGAAGGAATGGGCCGCCCGGCCGCTCAAGGACCGCCTCGCCGTATTCGAGCGCGCGCACGAGCTGATTCTCTCGGAGATCGAGACCATCGCGGACCTGATCCAGATCGGCTGCGGCAAGGCGCGGCGGATGGCCATCGAGGAGGCGTGCGATACGCCGATGGTCATCGCCCACTACCTGAAGACCGCCGAGAAGACCCTCAAGCCCAAGAAGCGCAGCGGCCCGATGCCGGTCATCACCTCCTCCACCGAGGAGCACCGGCCCAAGGGCGTGGTCGCGGTCATCGCGCCGTGGAACTTCCCGTTCGCCATCTCCATGTCCGACTCCACCCCGGCGCTCATGGCCGGCAACGGCGTGATCATGAAGCCGGACAACAAGACCGCGCTGTGCACCCTCTACGGCATCGAACTGCTGCAGCAGGCGGGCCTGCCGCGCGGGCTCATCCAGGTGGTCTGCGGCGGCGGCCCCGACGTCGGCCCCACCCTCATCGACAATGTCGAGTTCGTCATGTTCACCGGCTCCACCGCCACCGGTCGCACCATCGGTGAGCAGGCCGGGCGCAACCTCATCGGCTGCAGCCTGGAACTCGGCGGCAAGAACCCGATGATCGTGCTCGACGACGTCAACCTCGACGAGGCCATCCCCTCGGCCGTGTTCGCCGTCTTCGGCAACACCGGCCAGGCGTGCATGCACATCGAGCGCATCTACGTCCACGAGCGCATCTACGACGAGTACCTGCGCCGCTTCGTGGCCGCCGCCGAGGACCTCGCCGGCAAGATGGGCGCCGGCTACGACTTCGATCCCGAGATGGGCTCGCTGGTCTCGGTGGACCACATGAAGCGCGTCGCCTCCCACGTCGACGAGGCCCGGGAGAAGGGCGCGACCGTCGTCACCGGCGGCAACCCCCGCCCCGACATCGGCCCGGCCTTCTTCGAGCCGACCGTCCTCACCGGCGTCACCAAGGACATGGCCCACGCCACCATGGAGACCTTCGGCCCCGTGGTCAGCATCTACAAGTACAGCACCGAGGACGAGGCCGTCGCGCTCGCGAACGACACCGCGTACGGCCTCAACGCCAGCATCTGGACCGGAAACATCGACCGCGCAACGAAACTCGCCGAGCGCGTCGAAGCCGGCGCCATCAATATCAACGACGGCTTCGTCACCAGCTACGCCGCCAAGGGCACCCCGTCGGGCGGCGTGAAGCAGTCCGGCGTCGGCACCCGCCACGGCGCGGCCGGCATTCTCAAGTACACCGACACCATCAATGTCGGCGTGCAGAAGAAGCAGATCATGGCGGCCCGCGCCAACATGCCGTACGAGAAGCAGCTCAAGTCCACCCTGGTCACGCTGCGCCTCATGCGGCGCCTGCACCTGGGCTGAAAGCCGTTCCACCACACCGGGTCCCGGCCGAGTGGCCGGGACCCGCTGTGCGTTCCGGGTCAGGGTCGCTGCGCGGTCAGCGACAGCCGGGCCACCCCGATGATGTGCGAACCCATCGAGAACGACGCGACCGTCGGGGTGGTCGCCGCGGGCAGGTCCAGCGTCGGGGTGTCCAGGGCCAGCACGGAGATCTGGTAGGTGTGCGGCCGGTCGCCGGCGGGCGGGCACGGACCCAGGTAGCCGGGGACACCGGCGTCGTTGGCGCCCGCCACACCCGTGGCGCCCGCGGTGAAATCGGTTGCGGCGGCCGGGATGTCCCAGTTCATCCAATGCCAGAAGCCCGCGCCGGTCGGCGCGTCCGGGTCGAACATGGTGACCGCGAAGCTCTTCGCTCCGGCCGGAGCGCCGGACCAGTGCAGGCGCGGGGCGTGATTGGCGGCCGTGCAGCCGAAGGCGCCCGCGTAGAAGTCGGCCGGGAAGGCTCGGTCGGCCGTGGCGTCACCGGTGGTGACGGTGAACGGGGCGGCCGACGCGGGGACCACGGCCCGAACCTGAACGGACGGAGCCGGATTCGGGTTCGGAGTCGCGGCGGACGAATCCCGGTCGCTGCCGCAGGCGGCGGCGGACAACAGGGCCGCCACGGCGAAGGTCGCGGAAACGATGCGTGCGGTGCGATTCATGGCGGTTCTCCTCGTCGTTCGACTGACGACAAGAGACTCTCGGAATCCGATACCGCCAGGGAGATCGTCCGCACCCTGGTATCCCGCATGCCACCCGGCCGCACCCTAGGCTGAGGGCCGGGAGCCCGGGCGGTGCCGGGGCTCCGGCGAGAAGGAGTGCGAGCGTGGACACTACGACATCGGGAAGGGAGCTGGGCGCCTTCCTGCGGGCCATGCGGGAACGGCTGGCCCCCGAACAGGCGGGGCTGCCGAACGTCGGGCAGCGGCGCACTCCGGGCCTGCGACGGCAGGAGGTGGCGCAGCTCGCGGCGGTCAGCGTCGACTGGTACATCCGCCTCGAACAGGGCCGCGTCGGTACCCCCGGCGCCGCCATCCTCGACGCCCTCGCCGACGCCCTGCGGCTCACCGACGCCGAGCGGGCGCACCTGCACCTCATCGCCCGCGGCGCCCAGCCGCCCACCCGCCGCCGACCGGCCGACCCGCCGGAGTCGCTGCGCGCCATCCTCGACGGCCTGCCCGCGCTCCCGGCCTACCTGTCCGACTTCCGCCTCGACGTGCTGGCCCGCAACACCGCCGCGTCGGCCCTGTTCGGCCCGGGCTTCGAACCCGGCATCAATGTCGCCCGCCTGACCCTGCTCGATCCCGCCACCCGCGCGACCCAGCTGGACTGGGCCCGGGTGGCCCGCGAGACCGTCGGCAACCTGCGCCGCAACCTGGCCCGCCACCCCGACGACCCGCGCCTGCGCGAGGTGATCGGCGAATTGCGCACGGACAGCCCCGAATTCGCCACCTGGTGGGACGACCATGCGGTTCAGGACCGCAGCCACGGCACCAAACGCATCCGGCATCCCGGCGCGGGCGACCTGACGGTCTGCTACGACAACCTCACCAGCCCGGACGGGGCCGACCACAGCATCACGGTCCTCACGCCCGTGGACGCGACGTCCGCCGCCGCCCTGCGCGCCATCCTCACCGACCACGCGGACCGCCTGGGCGGCACCCGCCTTCGTCCGGTCGCGGGCTGAGGACCGAAAACCAACCCCGAAACACGCTCCCTGAAAAACACGCGGGGTCCCTGAAAAACACGCGGAGTCCCTGAGAAACACAAAACCCCCGGCTCTCGAAAGAGCCGGGGGCCGAGTTGTGTCTCAACCACACAGTCGGGGTGACAGGATTTGAACCTGCGACCTCTTCGTCCCGAACGAAGCGCGCTACCAAGCTGCGCCACACCCCGTGAAGCGAACGTGCAGTAGCTTAGCGCACCCGTCGTCCAGACGTTAAATCGGCTGGTCAGGTGCTCTAAAGCAGGCGAAAAGTGGCGAACAGCTTACGCGCGAAATCGGCCGTGACCGAGCGATCCACGCCCGTGTCGGCGAGGATCACCAGCACCAGCGAACCCTTGCCGGCGCCCACGCTGAGGGCGAAGGTGTAGACCGAATAACCGGTGGCGCATCCCGCGGGAGCGGTGAAGCCGCCGCTGGTCTCCAGGAAGGTGCCGTGCAGCTGGCCGTCGCTGGTGTCGAGGGGTTGCGCGGTGCCGGCGGTGAGCGAGGTCTTGGTGGTGTAGCCGATGCGGGCGGCGTGCGCACCCACATCGGTGGCCGCCGCGGTCGCGTCGGAGATATCCGAGGTGGACAGGAACATGGTGGTCCGCACATTGCTCGGGCAGTAGTCCGAGCCCTCCTCCGCGAAGCCCGCCGCGGGAATGCTGTCGGTGCCGTTCCCGTAGGTGGTGGCGGTCAGATCGGTCTTCCAGTCGCTGGGGATGTCCCACGCGGCCTTCAGGTCCTTGGGCACGTCGACCTGATAGCCGGGAATCTGGGGAGTCAGGGTGGACGCCGGGGCCGTGGTGCGCGGCGTGGTGGCGGGCGCGCTGGTGATCGAGGTGGGCTTCGCGGCGGTCGGGGTGGGGCCTTTGCCGGAATCGTGCATCACGATCACGATCGCCATGACGGCCACGATCGCCACCACGAGCGCGCCCACGCCAGCCAGCAGCCACACCCGCCCGCGATTGCCGCCCGGCGGGGGCCCGAAGCCGCCCGGTTGCGCGGCGAAGGGGGACGCGCCCGTGCCGTACGAATTCGCGCTCGGCGGAACGGGATTCGGCCCGGACCGATAGGGCGAGGACTGGTAGGGGTCGGGTCCCGACTGGTACGGGCTCGGGCCCGGCCGCGGTCCATTGCCCGAGGCCGGACCAGGTCCCGGGATCGGATTCGGCCCGGAGGCATTGGGATTCGGGCTCGGCTGGGGATATGGGGACGGTGGGCCGGGCTGGGGCCGTTCGTGCACCGGCCCCTGCCACCAGTCCCCGCTGGACGTCGTCTTCTCCGGATCGATGTCCTGGCCGTCGGTTTCACCGCTCATCGTCGGACCCCCTGTGACGAGTCGTGCCGCCTACTGGATCGGGCGGATACTGGCAAGAATCTTCTTCGCCAGCGTCGCGTCCACGGACTGGTCCACCCCGGTGTCCGCGGCGATGGTGAACACGAAAGCGCCGCTGTCGCCGGGGAAGGCGAAGGTGTAGACCGAATACGTCGAGGCACAGCCCGCCGCCGGAGCCGGGGCAGCCCCCTTGGTCTCCATGTAGATGCCCTGCAGCTGCCCGTCCGAGGACTGGAACGACTCCGCCGCGCCGGGCGTCGCACCCGTCGACGTGGACCAGCCGATGCGGCCCATCCGGGTGCCGATGTCGGCCGCCGCCCGCGTCGGATCCGTCTCGTCGGACTGGGTCAGAAAGATGTTGGTGCGCACGTACTTCGGGCAGTACTCGATGCCGTCCTGCGCCAGCCCGGCCACCGGAATGCTGTCCGTGCCGCTGCCGAAGGTGCTCTGCCCGGTGCCGTCCACCTTCCAGCTCTGCGGAATGTCGTATGCCGCACCGTTGTCCGGGATCGTGACCACCTGATACCCGGGGATCACCGCGGCGGGCGTGCTGGTCGCCTTCGGGGCGGTGGTCCTGGCGGTCGTCGGCCGGCCCGACTGGGTGGGCTTGGCCGCGGTCGAGGTGAGCGCGCTGATCAGCGACGGCGTGGTGTTCGACTTCGCCGAGGCGTCGTTCGAGTTCCGGTGCACCAGCGCCACGACCACCACCGCGGCGATGATCGCCAGCACCAGCACGCCGACACCGGCGAACAGCCATACCCGGCGATTGCCGCCACCGGGCGGCGGGGGATAGGGCGGCTGCTGGCCATAGCCGGGCTGCTGGCCGTAGCCCTGCGGTGCGCCGAACGCCTGGGTCGGCGGGTACTGGGTGGGACCGGGCGGATAGGGCTGGCCGTACGGACCACCGGTGAGGGGGGCCGTCGGCTGCGGCTGCCCGTAGCCCGGCTGCTGCCAGCCCGGATTGGGTTGCGGCGCACCATAACCCGGCTGCGGCGATTGTTGCGGCTGCTGCCAGGTCTGATCCTGTCCGGGCACACCCTGCCACCAGTCCGGATCGGCTTCCGGACGGCCGGGCTCGTTGCTGTGGTCGTTTCCACTGGTCACGGTTGCCCCCTGACTGACGACTACATACCGCGCTGTATATCGCGGCGGGCGCTCACCGCGCGACAGCCTCCGACGACGCGGTGCGACCCCGGCCCGACTCGGCGACCGGCTTCTTCGGCGGCGCGCCGACCAGCGTCAGCAGCGTCGCCTCCGGGCGGCAGCAGAACCGGTACGGAGCCCAGGGCGAGGTCCCCAGACCCGCCGACACATGCAGCCGGGTGTGCGCGCCCCAGCGCGAGGCGCCCTTCACCCGGGCCCGGTCGATCCCGCAGTTGGTCACCAGGGCGCCGAAGCCCGGCAGGCACAGCTGCCCACCGTGGGTGTGGCCCGCCATCACCAGGTCGTAGCCGTCGGCCGCGAATCGGTCCAGCACCCGCGGCTCCGGCGAGTGGGTGAGCCCGATGCTCAAGTCCGCCAGCGGATTCGGCGCACCCGCCACGGTGTCGTAGCGGTCCCGCTGCAGATGCGGATCGTCCACGCCCGCCGTCGAGATCCGCACCCCCGCGACCTCGATATCGCGGCGCACATGCGTCAGATCCAGCCAGCCCCGCTCGGTGAACGCGGCCCGCAGATCCTGCCAGGGCAGCGGATCGCCGTAGACCCGCTTGTGGTCCTTGTTGAAGTACTTGAACGGGTTCTTCGGCACCGGCGCGAAGTAATCGTTCGAGCCGAACACGAAAATGCCGGGACGCGCCAGCAATCCGCCCAGCGACTGCACCACGGCGGGCACCGACTTCTGGTGCGAGAGGTTGTCCCCGGTGTTCACCACCAGATCCGGCTCCAGCCGGTCCAGCTCCCGCAGCCAGGCCTGCTTCAACTGCTGCCCGGGCATCATGTGCAGGTCGCTGATGTGCAGCACCCGTAGGGAGGGCTTGCCCGGTTCCAGCACCGGTAGTGTCGCCTCACGCAGCGTGAAGGCATTGCGCTCGATGAGCGTCGCGTATCCGATTCCGGCGACCGCGGCCCCGGCGGCTCCGAGTGCGGCACGGCTGAGGGCGGAGGTCGAGAAGACGGGCATTTGCCCAGAATAGGCGACCCGGCGGAGAAACATCGAGTCAAATGAGCTGGACCACGATAGAAGTCCCTCGTACCGTGTCGCTCATGTCGGAACTCAAATCCAAGCTGCGGTCGGACATGACCACCGCGATGAAGAGCAAGGACACGCTGCGGCTGGCCACCCTGCGGATGCTGCTGTCCGCCGTTCAGAACGCGGAAGTCGCCGGACCCGAGGCCCGTGAGCTCTCCGACGCGGAGATCATCGCCGTCCTGCAGAAGGAGGCGAAGAAGCGCAATGAGGCCGCCGTCGTCTACGAGCAGGCCGGGCGTGGCGAACTGGCCGCCAACGAGCGCGCCGAGGAATCGATCATCGACGAGTACCTGCCCACCCAGCTCACCGATGCCGAGGTGGGCGACATCGCCGACACCGCCATCGCCGACGTCGCCGAGCAGCTGGGGGAGCGGCCGGGGATGAAGCAGATGGGTCAGGTCATGAAGGCCGCGACGGCGCTCGCCGCGGGGCGCGCGGACGGGTCGCGGATCTCCGCCGCCGTGAAGGCGCGACTCTGACACTGTCCTTTTGATACGAAAGGCCCGGAGTGAGTGAATCACTCCGGGCCTTTCCCTTGCCTACCGCGGGATTGCCTACCGCGGGATCGGGATGGGAATCGGGATCGGCGGCAGCTGCGGGAGGGGGATGCTCGGCAAGCCCGGCACCGTGGGCGGCGCGTTCGGCGCGGGCGCCGGGATCTGACTGCCGTCGCTCACGTAGAGCGTGATCACCGAGCCCGGGATGGCCGACCCGTTCGGCGAGACGTTCATGACCGTCCCCTTGTTCGCGCCCGGCTGCGTCGTCACCGACACCTGGAAGCCCGCCCCGACCAGGGTGGAGGTGGCCTCCGCCTGGGACATGCCGATCACATCCGGGATCTGCGAATTGTTCGATCCGCGAACGTACTTGTCGTCCAGCGGCGGCAGCGCCGCCGGCGGGAAGCGGTCGAGCACGTTCTTCATCGCGCCCAGATAGGTTTTAGCGGGTTCATTACCGCCGTACAGGTTTCCGCTGCCACAGCTGCGCAGCGGGAACGAGCAGATCTCACCCGGCGTCGGGCTGTCGCCGTAGATGTAGCTGGCCCCCGCGAAGGAGTTGGTGAAGGCCAGGAAGGCCGAGGACCGGTGGGTCTCGGTGGTGCCGGTCTTGGCCGAGGTCGGGACGTTCCAGCCCACCGAGTGCGCCGAACCGGCACCGGTACCGCTCACCACGTCCTGGCTCAGGGCATTGGCGAGGGTGTTGGCCAGGCCCGGATCCACCACCTGCTCACACGCCTGCTGGGTCAGCGGCACCTGCTTGCCGTTGCGGTCCACCACCTCCTTGATCGGGTTGGGCGGGCACCACTTGCCGCTGGAGGCCAGCGTGGCGGCCACATTCGACAGTTCGAGGGGGTTGATCGCCACCGGGCCCAGGGTGAACGAGCCCAGGTTCTGGTCCTTGATCATGTCGGCCAGGCTCTGGTTGCCGTGGCCGGAGGTGCCGGGCTGGGTGTAGGAACGCATGCCCAGGCGCACCGCCATATCGACGGTCGGCTGCACCCCGACGGCCTGGATCAGCTTGACGAAGGCCGTGTTCGGCGAGGTCGCCAGCGCCTGCGTCACCGACATCGAGCCCGCGTAGTTGCCCGCGTTCTTCACGCAGTAGGTCTCCGGCGGGCAGCCCGGGGTCCCGGAATTACCCATGCCCTTGGCCGAGAAGAACGACGGGACATCCAGCGTGGCATTGATGCCCAGGCCCTTCTCCATGGCCGCGGCCGTGGTGAAGATCTTGAAGATCGAGCCCGCGCCGTCACCGACCATCGAGTACGGCTGCGGCTGCACGGTCTGATGCGCGTTGGCGTCCAGGCCGTAGACGCGGCTCGAGCCCATGGCCAGCACCGGATGCGAATCCTGGCCGGGCGCCACGATATTCATGACCTCGGCGATGTCGTCCAGATTCGGGTTGGTGTTGGCGGCCAGCGAGTCGCGCACCTGGTCCTGGACCGCCGGGTCCAGCGTGGTGCGGATCAGGTAGCCGCCCTTCTCGAGCTGATCGCGGCTGATGCCGGCGTTGTTCAGGTACTGCATCGCGTAGTCGCAGAAGAAGCCGCGGTCATTGGCCGCGATGCAGCCGCGCGGCAGGCCCTTGGGCTCGGGCAGCACGCCGAGGGGCAATTCCTTGGCCTTGCGATACTCGTCGGCCCGGTTGGGCACATTCTGGATCAGCGTGTCCAGCACGGTGTTCCGGCGCTCCAGCACGCCCGTGGGGTTGGTGTACGGGTTCAGCTTGGAGCTGGACTGCACCATGCCGGCGAGCATGGCCGACTGCACGACGTTCAGATCCTTGGCATCCACACCGAAGTAGGTCTGCGCGGCGTCCTGGATGCCGTAGGAGCCGTTGCCGAACGGCACCAGGTTGAGATACCGGGTGAGGATCTCGTCCTTGGTGAGCCGCTTGTCCAGGGTCAGCGCCATCCGGATCTCGCGGATCTTGCGGGCGGGGGTGGTCTCGATGGCGGCCCGGCGTTCGGCGTCGGTCTTGGCCACGACGAGCAGCAGGTAGTTCTTCACATACTGCTGGTCGATGGTGGAGCCACCCTGGGAGACCTGGCCGCCCGACGTGTTGGTCAGGAAGGCGCGGAAGGTGCCCTGCCAGTCCACACCGTGGTGGTCGGCGAAGCGCTTGTCCTCCACCGAGACCAGGGACAGTTTCATGTCATTGGAGATCTTCTCGCTGGGGACCTCGAAGCGGCGCTGCTCGTACAGCCAGGCGAACGGTGTTCCATTCGCATCCACCATGGTCGAGACGGCGGGCACACTGCCCTCGACGAGTTCGGCGGAGACATTGTCGACGGCGTCCGCGGCTCGGTTGGAGATGAACCCGAAGCCACCGGCGAGCGGGAACAGCAGACCGGCGAGCAACACGGCGGCCAAGACGCACGCGCCTGCCAGTCTCCAGAGCGTTCGTGTGATCGGCACGGGCCCTAGCCTAATTGGCCTTGCGGACACTCGGTGTTCGCCCGGCGGGGTGTTCATTCGTCCTAAAAGAGACGGACTGCCCGGTTCCGTGCAACGAATGCGTGGACGGACGTACCAGAAAATCTCGGGACGGTCTTGCGCAGGCCGCACACCTTTACCTAGATTGAGAACCCAGTGTGATAGAGCTAACACTCAAAGTGGAATGTGGTGCAGAACGCAGTGGGGTTGGGTAACTGCGCGCTGCACTCGCGATTCTGGAGCGCCGTGACCCGGTGTTCGGACTGCAAAGGGGCACACCAAATGCACATGACTACCCCGATCGCTCGATTGGACGTGGAGCAGGCCGAAGCGAGAATCGCCTGGGTTTCCCAGGCCCGATGCAAGGAAGTGGATCCCGACCAGCTGTTCGTGCGTGGCGCAGCGCAGCGCAAAGCGGCAACCATCTGCCGGCACTGCCCGGTGCTGATGGAGTGCGGGGCGGATGCCCTGGACAACCGTGTCGAGTTCGGAGTGTGGGGCGGCATGACCGAGCGGCAGCGCCGCGCGCTGCTCAAGCAGCATCCGGAGGTGACGAGTTGGGCGGACTTCTTCCGCGTCCAGCGATCACAGAAGGTAGCGATGTAACCGAGTATCCCTTACCCAGATCCCCCCTATAAGCAGAACGGATCGAGCCCGCGGAAGCGGGCTCGATCCGTGTCCGGGGTCGGATCGGGCATTTCAAACCAAAGGGCCGAACTGCCTGACTCGGTCAGGCGGACTTCACGCCCGCCTCGACCAGCTGATCACCCACCGCGCGCAGCGCTTCCAGGTCGGCGACCTCGAACGGCAGCGCGGTGACGGCCACGATCGGGACGCTCGGGTGCGCGCCCGTGAAGCGGTGCAGCAGATGCTGTTCCCGCTTGGCGGTGGCGGCCCGGTGGGCGTGAATGCGCAGTACCGCGGCGGCCAGGGCCTCCGGGGTATCCGCCTCGGGTTCCGGCGTCGCGCCGTTGGTCGCGGTCTCCGGTGCGAGCCGGTCCGCGGCAACCTGCGCCTCCTCCGCGGACAGGCCGCTCAGTACGGGGTGGGTCCGGTTCAGTACCAGGCCGGCCAGCGGCATCCGGTCGGTCGAGAGCCGATCGACGAAGAAGCTCGCCTCGCGCAGCGCGTCCGGCTCGGCCGCGGCCACCACCAGGAAGTGGGTGCCCGGCCGCGACAGCATGGCGTAGGTGCGGTCCGCGCGATCCTGGAAGCCGCCGAACATGGACTCCAGTGACTGCAAGAAGACACTGGCGTCTTTGAGCAATTGACCGCCGACGATGGTCGAGACGCCGCGCAGCGCCAGGCTCATGGCACCCGCCACGAACCTCCCGACCCCGCGGCCCGGGGCCATGATGACCCGGATCATCTTGCCGTTGAGGAAGTTGCCCAGCCGCTTCGGCGCGTCCAGGAAGTCCAGGGCATTGCGGGAGGGCGGGGTGTCGACCACGATCAGGTCCCACTCGCGCTTGGACGCCAGCTGCCCGAGCTTCTCCATCGCCATGTACTCCTGGGTGCCACCGAAGGAGGACGCGACGGTCTGGTAGATCGGGTTGGCGAAGATCTGCTCGGCCTTGTCCGGGCTGGTGTGCTCGAGCACCATGTCGTCGAAGGTGCGGCGCATGTTCAGCATCATGGCGAACAGCTCGCCCTTGGCCTCGGGCCCGAGTTCGACCTTCTGCGGGGCGTTTCCGAGATCGCTCACGCCCAGCGACTGGGCCAGCCGGCGCGCCGGGTCGATGGTGAGCACCACGACCTTGCGGCCCGACTCGGCGGCGCGCAGCGCGATGGCCGCGGCCGTGGTGGTCTTGCCGACGCCGCCGGAGCCGCAGCACACCACGATGCGGGCCGACGGATCCGCGAGGATCTTCGAAATGTCCAGGGGCACAGTGCCTGCCGGAACGACCATGACTAGCGAACCCCCTGCGCGCTCAAGACTTCGGCCAGCTCGTAGAGCCCGCCCAGATCCATGCCGTCGGTCAGCGACGGCAGGTACAGCCGCGAGATGTCGAGCTGGGCCAGTTCGGCGGCGCTCTCGTCCTGGGCGGCCAGCCGCGCGGAATGCTCCACGGTCTCGGCGACCAGGCCCTCGAAATCGGTCTCGGACAGGCTGATCCCGGCCTCGGTCAGTCCGGCCCGCAGGGCGTCGATGTCGACCGTGCCCTGCGCGGCCTGTTCGCGCACCGAGCGCGGCAGGTAGCCCTCGCTCGCCCGATTCACGATGACCGTCCCGATATTCAGGTCGTTGGCGGTGAGTTCGGCGACGGCGTCGGCGGTTTCCTGCACCGGCAGCGCCTCCAGCAGCGTGACCAGGTGGATCATGGTCTGCTCGGAGTGCAGCAGCTTGGACACGCCCTCGGCCTGCGCGGCGATGGGACCGCCGCCGGCGATCTCGACCATGGCCTGGGTGACGTCCAGGAAGCTCGCGATGCGGCCGGTCGGGGGCGCGTCGATGACGATCTCGTCGTAGGCGGGCTTGCCGGACTTGTCGGCGCGCACCGCGCATTCCTTGATCTTGCCGGTGAGGATCACGTCGCGCAGGCCCGGCGCGATGGTGGTGACGAACTCGATGGCGCCCACCCGGCGCATGGCGCGACCGGCGAAGCCCAGGTTGTAGAACATGTCGAGGTACTCGAGGAAGGCGTGCTCGACATCGAGGGCCAGCGCCATCACCTCGCCGCCGCCATCCGCGGTGGCGATGCGAGTCTCGGTGGGCGGCAAGGGCGGGAGATCGAACAGCTGGGCAATGGACTGTCTGCCCTCGACCTCGACCAGCAGCACCCGGCGCCCCCCGGCGGCCAGTGCCAGTGCCAGTGCCCCGGCGACGGTCGACTTCCCGGTGCCCCCCTTCCCGGAAACGTAGTGCAGGCGGGCCTTGTCCGCCCGCTCCGGCCAACCTGCTTCGACCCCCGGCTCAACCGAAACGGGCACTGCTATCGGTACTCCCACGCTCGCGAGCCTATAACTCGTCCCGAATTCCTGCCCACAGGACTCGGCAACTGTCTGATACACCACTCTGGAAACTCGTATTTCCTGATCCCGCAGCGTAGTCGGCGGGCCTGGGGAACTGCGGGAACCTGGCCGGGGTTAGTCTCAGCGCATGAGTGATGTGACCGTGTGGGAGTACGCGACGGTGCCCCTGTTGACCCATGCCACCAAGGCCATTCTCGACCAGTGGGGTTCCGACGGCTGGGAACTCGTCACGGTGCTGCCCGGACCGACCGGTGAACAGCACGTCGCCTATCTGAAGCGGGCGAAGAGCTGATGTCCTGGGCCGAGAACCTGAAGGAGCTCGGGCTCGAACTGCCGCCGGCCCCGAAACCGGTCGCGGTATACGTGCCCGGCGTCCGGTCCGGCAACTACGTCTACACCTCCGGTCAGTTGCCGTTCGTGAACGGCGAGCTGCCGCTGACCGGCAAGCTCGGCGCCGAGGTCACCGTCGAGCAGGGCGCGGAGATGGCCAAGCTGGCCGCCCTCAACGCCCTTGCGGTCGTGCACGATCTGGTCGGCCTCGACAATGTCGTGCGCATCGTCAAGGTCGTCGGTTTCGTGGCCTCCGCATCCGGCTTCAACAGCCAGCCGCTGGTCATCAATGGCGCGTCCGAGCTGCTCGGCGCGGTGCTCGGCGAGGCCGGGGTGCACGCCCGTTCCGCGGTCGGCGTCAACGAGCTGCCCCTGAACACCCCGGTCGAGGTGGAACTCATCGCCGAGGTGCGGTAACCCCGAAATGCTTGGGGCACAGTCGGAAGCGTGATGCGTTCAACCCTGGACGCATCACGCTCGGTGCATTAGGACGAAACAATGACGCTCACTCACCCCGCGTACGAGCAACTGCGGCAAGTGACTCCGTCCGCCGCCGTCGTGCTGGCCGACAATCCCAGCGGAATGACATTGCAGGGCACCAACACCTGGCTGCTGCGCGCTCCCGGCGCCACGGAATACGTTGTGGTGGACCCGGGTCCGAAGGATCGCGCGCACACCGAGGCGCTGGTGCGCGAGACCGGTGGGAACATCGCCCTCACCCTCATCACCCACAAGCACCACGACCACACCGGCGGCATCGACCACCTGGTCAAGGCCACCGGAACCGCGGTGCGCGCCAAGGATTCCGAGTTCCTGCGCGGCGCGGGCACCCACCTGGCCGACGGTGAGGTCATCGAGGTCGCCGGGCTGCGCATCACGGTGCTCGCCACCGCGGGGCACACCGAGGACTCGCTCAGCTTCCTGCTCGACGGCCCGGATGGCGAGCAAGCGCTGCTCACCGGTGACACCGTTCTCGGAAGCGGTACGACCGTCCTGGAATCCTGGGACGGCGCGCTGGCGGCTTATCTGGACTCGCTGAATCGGCTCGTGGCGGTCGCTCCCGGCCGCACCCTGCTCCCGGCCCACGGTCCCGACCACGCCGACGCCGAACCGGTCATCCGCTACTACATCGCCCACCGCGAGGAGCGCCTGAACCAGGTCCGCGCCGCCCTGGAGAAGCTCGGTCCCGAGGCCAAAGCACTGCAGATCGTCGCCGAGGTCTACGCCGATGTGGACAAGCGCCTCTGGCCGGCCGCCCACAGCTCGGTGAAAGCGCAGCTGGCGTACCTGCGTTCACAGGAATAGGGGTTGCAGGGGCGAAGCCCCTGAGAATCCGAAGAGTGTGGTCCTTTTACACGTCGAGGCACGTCGCCACCGCTACGGGGGTGGCGACGCGCCTCGCGTATGTACCTGTCGCCGCTCAGCGAGCGCGGCGGGCCAGTCTCTCCGAGTCGGAGATCAGCACGCTCTTGCCCTCGAGCCGCAGCCAGCCGCGGTGCGCGAAGTCGGCGAGCGCCTTGTTCACGGTCTCGCGGGAGGCGCCGACCAGCTGGGCGATCTCCTCCTGGGTGAGGTCGTGGGTCACGCGCAGCGCGCCCGCCTCCTGGGTGCCGAAGCGCTGAGCGAGCTGCAGCAGCGCCTTGGCGACACGACCCGGAACATCGGTGAAGATCAGGTCGGCCAGGTTGTTGTTGGTGCGGCGCAGGCGGCGGGCGAGCACCCGCAGCAGCTGCTCGGCGATCTCGGGCCGCTGATCGATCCACGCCTTGAGGGCGTCCCGGTCCATGGTGACCGCGCGGACCTCGGTGACGGTGGTGGCCGTCGAGGTGCGCGGGCCCGGGTCGAAGATCGAGAGCTCGCCGAACATGTCCGACGGGCCCATGATCGTCAGCAGGTTCTCACGACCGTCGGGTGAGCGGCGGCCGATCTTCACCTTGCCCGAGGTGATGATGTACAACCGGTCACCGGGTTCGCCCTCGTTGAAGATGACGTGGCCGCGCGGGAAGTCAACGGGCTGCAGCTGTTTGGCGAGAGCGGCCACCGCGGTGGGCTCGACGCCTTGGAAGATGCCTGCTCTGGCGAGGGCCTCGTCCACGAATGTGCTCCTTATGGGAAATGGCTCTGTCCTGGACCGAAACGACTCGGCCGACAGTGCAGTCTACTTTGCAATACCGCCGGGTAGTGATAGACACCACGCGCCGAGCTCATTCTCAGACACGCGGAGCCGCAGTACGCGACACACAACGACGGTTTCGCGACACGCTTCACAAGTAATCTACGACACGCCGTGAGACCGGCGTCATGAAGATCGTAAAAAGTGGTCCGGAGCTGAAAGCCACCGGACCACTCGACCACCGACCCGCGCGGATCAGCTGGCCTGTGCGACGTCCATTCCCTTGGCCGCGGGCCGGGCGCGCCGCGGACGCGCCGCCGCGGCCGGCAAACCCAGCTTGGTCAGATCGCTGACCTCGGCATTCGTGGCTCGATCGAGATACTGCTGGACCTCTGGGTCTGGTTCGAGAAGCTTGCGAAGTCGATTCTCGACCCGTTCCATCACCAACGCGAACAGCATCAGCGCTATCGGAAACAGCACCACAGCGAGTCCTTGCATAGGCAGCAGTAAACACGCCGAAGGTCTCAGATGGAACACGGCGGGTACTCAGCCCGGTTGTGGGGCAGGGGTGGTTCCGTAAGGTGGGGGCGTGCGTGTCTCTGAATCCAACGCGGCCGTGAGCGGGGCAGACCCGGATAATTCGGGCGTTCGAGCGACCCCCGACGTGGCTCCGGTCGATGTCTCGGATGCGCCACGGTTTTCGCGTCCGGCCAAAGCGCGCAAGCGCGACAAAGAGACTCGGATCGGCCTGGTCCGGCGGGCCCGGCGTATGTACCGGGAAATGACCGTCGAGTTCCCCGACGCGCACTGTGAGCTGGATTTCACCACGCCCCTCGAATTGGCGGTCGCCACAATTCTTTCCGCGCAGTGCACCGACGTGCGGGTGAACCTCACCACGCCCGCGCTGTTCGCGAAGTACCGCGGCGCACGCGATTACGCCGAAGCCAATCGGGCCGAGCTGGAGGAGTACATCCGGCCCACCGGCTTCTACCGCAACAAGGCCAATTCCCTCATCGGGCTGGGCCAGGAACTGGTCGAGCGTTTCGACGGCGAACTGCCGGGCACCCTCGCCGAACTGGTCACCCTGCCCGGCATCGGGCGCAAGACCGCGAACGTCATCCTCGGCAACGCCTTCGATGTCCCGGGCATCACCGTCGACACCCATTTCGGGCGGCTGGTGCGGCGCTGGGGCTGGACCGCGGAGGAGGATCCGGTCAAGATCGAGCACGCCGTCGGTGAGCTGATCGAGCGCCGAGACTGGACCATGCTCTCGCACCGGGTGATCTTCCACGGCCGCCGCGTCTGCCATGCGCGCAAGCCCGCGTGCGGCGCGTGCCTGCTGGCCAACGACTGCCCGTCCTTCGGGGAGGGACCGACCGACCCGACCGAGGCGGCCAAGCTGGTGAAGGGCCCGGAGACCGAGCATCTTCTCGAACTGGTCGGCCTGTGAGCGCCGAGACGGCGCGGGGCAACACCGGGTGGCGGTGGGCGCTGGCGGCGGTGATCGTCGCCGTGGCGGCGGCGGTCGCCCTGTGGCCGCAGTTCACCCACTCCGACGACAAGAGCGCCGCGACCGGCTCGACCACGGTCACCGGGCCCGCCGAACCGGCTGTCGCCGACTCGGACCGGGCCGCGGCGGCGCTGGCCGCCTGTCCCGTGCCCACCGGCGCGCCCGTCGGCGACGGCCCGCTGCGCGGCATCACGCTGGACTGCCTGGCAGACGGCCGGCCGGTGGATCTGGTTGCGGCGCTGGCCGGCAAGCCCGCGCTGCTCAATCTGTGGGCCTACTGGTGCGGTCCGTGCGCGGAGGAACTGCCGCTGCTGCAACAGTTCTCGCAGCAGGCCGGGAACGCGCTCACGGTGCTCACCGTGCACAGCGATGCGGGGACCGCCAAGGCGCTGTCGCGGCTGAGCGGGCTCGGCATCCACCTGCCCGGGGTCGAGGATTCGAATGCCAGGGTCCGCACCGCCGTCGGCGCGCCCGCCGTACTGCCGATCTCGGTGCTGTTGCGCGCCGACGGCACCGTTGCGAAAGTCGTGGTGCGCCCGTTCACCAGCGTCGAGGACATTTCCGCCACCGTCGCGGCCGAATTGGGGGTCAGGGCGTGAGGGCTGGACGAGTGGATCTTTCGACAAGGGTGTGGTGATGAGACTCGAGGCGTCTGCCAATGGCATTCCGGAGTGGCTGCGCGGGGTGGCCGAGCACGACCCGGCCGATCCCACCGGCGTGAACCCGGTGCTGCGCCGCAGCAGCATGCGGCGCTTCGCCGCCGCGGCGACCCGGGCCCGGGAGGCGTCGGTGCTGGTGCTCTTCGGCGGCTCCCCCGAGCCGGATTCGAGTGCGCCGGGCGGGCTTCCGGCCGATGCCGACGTGCTGCTCACCCAGCGTGCCGCCACCCTGCGCCAGCACAGCGGCCAGGTGGCGTTCCCGGGCGGCGGGGTGGAGCCGCAGGACGACGGCCCGATCGGCACCGCGCTGCGCGAGGCGCGCGAGGAGACGGGGCTCGACCCCGCCGGCGTGGAGCCGATCGCGGTGCTGCCCAAGATCTTCGTGCCGCCGTCGCGGTTCGATGTGACGCCGGTGGTCGCCTATTGGCGCACCCCCGGCGAGGTGGGGGTGGTGAGCGAGACGGAGGCCGCCCGCGTGGCGCGGGTGCCGCTGTCCGAGCTCATCGATCCGGCCAACCGTTTCGTGGTGCGCCATCCACTGGGCTATGTGGGCCCGGCGTTCACCGTGGACGGAATGCTGGTGTGGGGGTTCACCGCCGGGGTGCTCGCCGGTTTGCTGGCGGTGTCCGGGTGGGAACGCGAATGGGACCATCACGATGTACGTGATCTGCAGGCCGCATTGGCCGCGGTAGGGATGACATTATGAGCGCCTCGGGCTGGCTCGACCTCGGCATCATCATTCTGGCGCTGCTGGCCGCCACCTCCGGGTGGCGGCAGGGCGCGGTCGCTTCGGCGCTCGCCTTCCTGGGCGTCATTCTCGGTGCGGTCGCGGGCATTCTGATCGCGCCGCACATCCTGAAGCACCTGAACGAGGGCCGCACCCGGGTGCTGGTGGGCGTCCTGCTCATCGTGGCGCTGGTGATCATCGGCGAGGTCGCGGGCATGGTGCTCGGGCGGGCCGCGCGCGGCGGCATGCGGGATCCGTTCACCCGCAGCGTGGACAGCGTGGTGGGCGCGGGCCTGCAGGCGGTGGCGGTGCTGGCCACCGCGTGGCTGCTGGCGCTGCCGCTGACCAACTCCTCGCAGCCCGGAATCGCGGCCGCGGTCACCAACTCGCAGGTGCTGCGCAATGTCGACCATGTCGCGCCGGACTGGCTGCGGCGGGTGCCGACCGACTTCTCCAACCTGCTCAACACCTCCGGGCTGCCGGATGTCATCGGCCCGTTCGGGCACGTCCCGATCACCGCCGTGGAACCGCCCGATCCCAGCGTGCTGCAGCTGCCGGTGGCCCAGCAGCTGCAGGGCAGCGTGCTGCGCATCCGCGGCATCGCGCCCAGTTGCCAACGGCAGCTGGAGGGTTCGGGCTTCGTGGTGGCCCCGGAGCGCATCATGACCAACGCGCACGTGGTCGCGGGCACCAACACTGTCAGCGTGGACACCGCGCGCGGGTCGCTGCCCGCCACCGTGGTGCTGTTCGACTCGTCCAAGGACGTGGCGATCCTGGCGGTGCCGGGCCTGAACGCGCAGCCGCTGGACCTGGCTCCGGCCGACGCCGGCTCGGGGGAGAGCTCCATCGTGCTCGGTTACCCGGGCGGCGGGCGCTACACCGCCAGCGCGGCCCGCGTGCGCGAGACCCTGAACCTGAAGGGTCCCAACATCTACCGCGACGCCGACGTCAAGCGTGAGGTCTACACCATTCGCGGCCAGGTCCGGGCCGGTAACTCCGGCGGCCCCTTGGTGGACACCGACGGCCGGATCCTGGGCGTGGTGTTCGGCGCGGCGGTCACCGACGACGACACCGGGTACGTGCTCACCCTCGACGAGGTGCGGCCCGAACTGAGCTCGGCGGCAGGTCAATCGACGGCGGTCGGCACCGGCAGCTGTGTGCTGAGCTGAGCCTGGAATAACGGAAAACGGCCCCGGCGAACATGATTCGCAGGGGCCGTTTTCGGTATCGGAGAGCCTCGTCAGGCCAGCAGTTTGGCGATCTCCGCGGTCACCGGCTCCGGATTCTCCTGGTGCGCATAGTGACCCGCGTCCGGGATGGCCACCACCCGGCGCTGCGGCGAGAGCTGCTGGCCGCGGCGGATGGTGCCCGGCAGGATGTACCGGTCGCGGTCGCCGTACAGGGCCAGCGTGGGCACCAGCACCGGTTCGCTCATGGCCGCCATGAAACGCCGGCCGTCGGGCCGCCACTGGCTACGGAAGGCCCAGCGCTGATATTCCAGCGCACAGTGCGCCGCGCCGGGGACCCGGATGGCGGTGCGCATGCGGCGGGCGGTGTCGGTGAATTCCTCGGTGGCCGACCAGCGTTCGCCCACCCGGTCGCGGAGCAGGAGTTCGATCTCGATGCCGTCGTCGCGGGTGAGCCGGGCCTCGGGCACGCGCGGCACCTGATAGCGCAGGAAGTCCGGCAGCCAGGCCGAGCGCTGTGGCTTGTCGCGCAGCACCGCCCGCTTCAGCGCCACCGGATGCGGGGAGCTGATCAGCGCGATGGATCGCACCACCCGCGGGTGCAGTACGGCGGTGGCCCAGCACACCAGGCCGCCCTCGGCATGCCCGACCAGGGTCGCCTCGGTGTGGCCCAGCGCGCGGATCAGGCCGGCGACATCGCCGGCGAGGGTCCAGCCGTCGTAACCGCGTGGTGGCTTGTCGGTGTCGCCGTAGCCGCGCAGGTCCACCGCCACCGTGCGGAAGCCGCGCGCGGCCAGCCCGGTCAGCTGGTGGCGCCAGGACCACCAGAAGTCGCCGAAGCCGTGCAGCAGCACGACCAGCGGCATGTCCGGGTCCGCGTAGGCCGTCCCGGCGGGCACGGCCTCGACCACGTGGAAGCGAATGCCGTTGGCATGCACGTCCCGGTGGGTCCACGGCCCGTCATAGCGGACTGCGGACGGATCCGGATGCGAATTCGACGACACGCCGATGGAGCGTAATCGAAGGTCTAGGTCCGGGGCTTGCCGAGTTCGACGGAGACCTCGGCCGTCTCCGCGTCGGTGTGGCCGAAACCGCTGGGCAGCACGCTCTTCGCCTCCTTGAGGGACTCGATGGTCTTCTCCGGTGCGCGCAGCTTGCGCACCTTCAGATAGCCCAGCAGCGCGAAGGCCGCGACCGCCGCGATCATCAGCAGGAACACCACCAGGAACGCGGCCCAGCGGTACAGCCAGAGGTCGAGCAGTTCGGCGAGGAAGAAGAAAAAGAAGAAGGAGCTGAACAGCAGGATGGTCAGCGCCAGGATGAAGAAGACGCTACCCTGCAGGCCCTTCTTGATCTCACCGGTCACCTCGGCCTTGGCGAGCTCCACCTCGGCGCGCACCAGGGTCGACATCTGCTCGGTCGCGTCGCGGACCAAGGTGCCGAAGGTCGCCGACTGATGGGCGTCGACATCGGACAGCGGAATCGAAGTGACGGTGCGGGTGCGGTTCCCGTCGTAGCCGTTACCGCCCTGTGTGAAGCTCAATTGCTCGACCCTTCTCCATGTCCCGGTAGTACTGTCCGGTGTCGCTCTTGATTTTGCAGTGCCCGCTCGTCACGTCGTGCCTGGTGAGCACGGCCCCGACGCAACAGTAGCGCCGAACCCGCCAGGGAAGCCGCCAAAGACGTGAGCAACACCGCCGCTTTCGCGAGCTCTGCGGCCGACCCGTCGCCGACGTCTTCCAAGGCCAGTTCTGCCACCAAGAGGCTAACGGTGAAGCCGATCGCGCCCAGTACCGACAGGGCGAACATGTCCCGATAACCGAGATCATCGGGTCGTTCCGCGATTCCCAACCGTACGGCGAGCCAACTGGATCCGAAGATGCCGACCGTCTTGCCGACCAGCAGGCCCAGGACGATGGCCAGCGCCAGCCGGTCGGTGAACAGCTTCGACAGCACGCTCGCATCCAGCGGAACGCCCGACGCGAACAGCGCGAACAACGGTACGCACAGCGCGGCGGAGATGGGCTGGAAGAAATGCTCGAGCCGGGCCGCGGGCACGCAGTGCTCGTCCTCGCCGGGATCCGGGCGCACCCGGGTGAGCAGGCCGCAGGCCACGCCCGCCAGGGTGGCGTGAATTCCGGCCTCGTGCAGGGAGTACCAGGCGATCAGGCCCAGCGGGACGTAGATGAACGGGCTGCCGAGGCGGAAGCGCTGGGCCAGCGCCCAGCCGGCCAGGCACAGCACGGCAACCAGCAGCCACAGCATTTTCAGGGTGGTGGTGAACAGGACCGCGATCAGGATGATGGCGATCAGGTCGTCCACCACGGCCAGGCTGAGCAGGAACACCCGGGCGCCGGCCGGAATCCGCGATCCGGTCATGGCGAGCACGGCCAGCGCGAACGCGATATCGGTGGCGACCGGGATGGCCCAGCCGCGGTCCATGCCCGGCGCGCCCCAGCCGACGGCGGTGGCGATGAGCGCGGGCAACACCACACCACCGACGGCGGCCACGATGGGCAGGGTGGCGCGTTTGCGGTCGGCGAGTTCACCGACCTCCAGCTCCCGTTTGAGCTCCAGCCCGGCCACGAAGAAGAAGATGGCCAGCAGGCCGTCCTTGGTCCAGTCGGCCAGTGTGAGGTCGAGGTGGAGGGCGGGAATGGCGAGCCTGGTGTCGACCATGGTCGTGTAGCTCGCGCCCCACGGTGAGTTGACCCAGATGAGCGCCGCGGCCGCAGCGATGAGAAGCAGTGCGCCGCCGAAGGTTTCGGTTCTCAGATAGCGGGCCAGCTCGGAACGGACCTGAGTGATCACGGTGCAGCCTTTCGGTCGGTCGACGAGAAAGCGGCGTGCTACACCACTCCAGGGACCGACGGCACAACCGCATGCCGACCAGACTTCCCGGCACACCTTTTGCGCAATTCTAACGGTTTGCCCGGAACTTCTTGACTACCCCATACCCGAAGCGGGGGCCCGGGTCGCGAGCGAGGGGAAGGTGGCGGAGGGTGTTCTTTTTTTTCTTTTTTTCTGTGGGGGAGTTTCGCCACTCTTGGTCCGCCCCAATTGGAGTG
>NZ_JBHZCS010000005.1:146462-195261 GCF_042755705.1 Nocardia sp. NPDC059154
CTCAGGGGACGGAGGACAAAACCGAATGCCAACAGGCTTTCCTGGCACCTTTTTGGCGAAGTTTTAATGTTTTGCCGGGAATTTTTGGACCCCCCCACCCCCGAGGCGCCCCCCTGCTCGCAGACCGGGGGCCCGCTCGCGGAGTCTGCCCGTTTACGCCTTGCCGGCGCGGATGGATTCGAACACGTTGGGGTCCACCAGGGTTGAGGTGTCACCCAGTTCGCGGCCCTCGGCCACGTCGCGCAGCAGGCGGCGCATGATCTTGCCCGAACGCGTCTTCGGCAGCTCCGGCACCACGTGGATCTCGCGCGGGCGGGCGATGGGGGAGATCTCCCGGGAGACCTCGGCCTTGAGTTCGGTGATCAGGTCCGCGCCGGTGTCGGTGGCCTCGGCGGTGAGGATCACGAACGCCACGATGCCCTGGCCGGTGGTCTCGTCGGACGCGCCGACCACGGCCGCCTCCGCGACGCCGGAGTGGCCCACCAGCGCGGACTCCACCTCGGCGGTCGAGATGCGGTGGCCGGACACGTTCATGACGTCGTCGACGCGACCGAGCACCCACAGGTCCCCGTCGGTGTCGAGCTTGGCGCCGTCACCCGCGAAGTACCAGCCCTTCTCGGCGTACCGCGACCAGTAGGTGTCCTTGTACCGCTCGTTGTCGCCCCAGATGCCACGCAGCATGGCCGGCCACGGCTCGTCGAGCACCAGGTACCCGTTGGCCTCGGTCTCGCCCAGGGAGACCGGATTGCCTTCCTCGTCAACGACTTTCGCGGAGATGCCCGGCAGCGGGGTCATGGCCGCACCCGGCTTGGCCGCGGCGACGCCCGGCAGCGGCGAGATCATGATGGCACCGGTCTCGGTCTGCCACCAGGTGTCCACGATGGGAGTCCGGTTGCCGCCCACCACATCCCGGTACCAGCGCCAGGCCTCGGGGTTGATCGGCTCGCCCACCGAACCCAGCAGCCGCAGGCTGGACAGGTCGTGCGAATCCGGGATCTCACGGCCCCACTTCATGAACGTTCGCACCAGCGTCGGCGCCGTGTAATAGATGGTGACGCCGTACTTTTCGATGATCTGCCAGTGCCGGTGCTCGTCGGGGAAGTTCGGGGTGCCCTCGTAGACGACCTCGGTGGCGCCATTGGCCAGCGGGCCGTACACGATGTAGCTGTGCCCGGTCACCCAGCCGATGTCGGCGGTGCACCAGTACACGTCGCGACCGGGCTTGTGGTCGAAGACGTGGTGGTGGGTGTAGGCGGCCTGGGTCAGGTAGCCGCCGGAGGTGTGCAGGATGCCCTTGGGCTTTCCGGTGGTGCCGGAGGTGTAGAGGATGAACAGCGGGTGCTCGGCGTCGAAGGCCTGCGCCTCGTGCTCGGGAGAGCCGAGCGCGACGGTCTCGTCCCACCACAGGTCGCGGCCCTCGGTCATCGCGGTCTCGATGCCGGTGCGGCGCACCACGAGTACGTGCTCGACGGTCGAATCACCCTCGGCGAGAGCCTCGTCCACGGCCGCCTTCAGCGGGGCCGGCTTGCCGCGCCGCCACTGGCCGTCGGTGGTGACGACCAGCTTGGCCGCGGCGTCGTCGACGCGCTGGCGCAGGGCGCTGGGGGAGAAGCCGGCGAAGACCACCGAGTGGGTCAGGCCCAGACGGGCGCAGGCCAGCATGGCCACGATGGCCTCGGGGATCATCGGCATGTAGATGGCGACCCGGTCACCCGCGGCCAGCCCCAGACCGGTGAAGTAGTTGGCGGCACGCGATACCTCGGCCAGCAGCTCGGCATAGGTGATGTCGCGGGAGTCGCCGGGCTCGCCCTCCCAGTGGATGGCGACCCGGTCGCCGTGCCCGTCGAGCACGTGCCGGTCCACGCAGTTGTAGGCGACATTGAGCTTGCCGTCGGCGAACCACTTGGCGAAGGGCGCATCGTCCCAGTCCAGCACCTGGGTGAAGGGCTGATGCCAGTGCAGGCGCCGAGCCTGCTCGGCCCAGAACCCGTCGCGGTCGGCTTGGGCTCGAGCATAAAGAGAGGCGTCGCCGTTGGCGGCGGCCGCGAACTCAGCGCTGGGCGGATAGGCATCCAGGTGGTCGGCGGTGGTTTCGGTCATCTCGTCTCTTCTTCTCTCGCGTGCAGGCCGCGTGGGGGTGACGGCGGCCACGTTCGACCCTAACCGACTGTGACCTGCGTCGTGTTTGGCCGTCTCGATCGGTGGGCGGTCGTGACGAGGCTCCCATCGGCGGCATGACCGAACCGTGAACGCGAGGTCCCAACTGCTGTGCACTGTGTCACGTAGGGTCTCCCATTCGGATGCCCCATGTTGCCGGATTGCTAACAAGCCGAACATTCCCGTTTCGATCGGCTGACAACATCGACCGCGATCGTTAATGTCCGATTCACCCCGAGGCCGACCGTTTCCTGGGATGGGAGAAACGCGTTGCGAATCAAGACGATCACCGCGCTCGCCGTGGCGGCACTGGCCACAAGCCTCAGCCTGACCGCATGCTCCTCCGGTGAGGACAACAATTCCGACTACGTCACCGTGAACGGCGCCGAACCACAGAATCCGTTGGTGCCCACCAATACCAACGAGAACATGGGCGGCCGCGTGGTCGACCGGCTCTGGGCGGGGCTGAAGTACTACGACGCCAACGGCACTCCGCACGACGAGATGGCGCAGTCCATCGTCACGCCGGACCGCCAGCACTACACCATCACCATCAAGCCGGACTGGACGTTCACCGACGGCACCGCGGTGACCTCGAAATCCTTTGTGGACGCGTGGAATTACGGCGCCCTGGGCACCAACGCTCAGCTGCAGAACTGGGTCTTCACCCCCATCGTCGGCTACGACGACGTCGCGGCGAATCCGCCCAAGGCGCAGACCATGTCGGGCCTGAAGGTGGTCGACGACCACACCTTCACGGTCGACCTCAAACAGCCGTCCATCGACTTCGAGCTGGAACTCGGCTTCGCGCCGTTCTATCCGCTGCCCGCCGTGGCCTACAAGGACATGAAGGCCTTCGGCGAGAACCCGATCGGCAACGGCCCCTACAAGTTCGCCGGTGCCGGTGCCTGGCAGCACAATGTGCAGATCGACGTGGTGCCCAACCCGGACTACAAGGGCGGGCGGCCCGCCAAGAACAAGGGCCTGCGTTTCAAGATGTACGCGAACATGGACACCGCGTACGCCGACCTGCTCCAGGGCAATCTGGACGGCCTGGACGTGATCCCGGATACCGCGCTGGCCACCTACGAGAAGGACCTGGGCGACCGGGCCATCCACAAGCCCATCGCTTACAGCCAGCACATCGGCATCCAGCCCAATGTCGCCCATTTCTCCGGACCGGAAGGAGTGTTGCGGCGCAAGGCGATTTCGATGGCCATCAACCGGGAACAGATCGCCGCCAACATCTTCCACAACACCCGCGTCCCCTGCCAGGACTTCACCGCCTTCACCCTGCCCGGGTTCCGCGCCGGCCTGCCGGGTTCCGAAGTGCTGAAGTTCAATCCGGACGAGGCCAAGAAGCTGTGGGCGCAGGCCGACGCCATCTCGCCGTGGTCGGGCACCTTCCAGATCGCCTACAACTCCGACGGCGGTCATCAGGCCTGGATCGAGGCCACCGCGAACAGCATCAAGAACACCCTCGGCATCGACGCGGTCGGCGCGCCTTACCCGACGTTCAAGAACATTCGCGACGAGATCGTGCACGAGAACGTGGGCAAGGCGTTCCGCTACGGCTGGCAGGGCGACTACCCGTCCATGTTCGAATACCTGACCGCGCTGTTCCTGAGCACCTCGGAAACCAATGACGTGCACTACAAGAGCCCGGAATTCGACCGGCTGCTCAACACCGCCCTCGCCGCCGCCACACCCGAACAGGCGTATGACGGCATCGCGCAGGCGCAGACCGTGCTGTTCCGGGACATGGCCGATATCCCGATCTTCGACTACAACGTCGCGGCCGGGCGCTCGGACAAGGTGAAGCAGGCGCCCGTGTCCTGGTCGGGGCTGTTCGACTTCGAGAACATCGAGAAGTAGCCCGGCATGGTGTGGTACGTCGTGCGGCGGCTGCTCCAGATGATCCCGGTCTTCTTCGGGGCGACGCTGCTCATCTACGCGATGGTCTTCCTGATCCCCGGCGACCCCATCCAGGCGCTCGCCGGGGACCGGCAGATGACCCCGGCGGTGGAGGCGTCCCTGCGCGCCCGCTACCACCTGGATCAGCCGTTCTTCATCCAATACCTGGAGTACCTGAAAGGCATTGTCACGCTGGACTTCGGGACGTCCTTCTCGGGGCGGCCGGTACGCGAGGAGCTCGCCCGCGCGTTCCCGATCACCTTCCGGCTGTCCGTCATGGCGGTCTGCATCGAGGCGGTCTTCGGCGTGACGTTCGGGCTGATCGCGGGGCTGCGCAAGGGCAAGCTCTTCGACTCCACCATGCTGGTGCTCAGCCTGGTGATCATCGCGGTGCCGATCTTCGTGGTGGGCTTCCTCGCGCAGTTCCTGCTCGGCGTGAAGTGGGGCATCGCACCGGTGACCGTCGGGGCGAAGGCGAGCTTCACGGATCTGCTGGTACCGGCGTTCGTGCTCGCGTCGCTGTCGTTCGCCTACGTGTTGCGGCTGACCCGGAACGCGGTGGCGGAGAACATGACCGCCGACTTCGTGCGCACCGCCACCGCCAAGGGACTGAGCCGCAGGCGGGTGATCGTGGTGCACATCCTGCGCAACTCGATGATCCCGGTGGTCACCTTCCTCGGCACCGATCTGGGCTTCCTGCTCGGCGGCGCGGTGGTCACCGAGGGCATCTTCAATATCCCGGGCGTCGGCGGCACGCTCTACCAGGCCATTACGCGCGGGGAACCGCCCACGGTGGTGGCCTTCGTGACGGTGCTGATCGTGATCCTGTTGCTGTCCAACCTGATCGTCGACCTGCTCTACGCCGCCCTCGACCCGAGGATCCGCTATGCCTGAACCCGAGGCCCGCGACAGCCGGCAACCCGCGGTCCGCGAAATGCGCTGTGGCCAGGAGCATTTCGTGGCGCCGCCGGACGAGGTCCAGGTCCTGGCCACCGACACCCTGGACGAGACCACCGCCCCCACCAACGTGTGGCGGGACGCCTGGCGGCAGCTGCGGCGCAATCCCATCTTCCTCGCGGCGGCGGTGCTGATCGTGCTGGTGGTGCTGGTCGCCGTGTGGCCGCAGCTGTTCACCAGCCAGGATCCGCGCTACTGCAACGGCGATTTCAGCATGCAGAAGCCGTCCGGGGCGCACTGGTTCGGTTTCGACAAGCAGGGCTGCGACATCTACGCCCGCACCATCTACGGCGCCCGCGCCTCGGTGGTGACCGGTGTCGGCGCGACGCTGATGTACGTACTCATCGGCGGCACCGTGGGTGCGATCGCCGGATACTATGGCGGGCTGCTGGATTCGGTGGTATCGCGGATCTCGGAGGTGTTCTACGCGCTGCCGCTCATGCTGGCCTCCATCGTGCTCATGCAGCTGCTCGCCTCGCGCACGGTGTGGACGGTCATGCTCACGCTGGCCTCCTTCAGCTGGCCGCAGGCCGCGCGCATCGTGCGCGGCGCGGTGATCGAGTCGAAGAACAGCGAGTACGTCACGGCGGCAAAGGCCCTGGGCGTCTCCAGATTCCGGACGCTGGTGCGGCACGTGCTGCCCAACTCGGCCGGGCCGCTCATCGTGGTGAGCACCATCGCGCTGGGCGTCTTCATCGTCACCGAGGCGACGCTGTCGTATCTGGGCGTCGGGCTCACCCGCCAGACCGTGTCGTGGGGATCGGATATCGCCGTGGACCAGAAGGAGATTCGCACCTCGGCCATCCTGTTCTACCCGGCCACCGCGCTTGCGCTGACCGTGCTCAGCTTCATCATGCTCGGCGACGCCGTGCGCGACGCCTTCGACCCCAAGGCCCGCAAGAGGTGAGCGCCATGACCGAACCACTGCTCGAGGTCCGCGATCTGAACGTGGCCTTCACCGCCGACCGGCGCGAGATCCCGGCGGTGCGCGGGGTGAGCCTGACGGTGTATCCGGGGCAGACGGTCGCCATCGTCGGCGAATCGGGATCCGGCAAATCGACCACCGCGCACGCCATCATCGACCTGCTGCCCGGCACCGGCCGGATCACCTCCGGCTCGGTGCTCTTCGACGGCAAGGACCTGTCGAAGGCCACCGGCCGCGAGATCGTCGGAGTGCGCGGGCGCGGTATCGGCTTCGTACCGCAGGACCCCATGTCCAACCTGAACCCGGTGTGGAAGGTCGGATTCCAGATCCGGGAAACCCTGGAGGCCAATGGCGTTGCCAAGGGCCGGGCCGCCCGGCAGCGGGCCGTCGAACTGCTCGCCGAGGCCGGCATGCCCGATGCCGAACGCCGCGTCAACCAGTACCCCCACGAATTCTCCGGCGGGATGCGCCAGCGCGCGCTCATCGCCATCGGCCTGTCCTGCCGGCCGAAACTGCTCATCGCCGACGAACCCACCTCGGCGCTCGACGTCACCGTGCAGCGCCAGATCCTCGACCACCTCGACGGCCTGACCACCGAACTCGGCACCGCGGTCCTGCTCATCACCCACGACCTGGGCCTGGCCGCCGAACGGGCCGAGCACCTGGTCGTCATGTACCGCGGCCGCGTGGTGGAATCCGGTCCGGCCCTGCAGATCCTGCGCGAACCACAGCACCTGTACACCAAGAAACTGGTGAACTCCGCGCCCTCACTGGCCTCGCAGCGGCTGTCCTCGGTGCGCAAGCGGGCCGAGGTCCGGGAGCAGGCCGTCCAGGTCGCCGGGCAGCTGGCCGAGACCGACGCCGAATTCGCCAGTGCCCCCGACCATCTGCTCGTCGCGGACCACCTCACGCGGGTGTTCCGCATTCGCGGCAACGCGCCGTGGCGATCCTCCGAACTCGTCGCGGTGGACGATGTCTCGTTCACCCTGCGGCGCGGCACCACCACCGCGATCGTCGGCGAATCCGGTTCGGGCAAATCCACGGTGGCACAGATGGTGCTGGGCCTGCTGCCGCCCACCGCCGGCCGCGTCACCTTCGACGGTCGCGAGGTGGCGACCCTGGATGCCAAGGCTGCCTTCGCTTTCCGCCGCCGCGTGCAACCCGTGTTCCAGGACCCGTACGGGTCCCTCGACCCGATGTACTCCATCTACCGGACCATCGAGGAGCCGCTGCGCACCCATCGCCTCGGCACCCCGGCCGAGCGCGAGGCCACCGTGCGCGACCTGCTCGACAAGGTCTCGCTCCCGGCCTCGGTCATGCGCCGCTACCCGAACGAGCTCTCCGGCGGCCAGCGCCAGCGGGTGGCCATCGCCCGGGCGCTGGCGCTCTCCCCGGAGCTGGTGGTCTGCGACGAGGCCGTCTCGGCCCTCGACGTGCTGGTGCAGGCTCAGATCCTGCAGCTGCTCAACGAACTACAGGCCGATCTCGGCCTCACCTACCTGTTCATCACCCACGACCTGGCCGTGGTCCGCCAGATCGCCGACGACGTCCTGGTCATGCAGCAGGGCAGGGTGGTCGAGGCCGCATCCACCACCGAGGTGTTCGACAATCCGCAGTGCGAATACACCCGCCGCCTCCTCGACGCCATCCCCGGTCGCGACCTGCTCGCGGGATGACCGACCGGGTGTCGGCGGCTGATCCGATACCCGGCAGTAGCCTCGTACCTCGTGACCGACCCGCTGCAGCCCCTCGTCGACCTGCCCGGCGTGCGCGATGCCGCCGACAAGGCCCGTGACGCCCTCGCCGAGGTGCATCGCCACCGGGCGAACCGCCGCGGCTGGCCCACCACCGCCGCCGAGGCCGCCGTCCGTGCGGCCCGCTCCTCCGCCGCCATCGACGGCGGCACCATCGATCTCCCCGCCGACGGCCGCGTCGACGACCCGATCCTGGCCGGCTCGCTGCGCGTGGGCCAGGCCCTCGACGCCGAGGCCCTCACCAACCTGGTCGGCGTCTGGCAGCGCGCCCCGCTCCAGGCTCTCGCCCGCCTGCACCTGCTCGCCGCCGCCGACATGGTCGACGACGACCAGCAGCTGGGCCGCCCCCGCAATGTCCCCGGCGTCGCCGAACGCCTGGACCTGCTGGTCCAGACCATTACCAGTACGAAGGCCCCCGCCCCGGTGATCGCGGCCGTCGTCCACGGCGAACTGCTCTCCCTGCGGCCCTTCGGCACCGCCGACGGCATCGTCGCCCGGGCCGCCTCTCGCCTGGTCGCCGTGTCCAGTGGCCTGGACCCGCACAGCCTCGGCGTCCCCGAAGTCTTCTGGCTCCGCCGCCGGCAGGCCTACCTCGACGCCGCGGCCGCCTTCGGCATGGGAACCGCGGAGGGCGTCGGCGGCTGGGTGATCTTCACCTGTGGCGCCCTCGAGGACGGCGCCCGCGAGGCCCGCTCGATCGCGGACGCCGCTTCGGGGTAAGCCCCCTGATCACGAAACTGCCTGTACGCCAAGGGTTCCCGGGGTCCATACACGTCAAAGCGGGCGGCGTTGTCGCGAATTGCGACCTCACCGCCCGCTAGCACGGACTACCCGGTTACCAAGCGTGCTTTTCTGGTTGTGTTTTCTTCGGCCTCGGCGAGCTCTCCAGGATCCAGCGGTTCATCCCCGCATTGATTGCGAGGCCCTTGCCGTCGATATCCTGGATAACGCAGGCCCACAACTACTGTTGCCCTTGTCGCGGCGTGCTCCGCGTGGGTGCCTGGTGTCCGTGCTGGGAAGGGTGGGATGGGAGGTCGAATCTTCTCTTCCGATCCGATCTTGGCCTTCCGTCCTTCCGTGCCTCCATTGTTACCCCGTGACCGCCATCACATCAAGACCTGGGGAAACTTTCGAAAACTCGGCGTGTCCCGCCATTTTTCATCCGGGCGATTCCAGCGGGTCGGCGTCAGCGGCGGCGCCGCAGCAGCCGGTAGGTGAGCGCTCCGGCGGCCAGCGCGCTGAGCCCGACCGCGGCGGTCGCGGCCACCGTGGTGGTGGTCGGAGCCGGGATCCGCGCCCACAGCGACACCGGATTGGAGAAGGCGAGAATCGGCCAGCCACGGGTGGTGGCCTCGCGCCGCAGGCCCCGATCCGGATTCACCGCCGTGGGGTGGCCCACCACCTCGAGCATGGGCAGATCGGTGACCGAGTCGGAGTAGGCGTAACAGCGCGACAGGTCGTAATCGTATTGTGCCGCAAGCTTTTCGATGGCCTCGACCTTCCCCGGGCCGTAGCAGTAGAACTCGACTTCGCCCGCGTACCTGCCGTTTTCGATGACCATGCGGGTGGCGGCGAAGTGGTCCGCGCCCAGCGCCGCGGCGATCGGGGCCACCATCTCCTCGCCGGAGGCGGAGACGATCACCACGTCGTGGCCTCGAATCCGGTGGTCCGCAATGAGATCCGCGGCCTCGGCGTAGATGAGCGGGTCCACGATGTCGTGCAGGGTCTCGGCGACGATCGAGCGCACCTGGTCCACATCCCAGCCCGCGCACATCTTGGTCAGATGCTCGCGCATGCGCTCCATCTGATCGTGATCGGCGCCGGACAGCAGGAACAGGAAGTGGGCGTAGCTGCTCTCCAGCACGGCCCGCCGGCTGAGCAGTCCCTGGTCAAGGAACGGCTTGCTGAACACGAAGGCGCTCGACCTGGCGATCACCGTCTTGTCGAGATCGAAGAAGGCGGCGACTCGTCCGCGTTCGGCTGTCACGTCGTCCAGGATATGGTTCTGCACTGCGCCATTTCATTCGCCTCCGCCGCAGGCGTGGCGAGGGTCACTGCGAGACCCGGTTCATCCGGGTTAGCCAGGGGGAAGCCGGGCCGTCGGGGCGGGAAAAAGACTCGCCGGGCGGACTTGCAATCCGGTCGGGGCTTGGGTGTAGTATCGCAGATACCTGGACATGGTCCAGGCGCGTTCAGCCCGACCCCCCGGGGCTGAACCCGACGGCCCCAGCCTCCTCCCCCCCCGGCTGGGGCCGTCCTCTATTTACGGACAGTTCCGGATCCGTTCCCGCTCCCTGAGTTCTGCACAGGCCGCGTGTTATCCACACTCGCCGTGGAGGCGCTTTCGCCGCTGCTCCGATCGGGCGACGCTGACCTGCATGAACTCCGATGCCGCCACCCCACCGGCCCTGTCGCTGGTCGCCGATCCCCGCCTGCGCGACGAGATTCGCCGCATCGCCGCCGCGGCCGACCGCCCGCTCGACGAGCGCGTGCCGCCGCCGGGCCGCCACGCCTGGACCAATGCGTCCGTGATCATCGTCGATACCGCTGCCGCACATAGCTGTGCGTCCGCCGCCCACCCGCGCCGCCAGGGAATTCTCCTGGTGACCGATGGCGAGCCCGGTTTGCTCGATTGGCAGGCCGCCACCGCGGCCGGTGCCGAACAGGTGCTGCCCCTGCCCGCCGCCGCGGACGCCCTGATCGCTGCCTTCGCCGCCCACGACCGCCGGCGCCCCGGTGACGGCGCGGTCCTCGCGGTGGCCGGCGCGGGCGCGGGATCCGGCGCCTCCGTCCTGGCCGCCGCCGTAGCCCTCACGGCCGCAGGCCGTTTCCGCGACCGCACCCTGCTGGTCGACTGCGCTCCCTACGGCGGCGGCCTCGACCTCCTCCTCGGCCTGGAGCGGGCGCCGGGGCTGCGCTGGCCCGACCTCACCATCGAACACGGCCGCGTTTCCGCCCCCGCTCTGCACGAGGCGCTGCCCGCCACTGCGGGGTTGGCCGTGCTCTCTTGCGGAAGAGGCGCTCCCACAACCGAACTCGGCGCGCTCTCGCCAAGCGCGGACCCGATTGCCCCCGGGCACAGCTCCGTCGGCGGTGCCGCTTCCCACGCGCAGCCCGTACCGATGCTTCATCCCGCCCTGCTTTGTTCGGACGGAACCTCCTCGCTCGCAACGGACCTCGACCGGCCTTCGTCTTGCGTGGTCGATCGCGGCGTCGCTGTCTTCAGTCCGCAGGCGCTCTCCGGTGCAACCGGTGATCATGCGGTCGAGTTGAGCCGTGCCGACGGATCGGTGGCGGCGGCACTCGCGCCCGCGGCGGTGCGAGCCGTCCTCGAGGGCGGCCGGGCGGCCGGTGATCTCGTGGTCGCGGACCTGTCCAGCGACCACGGACCGCACACCGACCAGGTTCTCGATGTGGCCGATCTGGTGGTGCTGGTGACCCAGGCACGCCTGCGCTCGATCGCCGCGGCCGAATCCGCCGCGGCCTACCTGACCGCGCGAAATCCGAATGTGCGCTTGATCGTCCGGGGCCCCGCGCCCGGTGGCCTCGCCCCGTCCGATATCGCCGAGGCGCTCGCTCTGCCGCTGCTCACCGCGGTCCCGTCACAGCCGGGCCTGACCGAGCGCCTGGAACGCGGGGGCCTGACCGTCCGGCGGCGCGGTCCGCTTCGCACTGCCGCCGAAACCGCTTTGACCGCACTGTTTTCCGAGAGTCCCCGCTACGGCCGGCCTCCCGGCGGCCCGGGTCCCTCGTGGTGGCGCATCGCCCGCGCGCACGGTTCGACCTGCGGTTCTCCACTGCCGGAACCTGCCGGAGCCCGGAAATGAGTGAGCTGGTGACGACCGAGCTGCTGGAGCGGGTGCGGGAGCGGCTGGCGGAAGGGGCGGCGGATCCGGATCCGGCGCGGGTGGCGGCGGCCATTCGGGCCGAGGCGGGCGGGGTGCTCGCGGACACGGATCTGTTGCGGGCCTTGCGATTGCTGCAGACCGAGATGACCGGCGCGGGTGTGCTGGAGCCGCTGCTGCACGACCCCGAGGTGGCCGATGTACTGGTCACCGGGCCGGATTCGGTGTGGGTCGATCGGGGGCGGGGCCTGCGGCGTACCTCGGTGCGGTTTCCGGACGAGGCGGCGGTGCGGCGGCTGGCGCAGCGATTGGCCCTGGCAGCCGGGCGGCGGCTGGATGATGCGCAGCCGTGGGTGGACGGACGGCTGGCGGGAACCGAAGCGGCATCGGGGGATTCCTTCGGGGTGCGGTTGCATGCGGTGCTGTCGCCGATCGCACACGGCGGCACCTGCCTGTCGCTGCGCGTGCTGCGCCCCGCCACCCAGGGTCTGGACGCGCTGGCCGCGGCCGGTGCGGTGCCACCGGACGCGAAGCTCCTGCTGGAGCGCATCATTCGTGCCCGGCTCGCCTTCCTGGTGGTCGGTGGCACCGGCGCGGGGAAGACCACACTGCTGTCGGGCCTGCTGGCCAAGGTGGCCCCCGCCGAGCGGATCGTCTGCGTCGAGGACGCGGCCGAGCTCGCGCCACCGCATCCGCATGTGGTCCGCCTGGTCGCCCGCCCCGCCAATGTCGAGGGCGCGGGCCGGGTCACCGTGCGTGATCTGGTGCGCCAGGCGCTCCGTATGCGCCCGGATCGCATTGTGGTGGGGGAGGTTCGGGGCGCCGAGGTCGTCGATCTGCTGACCGCGCTCAATACCGGCCACGACGGTGGGGCGGGGACCGTGCACGCCAACTCGCCCGGCGAGGTACCGGCCCGGCTGGAGGCGCTCGCGGCCCTGGGCGGTATGCCCGCGCCCGCCCTGCACAGCCAGCTGGCCGCCGCGATCCAGGTGATCCTGCACGTCCACCGCCGGCCCGACGGCCGTCGCGCGCTCCGCGAAATCGGCGTGGTCACCCCGGTCGACGGCCGGGTGCGGATCGCACCCGCATGGACCGCCGACACCCGTCCGACCCCGGGCGCTGTGCTCCTCAGGAAACTCTTCGACGAAAGGACTCCAGATGATACCCGCGAGTGAAGACTGCACGGGCTCGTGCGGTTGCCCTCGGCCCCGGTCGAATTCGCCGTTCCACGGTTCGATTCCGCCCTCCACTGCCGACTCGGATCGGTTGTGCTGCAATCCTTTCGGGCTGCGTAGCTCGCGGTTCGCGGGATTGCGGCTGGCGTGGCGCGATGGTGGTTGCCAGCCGAGTGTCACCGATTCGGTTGGCGCCGAAGATGATCCGGGCACGAAGCAGTCCGGAGGTGACTGATGGGATTCGGCTTCGGCCCGCACGCGCTCGCATCGGTCTGCCTCGCGCTGGCGCTGCTCGTGGTGCCTCCGCCGATGGCTCGGCGGCGCATGTCTCGGCTGTTCAAGTTTCGTGAGTGCGGGCGAAAGGCCAGGCGCAGCTGGATGATTCGCATTGCGCCGTTGTCGGCGGTGCCCCTGATGCTCTTCATCGGCCCCGGTCCGGTGGTGGCCGCGGTACTGCTGGCGGCCACCGTCCTGATTCGGTGCCGCCGCATGAGGCGAGAACGGCAGCGGGGCATCGAGATCGCACAGCTGCTCGAGGGGCTGGAGGCGGTAGTCGGGGAGCTGCGGATCGGCGCACATCCGAGCGCCGCGGCCCAGGTGGCGGCCCGCGAGACCGCGGGCGACGTGGCACGGGCCTTCGCGGTCAGCGCGGCGCGGAGCCGGTTGGGCGGGTCCGGCGCGGAGGGCCTGCGGCGTCACGGCTCGGTGGTGGCGCGGGAACTGTCCCGAGTGGCCGGGGCCTGGCGGGTGGCCGAGCGGCACGGGCTCGCCCTGGCCGAGCTGCTGGCCACCGCGCGTTCGGATCTGCTGGGCCGCAAGCGCTTCCGCGACCGCACGTCCGCGGCGCTGGCCGGGGCCCGGGCGACCGCCGTGGTGCTGGCCCTGCTGCCCCTGCTCGGCCTCGGCCTGGGCGAGCTGATGGGTGCGTCCCCGCTGCGTGTGCTGTTGCTGTCCCCGGCGGGCACGCTGCTGCTGCCCCTGGGGTCCGCCCTGACCTGCGCCGGTCTGCTGTGGGCCGATGCCATCACCGACAAGGTGCTGCGATGACTCCGTCCGTGGCCGCGGTGCTGGCCGCTATCGCGGTGCTCATGCTGCCGGGCCGGACCGGTGCGGTCCGCAGGCTGCGCCGACTGCAGGACCCGGTGCACGGTAATCCACTGCCGCAACCGGAGTTCCGGGCCGAGCCGGATCCGCTCGGGGTCGCCTCCGCCCTCGATCTGCTGGCGGCGTGCCTGCGCGCCGGGCTGCCCACCGCCGCCGCTGCCGCGGCGGTCGCATCCGAGGCTCCCGATCCACTGGCCTCTGCTCTGCGCCGGGTTGCCGACCTGCTGGCGCTGGGCGCGGATCCGGCCACCGCGTGGGAGCAGGCCACGGCCGGCTCCGCCGAGGAGACGGTGACGGCGCTGGCGCGGCTGGCCCGCCGCTCGGCGCGCTCGGGAACCGGATTGGCCACGGCCGTGGCCGAATTGGCGGAGCGCCGCCGGGGCGAGCTCGAGGATGTGGCCGCGGCCCGTGCCGAGCGGGCCGGGGTGCTGATCGGCGGCCCGCTCGGCCTCTGCTTCCTGCCCGCCTTCCTGTGCCTGGGAATCGTCCCGGTGGTGATCGGTCTGGCGGGCCGGGTGCTGGAAGGCGGTCTGCTGTGACCGCCGGGGGCCGCGAGGTTCACGACTGTGCCGGTGCGGATCCGCCGTGCCGGGGTGAGGGAAGGAGCGAGCATGGGAACGACCGTTCGAAACCTGCTCTGGGGACTGCGGACCCGGCTGCTGCACGCCGTGACCGCGGACCACGGGATGAGCACCGCCGAATACGCGATCGGGACGATCGCGGCCGCCGCCTTCGGGGCGGTGCTGTACACCGTCGTCACCGGAGACAGCATTGTGAGCGCCCTGACCAACATCATCGACAAGGCGCTGAAGACTCCCGTCAAGTGACGTATGCCACACCACCTCACCATGCCGAGGCGGGCATGGCGACCGTGGAGGCGGCCATAGCGCTGGCCGCCCTCGTCGCGGTCCTGGTCCTGGGCGTCGGCGCCCTGCTGGCGGTATCGGCGCAGGTGCGTTGTGTCGATGCCGCCCGCGAGGCGGCCCGTCTCGCGGCTCGCGGTGACACCGACGTCGCAGTCGCCACCGCCCGCCGGGTCGCACCGCCCGGTGCCCGGGTCGTCGTCCGCACCGAGGGTGACCTGGTCGTGGCCGAGGTGAGTGCCCGCGCCACCCTTGTTCCGGTCACCCTGCACGCGGCGGCGGTGGCGGCGCGGGAACCCGGAGCATCCCGATGAGGCGCACGACCGTGGATCGGTCCGGGAGCGAGGCGGGTGGCGTGACCGTCACCGCGTGCCTGGCCCTGGTCGGCCTGCTGGCGGTCGCGGTCCTGATTGCCCAGGTCGGAGTGGCGGTGGCGGCCCGGCACCGGGTGCAGGCCGCCGCGGATCTGAGTGCGCTGGCCGCGGCCGGTGCGCTGGATGGCGGCGTCTCCGCCGCGTGCGGCCGGGCCGCGGACGTCGCCGGCCGGATGGGCGTGCGACCGGCCGGATGCGTGGTGCTGGGCTGGGACGTGACGGTGACGGTTGCCGGGCGGGTATCGCTGGGCCCGCTGGGGGAGCGGGATGTGCGCGCGGCCGCGCGGGCGGGCCCGGCGGACGAGCCGAGGTAGCGAGGCAATATCTCGTACCGAGCGGTTGGTTATAAATGTGATGGCGCGGGCCACATCGATGGTCGATCAATGTCGAAATTCGATGAATGCGAGAGGTGAATAGATTGGGTATCGATTGCTTTCCAATTCGTTCCCGGAGACTCATTCGAATGAATGCACAGGTAAATCCGGGAGCGACATTATCGAACGGAGCAATCCCGCAGTTAACAGGATAGCATCCCTTTTTAATCGACTTGGGTGTCCGGCGTGTCGCGGCCACCCCTCAGCATCCGGATTCCGCCCGATATCAGCCAGCTGACAAGGCCGACCGGTTGGTCGTGTGGCGCTCCGGTCTCACGGCGGAGACGGCCGTGTCACGGTTCGGGAGAGCGGTCGTCATCTTCCCCGAGTTCGGCCAGTACCGCCCGCAGTAGCCGGGCCGCACCGGCCTTGTCCAGCGGGTTGTTGCCGTTGCCGCACTTGGGTGACTGCACGCAGGACGGGCACCCGTGCGCGCACGCGCAGGACTCGATGGCGCCCAGCGTGGCCGTCAGCCAGTGCCGCAGCCGGACGAAGCCACGCTCGGCGAAGCCCGCCCCGCCCGGATGCCCGTCGTAGACGAAGACCGTGGGCAGCCCGGTATCAGCGTGTTCGGCGGTCGACACGCCGCCGATATCCCACCGATCGCAGGTCGCCACCAGCGGCAGCATGCCGATCGCGGCGTGTTCGGCCGCGTGCAGCGCGCCCGCGGCGTGTCGGGCGTCGATCCCGGCCCGGGCCAGCAGGTCCGGCGTGACCGTGTAGAACACGGCCCGGGTGGGCAGCGTCTGCGCCGGCAGGTCCAGCGGCACCAGGTCCAGCACCTCGCCGCTGGGCAGCCGGCGCAGGTACGCGACCACCTGCCGGGTCACCAGTACCTGCGCCAAAGCCGTTGTGACCGAGCCGCATCGGCGCTCCTCGGTCACCGCCTCGATCTCCAGCGAGGTGACCACCCGCGCACTGGTGCTCCACCCCGGTGTGTCGGCGTGCACCAGGGCGACGCCCTCCTCGAGGTCCAGCTCGTCGACCACGTAGCTCTCCCCCTGATGCAGGTGCACCGCGCCCGGATGCAGGGTGGCCGGAGCGCGCCCGGCGTCGGTGGTGCCCAGCATGCGGCCCGACTCGCCGTCCACCACCGCCACCGCCGTGCCGATGCCGCCGCGCACGTCCACCGCGTCGTGCGGATGTGCGTCGGCGGTCACGAACCAGCGCGCCGACCCGTCCCGCGCCACGCCCGCGCGCCGCCGGATCAAACCCTGTTCGGCCAGGTCGGACAGCAGTTCCCAGGCCTGGAAGGCATGCACTTCCGCATCGCTGAGCGGCTGTTCCATGGCCGCGCACAGCAGATGCGGCCCGAGCACGTACGGGTTGTGCGGGTCGGTGATGGTGGCTTCCAGGGGCCGCCCGAGCAGCGCCTGCGGGTGATGCACGAGGTAGGTGTCCAGCGGGTCGTCCCGCGCGATGAGCAGCACCAGCGACCCCTGGGTGCGCCGCCCGGCGCGCCCGGCCTGCTGCCAGAACGAGGCGACCGTCCCCGGATATCCCGCCACCACAACGGCATCCAGCCCGGCGATATCCACGCCCAGTTCCAGGGCATTCGTGGTGGCCGCGCCCAGCAGCGAGCCGTCCGAGAGCGCCGCCTCCAGCGCCCGCCGGTCCTCGGCCAGGTACCCGGCCCGATAGGCCGCGACACGCCCGGGGAGCTCGGCATCCACCTCCGCCAGCAGCCGCCGCGTGTCCATGGCGACCAGTTCGGCGCTGCGCCGCGACCGCACGAAGGTCAGCGTGCGTGCCCCCTCGACCACCAGATCCGCCATCACGGTGGCGGCCTCGGCCCCGGCCGAACGCCGCACCGCCGCACCGTTTTCCCCGGTCACGCCACTGCCGAGCAGCGGCGGCTCCCACAGCGCCACGGTCCGCGCGCCCTGCGGCGACCCGTCGTCGGTGACCGCGACACACGGTGCGCCGATCAGCTTTTCGGCGGTGGCCGCCGGATCGGCCGTGGTCGCCGAGCACAGCACGAAAACCGGATCCGCTCCGTAGCGCTCGGCGAGTCGCCGTAACCGGCGCAGCACCAGCGCCACGTGCGAGCCGAAAACCCCGCGATAGATATGACATTCGTCGACCACGATGTATTTGAGCTGACGCAACAATCGCGCCCACCGCTGATGAGACCGCAGCATTCCGACGTGCAGCATGTCCGGATTGGTGAACACCCATCGCGCGTGCGCCCGCACCCACTGCCGGATTTCCGCCGGCGTATCGCCGTCATACGGCGCGGGATGAATGGTGCGCAGCGGATCTTCGCTGGTCAGCTCGTTGACCATGCGCAGCTGATCGGCCCCCAGCGCTTTGGTCGGCGACAGATAGAGCGCCGTGGCCCGCGGATCCTGTTGCAGCGCGGTCAAAACCGGCAGCTGATACGCCAGCGATTTCCCGGACGCCGTCCCGGTCGACACCACCACGTGCCGCCCCGCCGCGGCCAATTCCGCGGCCCGGCTCTGGTGGCTCCACGGCTCCGCGACTCCGGCCGCCTGAACTGCGGCGATGACATCCGGAGATGTCCATTCGGGCCATTTCGTGATCTGCGCCGCGCGCGGCGGTAGCTCGCTGACATGGGTGAGTCGGGGGTCACCCGAAAGAGGGCTGTTAAGGACACGATTCAGCAACGATCTCCCGTAGCTGATGTCGCTGTTGTCTCCGGATCGACGCATCGGATCCCCGCCATTCATCGAAGCGTCACCGCGACACGCCCAATGGGTGCGAAACGTGTGTGCGCCCGCGGCCTCACCTGCCATTTCACTGCAGAGTAGCGACCTGCCTCACACCCCGTTTGCCAGATACTCGCTCTGTTATCCGGAAGCAAACCAACTTCAAGTACGGATTTGGGCATTATGCCCCTCACCTGCGCATTCGCAAGATCAACTTTTTTGCAAATTGTGGGTAACTCCGCTGTTGAATTCCCGGAAGACATGGTTCACTGGTTCCTGGTCGCAAGCTTCTGTGTTCGAGGGAACGGATCGAAAGTCCAAACCATCAGCAGGATCGATGTTGCGAACGGTGTACTAGGTGCTTTCCTGCAGGGGGAACAGAGTACAGCGGTCTCAACGGACCCGGTGGATGAACCCAGTTGTCCGCCGTTCCGGTATGGAAAGAGAAGGAACAGAATGGCACAGGGAACTGTGAAGTGGTTCAACGCGGAGAAGGGGTTCGGCTTCATCGCGCCCGAGGACGGCTCCGCTGACGTCTTCGTCCACTACTCCGAGATCCAGGGGTCGGGCTTCCGCACCCTCGAGGAGAACCAGAAGGTCGAGTTCGAGGTTGGCCAGGGCACCAAGGGCCCGCAGGCCACTGGTGTTCGCGCGCTCTCCTGAGCGAGCCAACCCCTCAGGTTCCGTCCCCCATCGCCCCCGGCGGTGGGGGACGACCCATATCTGGACCCATTACACTCGATCACGATCAGGGGCTACATCGTCGCCGTGCACCAGCCACGGCCTTCGAACACGGTATAAACGTTGCTGGCAGCGATATCGGACATCGCGGCCGTTTGCCCCAGCCGCGTAGAGCGCGTACACCAGCGCCGACGCGGATCGAGATGAAAGGTGTGTTCGCCGGTGGCAACACGAGACCGCGGTGCAGCGCCGAACCCCCAGGCAGCGCCCGACCAGGGCCGTTCCCTGCGTCGTCTCGTGATTGTCGAGTCGCCGACGAAGGCCAAGAAGATCGCCCCCTACCTGGGCCGCGGCTATGTCGTGGAGGCCTCGGTCGGTCATATTCGGGACCTGCCGCGGGGTGCGGCGGATGTGCCCGCCAAATACAAAGGACAGCAGTGGGCTCGGCTCGGCGTGGATGTCGATCACGATTTCGAGCCCATTTATGTGGTCAGCCCCGATAAGAAGGGGAAGGTCAGTGAGCTGAAGAGCCTGCTGGCCGATGCCGACGAGCTCTACCTCGCCACCGACCCCGACCGCGAGGGCGAGGCCATCGCCTGGCACCTGCTGGAGACGCTCAAGCCCAAGGTGCCGGTTCGGCGCATGGTGTTCCACGAGATCACCGAGCCCGCCATTCAGGCCGCCGCGGCCGATACCCGTGAGCTGGACAAGGATCTGGTCGACGCGCAGGAGACGCGGCGCATCCTGGACCGGCTCTACGGCTACGAGGTCTCGCCGGTGCTGTGGAAGAAGGTCATGCCGCGGCTGTCGGCGGGCCGGGTGCAGTCGGTGGCGACGCGCGTCATCGTGCAGCGCGAGCGGGAGCGCATGGCGTTCCGGTCCGCGGAGTACTGGGATATCGCGGCCAAGCTGGACGCGGGCGGGCGCGGGCAGGAGGACCGCGGGAATCCGCGGGTCTTCGGTGCGCGGCTGGTCAGTGTCGAGGGCGCTCGCGTGGCGACCGGTCGCGATTTCGGATCCGACGGACAGCTGAAATCACAGGGTGTCGTCGTACTCGACGCCGGCTATGCGCAGCGGCTTGCGGAATCGCTGCACGGCGTGGACTTCACGGTTTCCTCGGTGGAATCCAAGCCGTACACGCGAAAGCCGTACGCGCCGTTCATGACCTCGACGCTGCAGCAGGAGGCCGCGCGCAAGCTGCGTTTCACCTCCGAGCGCACCATGCGGGTGGCGCAGCGGTTGTACGAGAACGGTTACATCACTTATATGCGTACCGACTCGACGACTTTGTCGGAGTCGGCGATTCAGGCGGCCCGGGCGCAGGCCACGCAGTTGTACGGCGCGGAATACGTGAGTCCCACACCGCGGCAGTACACCCGCAAGGTCAAGAATGCGCAGGAGGCGCACGAGGCCATTCGTCCCGCAGGCGACACCTTCGCCACACCGGGACAGTTGCACGCCAAGCTCGACGGCGACGAATTCCGTTTGTACGAGCTGATCTGGCAGCGCACGGTGGCCTCGCAGATGCAGGACGCGCGCGGCACCACGCTGACGGTGCGCATTACCGGCATCGCGAATAGCGGTGAGGAGTGCGTGTTTTCGGCGTCCGGCCGGACGATCACCTTCCCGGGATTCCTCAAGGCGTATGTGGAGAGTGTCGACGAGGAGGCGGGCGGCCAGTCCGACGACGCCGAATCGCGGCTGCCGGCGCTGACCGAGGGCCAGGGCGTGACGGCCGTCGAGCTCGAGCCGGACGGGCACACCACCAATCCGCCCGCACGCTTCACCGAAGCTTCGCTGATCAAGGCGTTGGAAGATCTCGGCATCGGCCGTCCTTCCACCTATTCCTCGATCATCAAGACGATTCTCGACCGCGGCTACGTGTACAAGCGCGGGAGCGCGCTGGTGCCGTCGTGGGTGGCGTTCGCGGTGATCGGGCTGCTGGAGGAGCACTTCGGGCGGCTGGTGGACTTCGACTTCACCGCCGCCATGGAGGACGATCTCGACGCCATCGCCGGTGGCCGCGAGCAGCGCGGAAACTGGTTGTCCTCCTTCTATTTCGGTGGCGATCACGGTGCCGAGGGTTCGGTGGCGCGGTCGGGCGGCCTGAAAAGGATGGTGGGCGAACGACTCGACGGCATCGACGCGCGAGAAGTCAACTCCATCAAGCTCTTCAGCGATGACGAGGGCCGCGATGTGGTGGTCCGGGTCGGCAAGTTCGGGCCGTACCTGGAGCGCATGGTCGTCAATCCCGATGACCCGGACGGGAGTCCGGTGTCGCAGCGGGCCAACCTGCCCGACGATCTGCCGCCGGACGAGCTGTCGCCCGAGGTCGCGGAGAAGCTGTTCGCGACTCCGCAGGAAGGTCGCTCGCTGGGCACCGATCCGGCGACCGGGCACGAAATCGTCGCCAAGGAGGGACGTTTCGGCCCCTACGTCACCGAGATCCTGCCGGAGCCTGCGGAGGATCTGGACACCACTGCGAAGAAGACCGCCAAGAAGGCGGCCGACAAGCCGAAGCCGCGCACCGGGTCGCTGTTCAAGTCCATGAGCGTGGAGTCGGTGACCCTGGACGACGCGCTCAAGCTGCTGTCGCTGCCGCGCGTGGTGGGTGTGGACCCGTCCTCCGGGGACGAGATCACCGCGCAGAACGGGCGATACGGGCCGTATCTGAAGAAGGGCACGGACTCACGCTCGCTCACCGGTGAGGATCAGATCTTCACGGTGACGCTGGAGGACGCGCTCAAGATCTACGCCGAGCCCAAGCGGCGCGGCGGGCAGTCGGCCAGTGCGCCGCCGCTGCGCGAGCTGGGTGTGGACCCGGTGTCGGAGAAGCCGATGGTGATCAAGGACGGGCGGTTCGGCCCGTATGTCACCGACGGTGAGACCAACGCCAGCCTGCGCAAGGGCGACGAGGTCGAATCCATCACCGACGCACGGGCTTCGGAGCTGCTGGCGGACCGGCGGGCGCGCGGGCCGGTGAAGAAGGCCGCGAAGAAGACCGCCAAGAAGGCGGCCGCGAAGAAGACCGCGGTGGCCAAGACCGTGGTCAAGAAGGCGGCGGCGAAGAAGGCGGCGGCCAAGACGGCTGACGGCGTCACCACCAAGAAGGCAGCGGCGGCCAAGAAGACCCCGGCCAAGAAGGCGGCGGCGAAGAAGACCGCGGCCTCGCAGTCCTGACCTGATCGAAGCGCCCCTCACGACGGGGGCGCTTTGCTTTTCGGCCGGTGTGTCTGTCGGTGGCCTGCCGTAGCGTGTAATCCGGAACACGCACCAGCGGAAGGACATTCGATGACCGTCGACCACGAGCGTGAAGAACTGATCAAGATCCTGGACAGCCAGCGCGAGCTGTTCCGGATCACCGTCCGCGGCATCGACGACGAGCAGGCGCGCCAGCGCACCACGGTCAGTGAACTCACCCTCGGCGGTCTGCTCAGCCATGCGGTGAATATCGAGCGGCACTGGACCACCATCCTTGTCGAGCGCGACCCGAACTCCGAATTCGATGTCTCCCGAATGGATTCCGAGTATCGGCTGGATCCGGAACAGACGGTCGCTGGCCTGCTGGCCGAGTGGGAGGTGGTGGCCGAGCACACCGGCAAGCTGATCCGCGAGCTACCCAACCTCGAGGATTCGGTGCCGACGCCGACCGCGCCCTGGGCGCCGGAGCGGCAGTGGCTCACCGTGCGCTACATCCTGCTGCACATCTTCCGGGAGATCGCGCACCACTCCGGGCACGCGGACATCATCCGCGAGGCCCTGGACGGCGCGAACACGACATATCAGCGCGCGAACTGACTCCCGGCCGGGCTGTCGGGGGCGGCGGCTAAGGTGGTCGGCGTGGCGGGTGTCTTCGATCGGCTGGTCGGCCAGGGTGCGGTCGAGTCCGAGTTGACGGCTGCGGCGGTGGCGGCGCGGGGTGGGGCCGGATCGTCGTCGGCCATGACGCATTCGTGGTTGTTCACCGGGCCGCCCGGATCGGGGCGGTCGGTCGCGGCGCTGTGCTTCGCGGCGGCGCTGCAGTGCACGGACGAGGGGACGCCCGGATGCGGGCGGTGTCACGCGTGCACGACCACCATGGCCGGGACACACGGCGATGTGCGGCGGGTGGTGCCGGAGGGTTTGAGCATCGGAACCAAGGAGATGCGCGAGATCGTGCAGGTGGCGTCGCGGCGGCCGAGCACCGGGCGCTGGCAGGTGGTTGTGGTCGAGGACGCCGACCGGTTGACCGAGGCGGCGGGCAATGTGCTGCTCAAGGTGGTGGAGGAGCCGCCGGAGCGCACGGTGTTCCTGCTGTGCGCGCCGTCGGTGGATCCCGAGGACATTTCGGTGACGCTGCGATCCCGGTGCAGGCACGTGCATTTGGCGACGCCGTCGGTGGATTCGATCGCGCGGGTGCTGCACGAGCGGGACGGGCTGGACCAGAAGACCGCCGGCTGGGCGGCCTCGATCAGCGGTGGACATGTCGGGCGCGCCCGGCGGCTGGCCACCGACGACCAGGCCCGGGCCCGGCGCAAACGAGCCCTCGCGCTGGTCACGGCGACCGCCCGGCCCGCAGCGGCGTATGCGGCCGCCGACGAACTGGTGAAGTCCGCCGATGACGAGGCCAAGCAGGTCAGTGCCGAGCGCGACGGGAAGGAACGCGAGGAACTGGCCACCGCGCTGGGCGCGGGCGGCACGGGTAAGGGCACCGCCTCGGCGACCCGCGGTTCCGCCGGTGCGCTGAAAGACCTGGAGAAACGCCAGAAGTCGCGGGCCACCCGCACCGGGCGCGATGCCCTGGACCGGGCCCTGATCGATGTCGCGGGCCTGTACCGGGACGCGCTCGCGGTCCGATTCGGCGCGGCCACCGCGGATTCCTCCTCCGGCGTGACCCTCACCCACCCGGACATGGCCGACCAGATCCGCGAACTCGCGACCGATGTCCGCCCCGAGGGCCTGCTGCTCTCCATCCAGGCGGTGCTCGACTGCCGCGAGGCCCTCGAGACCAATGTGAAGCCGCGCTTCGCCCTCGCCGCCATGGCCGCGGCCCTGATCGCGGCCCGTTCCGCCTGACCCGGGCGTGTCCCCGATCACCGCGAGCTCCCGTTTTCGCGATTCGGGCGCGAGACGATAGACTCGCACCGCCGGAAGGCACGCCGCCTTAGCTCAGTCGGTAGAGCGCTTCACTCGTAATGAAAAGGTCGGGGGTTCGATTCCCCCAGGCGGCTCCAAACAAGCAGGTGGAGAGCGAATCCCGCTCTCCACCTGCTGTCGTTTCGGGATCGAATCCCGGTGCGGCGGCACCGGGGAACCGCGCGGATCGAAATCGTCTGCCTGGCATGCGAACTCATTGCATGCGTGCGGAGGCTTGCCCTGTGTGATCATGACGCGGGCCGCCCGTGGAACCCGGCGGCCGGTCGCGGAACACCGATCCGAACCCGGTCTGGCCGATGCGTCAGCTCCACGAAAGATCCAGGTCAACCCGCCGTCAGCGCATATCGTTGCGCGGCGGAGGTCGCCTGGTGATCAACCATCCACGGATATTGACAGTATCTCCCGCTCAATGTCAGTCTGGGAAAACGCGATCATGATTCATTGCGAACAAATCACTCGGTGAACCCGTGTGAGAAGAGTTTCCAGAATCGACCCGGAACTCTACGGTCAGTCTGTTCAGCAGCGCCTGACGGCGTGTCGGCGGAGGGCTCGTATGGATCTGAACACCGTCGTCGACGTCCTCCGCCCACCTTCCGACCGGCCGGGTGCGGACTGGCACACCGGAGACGCGTGGCTGGCCGGGGGCACGTGGCTGTTCTCCGAGCCGCAGCCGAACGTCCACAGGCTGGTCGACCTCACCGAACTCGGCTGGCCTCACCTGGTGGCCGACGGCGAGGGCCTCGAGATCGGCGCGACGTGCACGATCAGGGAGCTGCACGAGTTCGTACCGCCGGCCGGTCGGCCGGCCGGCAGCTTGCTGCGCACCAGCTGTGAAGCCTTCCTGGCGTCGTTCAAGATCTGGAATGCCGCGACGGTGGGCGGCAATATCTGTATGTCCCTGCCGGCCGGACCGATGATCACTCTGACCGTGGCGCTCGAGGCGACCTATCGCGTGTGGGCCGCGGACGGAACCGAGAGAACGATCGCGGCGAAGGATTTCGTCCTCGGCAACCATCGAAATGCGCTGTGGCCCGGGGAAATCCTGCGAAGTGTGCACATTCCCGGTGACGCTCTGCGCAAGCGCCACACGCACCGGCGATTCACCCTGACCAAGCTCGGCCGTTCCACAATATTCATGGTCGCGACCCAGACACCTGGCACCCGTGATCTGTTGCTCACCATCACGGCGGGCACCACGCACCCGGTTGTGCTGCGGTTCGACACCGTGCCCGATGCCGACACCCTGCAGGACCACATCGACGCGATACATGCCGATGTCTGGTTCGCCGACCCCAACGGCACGCCGGGTCACCGTAAGCACCTGGCCAAGCACTACGCCGAGGAGATCCGGGTCGAACTTGGCGGCTTGCGGTGAAATCCGGAGGCTTGCGATGAGCTATGTCGTCAACGGGAAGACGTTCTCCCAAGAGCCGCCCCCCGGTCAGTGCCTGCGGACTTTCCTGCGTCAGCTGGGCTGGTTCGGGGTGAAGAAGGGGTGCGACGCCGGTGACTGCGGCGCATGCACGGTCTGGCTCGACGGTCGTCCGGTGCACAGTTGCCTCACGCCGGCGTTCCGTGCCGACGGCCATGAGGTCACGACGATCGAGGGGCTCGGTTCACCCGAGGACATGCACCCGATGCAGCGGCAGTTTCTCGAGGCCCCGGGATTCCAGTGCGGCTTCTGCACAGCCGGGATGATCATGACGGCATCCGCCCTCACCGACGAGCAGAAGCAGGACCTGCCGCACGCGTTGAAGGGAAACCTGTGCCGCTGCACCGGCTATCGGGCAATCGAGGACGCGATCAACGGCGTGGCCGGCATCGAAGTCGCCGCACCGGGCCGGGCGATCGGCACCAGTGTCGGTACGCCGGCCGGGGCCGACGTGGTGACCGGGCGCGCCGAGTACACGATGGACACCGAGCTGCCCGGGATGCTCCATCTGAAGGTGCTGCACTCACCCCATGCCCATGCGCGCATCGTCTCCATCGACAAGTCCGCGGCGCTGGCCGTGCCCGGAGTGCACCGCGTGTACACGTGGGAAGACGTGCCCCGGAGGCTGTTCTCCACCGCGATCCACACCGATCATCTCGTCGACCCCGACGACACCTACATCCTGGACAACGTGGTGCGCTTCGCCGGCCAACGGGTGGTCGCGGTGCTGGCCGAATCGATCGGTGCCGCGGAGGAGGGCTGTCGCAAGGTCGACGTCGATTACGAGGTGCTGCCGGCGGTATTCGATCCCGAGCAGGCGATGCAATCCGGTGCGCCGCAGCTGCACGAATCCCACGACCCGTTCGTGCAGGACCCCGTGCACAACATCCTCGTCGAGTTACACGGCGAAATCGGCGATGTCGCACAGGGATTCGCCGCAGCCGACGTAATTCACGAAGGCACGTACTTCTCACCGCGGGTGCAGCATGCCCATCTGGAGACGCACGGATCGATCGCCTGGATGGAAGCGGGCCGGCTGCACGTGCGGACCAGTTCGCAATCGCCGTGGATCGCGAAGGGGAAGCTGGCCCACCTGTTCGACCTGCGACCCGATCAGATTCGGGTGTTCTGCAAGCGCGTCGGCGGCGCCTTCGGCGGTAAGCAGGAAGTGATCAGCGAAGATCTGGTGGCGCTGGCGACGCTGGACACCGGCCGGCCGACGTGTCTGGAATACACGCGCGAGGAGGAGTTCACCACTGCCTCACCGCGACATCCGATGAAGATCACGGTGAAGCTGGGGGCGCGGTCCGACGGAACACTGACCGCTTTCGAGTTCCGCAATGTCTCCAATACCGGTGCCTACGGCAATCACGCCGGCGAGACGTTGTTCGCCGGAGGCGGCGCGATCGCGGCGTACCGCTGTCCCAACAAGAAATTCGACGGCTACTCGGTCTACACCAACACCGTGCCCAGTGGTGCACTGCGCGGTTACGGCATGACCCAGCCGGTCTTCGCGGTGGAGTCGGCGATGCACGAGCTGGCCGTCGCCCTCGGCATGGATCCGCTGGAGTTGCGCCGCCGCAATATCGTTCGGCCCGGTGACGCGTTGCTGTCGATCGAGGACGAGGCCAACGACGTAGCGTTCACGGAGGATGGACTGGCCGCGTGCATCGACCGGGTCGACGCCGCGCTGCGTGCCCACCCCGACGGGCAGGCGCTGGGGGAGGACTGGCAGATCGGCACCGGCACAGCCGCGTCGATGCACGAAACCGCACCGCCGACCGAACATGTCTCGGTCGGGCTGGCCACCCTCGGCGACGACGGCATCTATGAGATCGCCGTGGGCACTGTGGAATTCGGTGAGGGGACACCGACGGCGCACGTGCAGATCGCCGCGGCCGAGCTGGGCACCACGCCGGCACGGATCCGGCTCGTCCAGGCCGACACCGACCGCACGGGTTTCGACACCGGCGCATTCGCGAGCGCGGGTCTGTTCGTGGCCGGCAATGCGGTGCAGCGGACGTCCGCCGCGTTGCGCGACCGGATTCTGCGCTTCGCCGCCACGCATACCGGGGTCGACTTGGCCGCGTGCGTCATGGATGACGATGCCGTGCGCTGTGGCGACACCCGCATCGGATTGACCGAATTGGCGGCGGCCGCCCGCCGCCGGGGTACGCGGTTGACCGAATCACGCAAGGCGTACGGGTCGCCGCGCAGCCTCGCCTACAACACGCAGGCCTTCCGAGTCGCGGTGCATCGCGTGACCGGTGAGATCCGCATCCTCTACAGCGTGCAGGCCACCGACGCCGGAGTGGTCATCAACCCGGCACAGGTGCGCGGTCAGATCGAAGGCGGTGTGGCACAAGGACTCGGCTTCGTGCTGACCGAAAACTATCTCGTCGACGAAAACGGCGTCATGACCAATCCGACGCTGCGCAACTACCGCATACCGACCTACGCCGACACTCCGCGCACCGAGGTGATCCTGGTCGGCTCGACCGACTCGGTGGGTCCGGCGCGGTCCAAGGGGATTGCCGAGTGCTGCATCAACCCGGTCGCACCGGCACTGGCGAACGCGGTATATGACGCGACCGGCGTCCGATATCGCGAGCTGCCGCTCACTCCCGACCGCATCTTCAGGTCCCGGCAACCGGTCCGGTTGACCTCGACCGGCTGAGTGCCGGAGACATCGATGACCCGCGAGCAGTCGGCCATCAACGCCGCCACCGTCATCATCGGCGAAACGGTCCGGCCCGGCTGCGAAAAAGCTTTCCTCTCCTGGCAGCACGGGCTGAACAGCATGGCGTCGCACTATCCGGGATTCATCGCCGCCGAGGTCAACCCGCCGACAGCCGTGCAGCCGCAATGGTCGGTGATCTACCGCTTCGACTCGATCCCGAATCTGCGCGCGTGGATCAACAGTGCCACGCGTCAGGACCGGCTCGCCGAAGGACGGCGCTACCTCGACGGCGCACCCACGCAGCAGATCGTGACGGGCGGGGCCGCGCCCCCCGACACCCTCGTCACGGCCGTGGTGACCCATCGGGTCCCGCCTGAGCACATCGACGAGTTCCTGGCCTGGCAGGAGCGACTTCGGTTGGCGGAGAACAAGTTTCCGGGCTTCCGCGGTGCCGAGATCTTCCGGCCGATCGAGGGCGTGCAGGACGAGTGGACCATGCTCTACCGCTACGACACCGCCGCTGACCTGGACGGGTGGCTGACCTCGGCCGAGCGCCGGCAGTTGCTCGACGAAGGGAAGCGGTTCAGCGACTTTCGATTACGCACGATCGACAACTCGTTCGGCAGCTGGTTCGCATTCGACGAACATGGGGGCCGGGCGCGGACGCCGTCGCGGACGAAGACGTCGATCGCGGTGTGGGTCGGCCTGTATCCGACGGTCGTGCTGCTCACCTTGGCGCTGGCTTGGGCGCGGCTCCCGCTGTGGCTGGGCATGGCGATCGGAAACCTGTTGTCCAGCTTCGTCATGACCTTCGTGACGATGCCTTTCTATGTGAATCCATTGCTCGAACGGTGGCTGCACCCGGACCCCGAAGCGCCGACCACGGCGACCAATATGCGGGGCGCTCTGTTGATTGCCGCGGTGATGGTGTTCTGGGCGGTCGTGTTCTGGCTGGTGACCGTCGTGTTCTGGAAATTGCCGTGAGAAGGAGGAGTGATCGTTATGGCCGAATCCAATGGCCACGCAGTCCCGGAATTCATGCGCCCGGTCGTCGCCGACGAGCCGCCCGCGAGTGCGCGCACCGTCGCCGAGCACGCGGTCCTCGCGTTGAACGAGTCGATGTTGCAGCTCTACGAAACATCCCTGGTGAAATTCAAGCAGAACATGCGCGACCAGGTGCCCATCATCCTGGCGCTGTTCACCGGCGAAGGCGGGCAGATGATCCTCTACCGGCCCGGCCGGGAGCCCGAATACGCGCCGCCGGTGCCGATCGTGTACCAGCTGGCGAAGTCGGTGGGCCACAGCACGATGGCCATCTACGAGATCGTCTCACCGTACCTGTTCGATGCATACGCGAATCAGCTGTGGCGAGCCCCGCTCGAGATGTATCGGGCGCAGCATCGGCCGGCCCTCGAAGGCCTTGACGCCCTGGATATCTCCGAGGACGATCGCTCCCTCCTCCGGGCCATTCTGCAGCGCAATCTGACCTTCATGGACGAGTGCCTCGCGCAGGGTGGTTACAGCTACGACGAAGTCGAGAAGTACATCCGCGGCGTCGTACCGTATTCGGCCAAGTCGATCGGCATCGGCTCGGGCGCCCAGGTGGGCCATTGGATGAACGTCATCGAAGGGTGGAAGGAGCAACTCGGCACGGACTGGGAGCGCACCTACGCGGTCAGTAATTCGTTGTACATCGCACGGCAGAACAACATCCTGTACAGCATTCTCGTCCAGTTCATGGGCACCGAGACGATGGGTGACCGGTTGCTGCTCGTCGAGACACCGGAATTCGAGACCACACCCGAGAAGATGCTCGACGTGCTCGGCCGCATCGTCGCCGACCGTTCGCTCGGCATGGTCTTCTTCCGCGACTACTTCCTCATGGATGTCGAACTGCTCGGCGGTGGCGGCCGGGCGGCCATCGAGCGGGAGATGGCCGAACGGGGCAAGAAGGCATTGCTGCCGACTCTGGCGCCCTTCCATTCCAACGATTGGCCGTGGAAGACGGACCCGGCCAAGGGAACCGGCCCGGCGCGGATGGAAGACGTTGCCGCGGGCGCGGTGATTCGCCCGGAATCGGTCGGCTGATGACGGATTCGACCAGGGATTTCGTGCAGCGCACCATCGAGATCGCGCGTACCAGCGTCGCCGAGGGCGGACTGCCGTTCGGGACCGTCGTCGTCAAGGACGGTGAAATCCTCGCCGAAGGCAGGAATTGCGTCCAGGCTACTCACGACCCGACCGACCACGCGGAGATTCGCGCCATCCGCGAGGCGTGCCGGAAGCTGGGCACGGAGTACCTGACCGGATGCACGGTGTACGCCATCGCCCATCCGTGCCCGATGTGTCTGGCGGCGCTGTATCACTGCGCGCCCGATCAGGTCGTTTTTCTGGCCACTCGCGAGGATTGCGCGCCATATCTGGCCGGCGGAAACGACAAGTACTTCGAACCCAGTACTTTCTACGGTGAGATCGCCAAGCCCTGGGACCAGCGGCGTCTGCCCATGCGCTACCAGCCGCGCGATGACGCCATCGCGGTGTACAAGCTCTTTCGGGAACGCAAGGGCGGTGATCAAACGTCATGAGCGCGACGGCCGGACGATGCCGACGACAAAGGTGAGGACCGTTGTCGGTCCTCACCCTTTCTCGTCGGGGGATCAGGAGACCAGGCCGCGGCCGGTGGTCAGGGGGAGATCCATGGCGGTCAGGAGGCCGGGGCGGGATTGGACCACGGCGGGGATGGCGCTGACCAGGCGGGCCGCGGTGCCGACGACGCCGGCTTCGGCGTGGTCGCCGTTGCTGTAGAGCTGGAGGTCGAGGAGGTAGTCGGGTTCGCCCTTGACTTCGACTCGGTAGCAACCCTTTCCGGCCGGTTGGGGCCAGTCGGGGGCGAGGTCGGGGTGCAGGCGGGTGGTGTGTTCCAGGGTGAGGACCTCGCGGCCCTTGCTGATGCCGTGCACCTGGAAGCGGAGGGCGGCGGCGGTGCCGGCGGCGATGGTGCGACTGCCCACCTTCAGCTCTTCGCTCGCGGGCAGGCGCTCGAAATGCTGTGTGACGGAGTCGAGTTCGATGTCGAGGGCGGCGGCCAGCTGGCGGATGACACTGCCCCAGGCGAGGGTGAGGACGCCGGGCTGGAGCAGCAGCGGCAAGTCGTCGAGGGCGCTGCCGAAGCCCATGATGTCGAACAGGACCTTGGGATTGTCGTAGGTGGAGTAGTCCATCACCTCCGAACAGATGATCTTGTCGATGCGCTCGGAGCCGCTGGACAGCAGCAGTGGCAGCCAGTCGTTGGCCCAGCCGGGGTCGATGCCGTTGACCCACAGGGAGGCGCCGCCCTCGTTGGCCGCCTCCACGATCGGGGCGATGGCCTCGTCGGGGAGGGTGCCGTAGGGGAACTGCAGGAAGACGGGGCTGCTGGAGACGACATTGATGCCGGCGCGGAGGAAGGTCTTCAGATCCTCCACCGCCTCCATCAGGCGGTCGTCGGCCATGGCCGTGTGGACGATGCAGTCGGGCTTCAGGGCCAGGAGCGCCTCGGCGTCCTGGGTTGCGGTGACGCCGATCTCGCGGTCGAGACCGGCCAGCTCGCCCGCGTCCTTGCCGGCCTTGGCGGCGCTGGATACCCAGACGCCGACCAGGTCGAGCTCGGGGCGGGCGATAATGGAGCGCAGGGTGCGGCGGCCGACATTGCCGGTGCTCCACTGGACTACGCGGTACTTCATGGGAAACTCCTGCGGCGCGGCGGATTACAGGTCGGGGATGGGAAGGTCCAGGTTGGGTGCGGCGATGCCGCCGTCCACCTCGAGCACCTTGCCGGTGATGTAGCCGCCCGCGCGGGAGCTCAGGTAGACGATCGCGGCGGCGATCTCCCACGGCTCGCCGAGCCGGTGCAGCGGGGTGGCGTCCTCCATCTGCTGCTTGATCTCCGGTTGCTGCGCAACGACTTCCAGCGCGGAAGTGAGCACCGAGCCGACCGCGATGGCGTTCACCCGGATGCGGGGGGACAGGTCGGCGGCGGCCAGCCGGGTCCAGTGCGCGAGGGCGGCCTTGGCGGTGCCGTAGGCGAGGAAGCCGCGGCCGGGGGAGCGGCCCATCATCGAGGAGATATTGACGACCGAGCCGCCGTCGTTCTTCAGCATGTGCGGCACCGCGGCCTGGGTCAGGGCGTGCGCGGTGGAGACATTGAAACGGAATGCCTCCTCGAGGAATTCGGGGGTGGTGGTGAGGAAGGTGTTGGGCATGGTGCCGCCGACATTGTTGACCACGATGTCGATGCGGCCGAGTTCGGCGGCGGCGGTTTCGGCCAGCGCGGTGACGGCGGAAAGATCCGACAGGTCCGCGGGGACCGTGATGGCGCGGCGGCCGAGCGCGTGGATCTTGCCCGCCACCTCGTCGAGCTGAGCGGCGGTGCGGGCCGAGATGGCCACGTCCGCACCGGCTTCGGCGAGGGCGAGCGCGGTGGCGGCGCCGATGCCGCGGCCCGCGCCGGTCACGACGGCGACGCGGCCGTCCAGTCGGAAGGTGTCCAGGATCATCGCGAATTCAGTCCTTCTGGGAGTGACGACAGTCACAAGCAGCCTTAAGCATTTATTCTTAATCGTCAAGGATAAGTTCTTTATCCGCTGGTGAACAGCTATGGTGCAGACTGTGGCAAGGATCAACAGGTGGCAGTGACGGTGTCCGAATGGCAGTGACAGAAGCGCGCGAGCGCATCATTCTCGCGGCGGAGCAGCTGATCGCCGAGCGCGGACAGGCGGTGCCGCTGCGCGATATCGCGGCAGCCGCGGGGCAGCGGAACAACTCGGCGATCCAGTACCACTTCGGCTCCCGCGACGGGCTCATCGAGGCCGTGGTCGAACACCGGCTGGCCACCCTGGAGGTGCGGCGGCTGGAACTACTGGCCGAACAGGCCGGAACGGGCGCGACCGGCGTGCACGACCTGCTGGAGGCACTGGTCATCCCCATGCTCGAGCTCAGTGACCGGCACGGCATCAATCACTACGCGCGGTTCCTCGAACAGATCCACACCCATCCGGCCGTCACCGACGCGGCCAATCTGGAATCCGCGCGGCGCACCTCGGTGCGGGTGATCATGCAGCAGCTGGAGCGGGAACTCACAGACCTGCCGAAACGGTTGCGGCTGCGGCGGTTACGCGCCTTGCCGACCGTGCTGTTCGCATTGCTGGCCGACCACGAGCGGGCCGTGGAGGCCGGGCGGGTGGCCGCGGGGGACGTGACCGCGTGGGGGGAGATCGTGGACATGCTCGCGGGGGTGCTGACCGCGCCCGTGGTGGAGCGCGCGCCGATTCGCTGACGCCGGAACGCGAACGGCCCGCCCCGGATCGAATCCGGTACGGGCCGTTCGGAAACCGAGCGCGGTGGACTAGCGCTGGTGTGGCTGGGGGTAGTTCGGCGGCTGCTGGTAGCCGCCCTGCTGCGGGTGGCCCGGCTGCTGGTAGCCGCCGGACGGCGGCGGGTAGCCCTGCGGCGCATACGGATTCGACGGCTGCGCAGCATAGCCGGGCTGATTCGGCGCGGGGTAGCCGGGCTGGGGTTGCGGAGCCGGGTAGCCCTGCGGCGCGAACCCCTGGGCTCCGCCCGGCGCGGCCGGACCACTGGGCGGCGGCAGGTAGCCCTGATCCGGCGCACCGGTCGGCGGCGGAAAGGAGCCGACCGGGGCGGGGTAGCCGTGGACCGGGGTGTTCGCCTGGTCGTAGGGGCTCGGCGCCGGTGTGTACCCCGGCGGTGTGTACATGGGCGCGGCGGTCTGCTCGTTCTCCCGCTTCTTCTTGAGCGCGAACCAGACGCCGCCGCTGACGAGAATGACGGCCAGCAGGCCGATGAGGCCGAACGCCCGGTCGACGACGTTGACGCTGACCCTGATGGCGATGATCATGACGATGGCGCCGACCACGGCGATCGCGCCGCGTGCCCGGCCGCCACCTTGTGGCTGTGACATGAGTGGAATTCCCCCGAACTCGAAAACGATTGCCGGGGCAGCATACCCAAACACGCTCGACTTCTCCCTGGTGCGAAGTTCGGTGCGACCTGGCAGGGCGGTGGTGGTGCGGCTACCGTTGATGGTCGTGGACACCACGACAGCAGCAGTCATGGAAACGCCCGCCCGGCCGCGGTGGCTCGGCGTGGGGCTACCGCTGCTGGCCGGTGGGGCGGTGGCCGGCGGGCTGGCGCTGCTGCACTTCAGGGATCCGCATGTGCAGGGGGCCTACGGGGTGTGCCCGTTCTACGAACTGACCGGATACTGGTGCCCCGGCTGCGGCGGGTTGCGCGGGCTGCACAACCTCACCGATGGCCGGATCCTCGACGCCATCCACAGCAATGTGCTGCTGCTCCCGTTGACACTGGGCTTCATCGCCTGGTGGGGCGCCTGGGTGGTGCGCGGGTGGCGGGGCAATCCGGTGCCGCCGCGACTACCGCAGGTGCTGCCCAGGTACGCGGTGTGGGTGGCCCTGGCATTTCTCCTGGTTTTCACGGTTGTGCGGAACACACCGTGGGGTGGTTGGATCGCGCCGGTTTAGGCGGGGCATGCTCTGCGTATGAGCGATTCGCTGAAGGAGCGCGTGCGGCAGAAGCTGATCCGCCAGCTCGAAGAGGATGGGCCGCCGGACCCCGATCAGGAGGACACCCGGCAGCTCTCCGTCCAGGACGACCTCGAAGTGCTCGACGCGGTGGCCGACGACGATCCACTCGTCGAGGTGCTCGCGGCCCGCTACATGGTGCCCTGACCGGTTCAGGGCCGGTTCAGAAACCGCAGGCCGCCCCACCCTCGGCCGAACTGCCGAAGGGACGGGTCTCGGGGACCGGGTTCCAATGTCCTTCGGTCCGGGCGTAATTCCACGCCGGGCCGCGCGCCACCAGGGTCGCGATGGCCTCGACGAGGCGGTCGACGTCGGCGGCGGTGGTGCCCAGGCCGATGCTGGCGCGCAGGGCGGCATCGACACCGAGGCGGGACAGCAGCGGGTGGGCGCAGAAGCGGCCGTCGCGCACCCCGATGCCGTGCTCGGCGGAGAGGTAGGCGGCCACCTGGCCGGGCTCGAAGCCATCGACGGTGAAGGCGACAATGCCGACCGCGTCTGTGCTGTCGCGCCAGATCCGCAGGAAGTTCACGCCCGGAACGGTTCTCAGGCCGTAGCGCAGGCGGTGGGTGAGGTACTGCTCATGCTCGATCACGGTGGTCTCGTCCAGCTCGGCGAGGGCGTCGCAGGCCGCGGCCAGGGCGGCGACGCCCAGCACGTTCGGGGAACCGGCCTCGTGGCGCTGTGGGGCGGGGGCCCATTCGACGCCCTCGGTGCTCACCGAGCGCACCGCGCCGCCGCCGGCCAGGTAGGGCTCGGCCGCGTCCAGCCAGTCCCGGCGGCCGACCAGCACGCCCGCGCCGAACGGGGCGTAGGTCTTGTGGCCGGAGAAGGCCAGGTAGTCGATGCCGGTGGTGCGCAGGTCGATTCGGCGATGCGGGGCCAGCTGGGCGGCGTCCACCAGGATGCGGGTGCCGCACTGGTGGGCGATCCAGGCCAGCCGCTCCAGCGGCAGCAGTTCACCGGTCACATTGGAGGCGCCCGTAACCGCCAGCAGCGCAGCGGGTTTCGAGCACAGCTCGGCGACCAGGCGCTGGATGGTCTCCTCGATGGTGTCCGCGACCGGAACCACCCGGCGGCCGCGCCGGGTCCAGGGCAGCAGGTTGGCGTGGTGCTCGACGTCCAGCACCACGGTGTCACCGGGCACGCAGGCGGCGAGCAGGTTCAGTGAGTCGGTGGTGTTGCGGGTGAAGACCACCACCTGGTCGTCGGCCGCGTTCAGGAAGCGGGCGACCGAACCGCGGGCCGACTCGTAGCAGTCGGTGGAGACCCGGGAGGCGTAACCCGCGCCGCGGTGCACGCTGGCGTAGTAGGGCAGCAGGTCCGCGACCCGGTCGGTGACCTGCCGCAATGCGGGTGCGCTGGCGGCGTAGTCGAAGTTGGCGTAGCCGGCCGTCCCGCCCTGGACCAGCGGGACCCGCAGGTCACAGCCGGAGACATCGGCGAGGGCGGCACAGGTCTGGTCGGCGAAAGCAGTCATCACGAAATCCCGTCGGGTTCATGGACACGCGATCGGGAAAACAGGAATCGATCGAGAGTCCGCGCTTGCCGCGCCCGGTCGGGCGTCGGCCCGGTCGTCACCCGGAGCACCCCACCGCGGAGGAGGGTTGCCGACCAGCAAGCCGGGGCTTCGCGCTGGTACTCATGACCTGATCGCAGAGATTGGCAGACGAATCGCGGGCTTGTCAACCCTGACCCGCGCGGCCCGACGGGGTCAGACCTTCTCGGCCCAGACGCATCGTTCGAGGTCCGGAACCCGTCCGCCGCCCCGGCCGGCGGGTGCGAGAAAGCGCTCGGTGTATTCCGCACCGAAGTCCTGCCGGATGTAGCTGAAGATCAGGCTGCTGCCCGCGGATGCGGATGGCGGAGATGTTCGACGATTACGGGCCGCAGCGGCTCGCGGTGCTGGTCGACTACTTCGCCCGGGCTGCCACTGCACTGCGGGAGACCGCACAGTGGCTGCAGCGGACCTGAGAGGGTGTGGCGAACGGCACATCCGTTTCGGAAAAATCGTCCGAAAGTTGGATCGGGTGGGCCGCAAAGTTCGAATCGCGCGAACGTTGCTGGGGCGTATGGTCGGAGTCTGAGTTAGGGTAGCCAAAGTGGGGTGCCCCCGAGTTGACCACGAGGAGCCCGACCATGCTGGAGACCAGCACCCCGTTCTCGACGCTCATTCGCACCGCGACCGAGCAGCAGCACAACGAGGCGGAACACTCCACGTTCATGCGCGACATGCTCGGCGGGCAGCTCGGGGTGGAGGCCTTCTACCGGTACACCGCCCAGCTCTGGTTCGTCTACGCCGCCCTCGAAAAGCGCTCCGCCGCACTGGCTTCTGACCCGGTCGCGGGTCCGTTCGTCAAGCCGGAACTGGCGCGGCTGGCCGCGCTGGAGGCCGACCTGGCCCACCTCGGCGGCGCGAACTGGCGCGATGAACTGACCGCGCTGCCCGCCACCGCCGCCTACGCCGCCCGCATCGAGGAGTGCGCGGGCGACTGGCCGGCCGGCTATGTCGTCCACCACTACACCCGCTACCTGGGCGATCTCTCCGGCGGCCAGGTCATTCGCGGTACCGCCGAGAAGCTGTGGAACCTGCCCAAGAAGGGCGACGGCGTGCGGTTCTACGTCTTCGAGGACATCGCCAACCCGGCCGCGTTCAAGCGCGACTACCGCGAGGCCCTCGACCAGCTTCCCCTCGACGGCCCCGAGGTCGATCGCGTACTCGACGAGGCGCGACTGGCGTTCACGATGAACACTGACCTGTTCCGTGAGCTGGGTGCGGAATTCAGCGCGCGGAACTGAAACTCGCAACCCCGAAGGTCGCCGACCCCCGTTGATCGACAGGGGCGGCGGCCTTCGTCATTTCCGCGGGGCGTCGTTGACCCTGTTCGTCGGGGGCAGGGTCGGCGATCTCACCCTTGCGCCGGGCCGCGGTGATGGGTTGCCATGGAGGGCATGAGTTTTCCGCTGCTACTGAGTTTCGTGGGGTTGTGTGTGCTGCTCGCGCTCACACCGGGGCCGGATACCTTTCTGGTACTGCGATTCTCGATGGCCGGATCGCGACCTGGAATCGCGGCCGCCGTGGGCTCGGCGTTCGGCGGGATCGTGTGGGCCACCGTGGTCGCGGCCGGGGTCGCGGCGCTGCTGGAACAGTCGGCGACCGCGTATCGCACGCTCAAGGTGATCGGCGGAATCTACCTGGTGTACCTGGGCGTTCGGGCGCTGCTGGCGCATCGGCGCGGGCCGGGCCCGGCGGCCGGCGGGGCGGATGTCGCGGTGGCGCAGGGCGCGCCGGCGTCGCTGCGCTCGGCGTTCGCTGCTGGATTGCTGTCGTGTGTCTTCAATCCGAAGGTGGGATTGTTCTACCTCGCGGTGCTGCCGCAGTTCCTGACCCGGGTGACATTCCTCAACACGCTCACGCTCGGGGCCATCGAATCCAGTGTCGCGGCAATCGAAATGATCCTGCTGGCGGTGGCTGCCGCACGGGCGGTGGAGTTGCTGCGACGGCCGCGCGTTCGGGTGCGGCTGGAGCAGGCGAGCGCGGCGATCCTGGCGGCGCTGGGCATCGGCACGGCGGCCTCGGCCGCGGCCTGAGTCGGCGCCTGAGTCAGTCGGCGATCTCGGCGCGGTGGTATGCGCCGTTGTAATACACCAGCGGGCCGACCGCCGGGGAGTTCTCGGTGTTGTCGTTCACCTGGGTGACCAGGCCGATGACCAGGGTGTGGTCACCGATCGGGAGGAGCTGATGGACCGTGGCGCGGACCCAGATGGGCGTGCCGTGCAGGACGGGCTCGCCGCTGCCGAGCGTCGTCCAGAGGGACCGGTCGGTAAAACGCTCCTCGGCGGTCCGGCTGAACCGCTGGGCCAGATGCTTCTGATGCTCGCCGAGGAAATGCACCACCAGCGATTCGGCCCGCAGCATGGCCTCGATGCTGGAGGAGGTCTCGGCGATATTGAACGAGATGAGCGGCGGCTGTGCGGAGAGCGAGGCGAACGAGGTGGCGGTGAAGCCCACCGGACCCTGGTCGGACTCGAGCGTGACGATGGTGACCCCGGCCGGATAGTGCCGCATGGCGGCGCGGTACTGCTGCGCGGTAATGCCGCTCAGATCGTCGGGCACGTGTAGCTCGGTGCCGGGCGTCGGGGAATCGCTCACGTCACGAAACTACGTGGTCGAGCGCCCGGTTATTCCACCTGTAGGAAATTGCCAGGTCCTCGCCGGTAGGTGGTGCTCAGTCCACGTCGATGGCCAGGCCCGCGGTGATCCGGACCAATTCCCCGAAGGTGGTGCGGAACAGCGTGTTCGGATGCCCGCCCGCGGCCCACAACTCCTGATACTGCGACAACGCCGTGTCGACGAAGGTCGGCAGATTGGTCGGGTGCCCGAGTGGGGCGACACCCCCGATGGGCTGCCCGGTCACCTCGCGGACCATGGCCGCGGGCGCCCGGGAGAGCGTGCCCTCGAGGCGCTCCCCGGTGCGGCTCAGATGCACCTGGTGCGCGCCGGACACCAGCAGCAGCACCGGATCGTCGTCGAGCAGGAAGACCAGGGATTTGGTGATCGCCCCGACGGTCACGCCGAGCGCGTCGGCGGCTTCCTGTGCGGTGTGGGTGGGACTGGGCTGGGTGATGATCACCCCGTGATGGCCGCGCGCGATCAAGGTGTCGGAGACCTTCGAAGCGACCGGTGGCAGGGACCTGCGCATGGCAACCAGGGTAGAGCGATTGCGGTGGATGTGCCGGGGATCAATAGTCGGGATAGCCCTCCTCCGGGCCCAGCAGCTCGGTGAGGCGGTCGCGCACGATCGGGGCCAGCTCCTCGACGGTGCGCTGCGAAACCCACTGGTGCGCACAGGAATCGAAGACCCGTTCCAGGTCGATCGCGGACAGGGCGTGCAGCTCCGCCGCGGCGGCCGTCTGGAGTGCGGCATGGCCCGGGTACGGGCGGCCGTCGGCGATCTTCTGGGCCCAGGTGACATTGCAGCAGCATTCGTAGAGGGCATGAATCGCGCGGCGGCGGGGCAGCGTATTGAAGCGGTCGAGGCCGATTCCGTGATGCATCAACATCCAGACCTCACACACGGGATGGGCGAGTTGTGCGGACCCGCTAATCGTCCGCCGGAAAGTGGTTCGAAAATACTGGGACGCAGCAGATTTAGCACAGGATTAACACCGGCCCGACACGCCCCCGGCACCCCCGATACGCTGGACCGATGACCGAATGGAAGGCTTTCGAGGTCGAAAGCAAGGACCACATCGCCCAGGTGACGCTCACCGGTCCCGGCAAGGGCAATGCCATGGGCCCCGACTTCTGGCGCGAACTGCCGCTGATCTTCGGCGAACTCGACGCCGACCCGGACATCCGCGCCATCGTGCTCACCGGATCCGGCACGCACTTCTCCTACGGCCTGGACCTGCCGGCGATGAGCCCGCTGTTCGGGCCGCTGCTGGCCGACAGGGCGCTCGCCGGGCCGCGCACCGACTTCCTCAGGCACGTGCGCAGCATGCAGGACTCGGTCACCGCGGTCGCCGACTGCGTCAAGCCGGTCATCGCGGCGATCTCCGGCTGGTGCATCGGCGGCGGACTGGACCTCATCGCCGCCGCGGACGTCCGCCTGGCCAGCGCCGACGCCAAGTTCAGCCTGCGCGAGGCCAAGGTGGCCATCGTCGCCGACATCGGCTCGCTGCACCGGCTGCCGGGCATCATCGGCGAGGGACACGTTCGTGAACTCGCCTACACCGGCAAGGACATCGACGCGGCCCGCGCCGAGAAGATCGGCCTGATCAACGACGTGTACGCCGACCAGCAGGCCGTGCTGGACGCCGCCCACGCCATGGCGCGCGAGATCGCCGCCAACCCGCCGCTGGTGGTGCAGGGCATCAAGGACGTGCTCGACCAGCCCAAGCGCGGCAGGATCGCCGACGGGCTGCGCTACGTGTCGGCCTGGAACTCGGCGTTCCTGCCGTCCGAGGACCTCACCGAGGCCATCCAGGCGGTCTTCGAGAAGCGCCCCCCGGAGTTCAGGGGGAAGTGACCCCAGGGGGTTTCCGGCCTCGTAAAAGGACCCCATGCCTCCGGTTCCCGGCCTATCGTTTTGGGCGAGGGACCGGAGGTTTGACCATGGCTACATCCGAGGTGGGCGAGTCGACCGGTGCGGGCGGCTTCACTCATCGCGAAATAATGGTGATCCTCAGCGGGCTACTGCTGGGCATCCTGCTCGCGGCGCTCGATCAGACCATCGTGTCCACCGCGATCCGCACCATCGCCGACGATCTGAACGGGTATTCGCTGCAGGCCTGGGCGACCACCGCGTATCTGATCACCGCCACCCTGGCCACGCCGCTGTACGGCAAGCTCTCGGACATGTACGGGCGCAAGCCCTTCTACCTCGCCTCGATCACCATCTTCGTGACCGGCTCGCTGCTGTGCACCTTCGCGCAGTCCATGTACGAGCTGGCCGCCTTCCGGGCGCTGCAGGGGCTGGGCGCGGGCGGGCTCATGTCGCTGGCGCTGACCATCGTGGGCGACATCGTGAGCCCGCGCGAAAGGTCCAGGTACCAAGGGTATTTCCTGGCCGTGTTCGGTACCTCGAGTGTGATCGGGCCGGTGCTGGGCGGGCTGCTCGCGGGACAGCACAGCATTCTCGGGATCGCGGGCTGGCGCTGGGTGTTCCTGGTGAACGTGCCCATCGGCCTGTTCACCCTGGTCGTGGTGACCCGGGTGCTGCGCCTGCCGCCACGCGAGAAATCCCGTGACCGCGTGGACTACTGGGGCGCGCTGGCGCTCATCATCGCCATGAGCCCGCTGCTCATCGTGGCCCAGCAGGGGCGCGAATGGGGCTGGGACAGTGCGCGATCCATCGTCTGCTACCTGATCGGCGCGCTCGGGGTGATCGCCTTCATCCTGGTGGAAGCCGCGCTGGGAGAGGCCGCGCTCGTCCCGCTGCGCATCTTCGCCAACCGCACCTTCGCGCTCGGCGTGGTCATCTCGTTCGTGGTGGGCGCGGGCATGTTCGGCGGAATCCTGCTGCTGCCACAGTATTTGCAGGCAGATCGGGGTGCGAGCCCGATGCTGGGCGGGCTGCAGATGATCCCCATGGTGCTGGGCATGATGATCGGCTCGGTGGTGTCGGGGCAATTGATCTCGCGCACCGGGCACTACCGCGTCTACACGCTGCTGGGCTCGGCCATGATCACCATCGGGCTGTTCCTGCTGCACTACCTGAAGGCAGATACGGCGTTCTGGATCGTGGTGCTGTTCATGCTGTGCGTGGGCTTCGGGCTGGGCAATCTCATGCAGCCGCTCATCGTGGCGCTGCAGAATGCGTTGCCGCCCAAGGACATGGGCGTCTCCACGGCTGCCGCCACCTTCTTCCGGCAGATCGGCGGCACGCTCGGCGCCGCGGTGTTCCTGTCGATCCTGTTCGATCGGCTCGGACCCAATATCCGCGCGCAGCTGCTGGAAGCGGGCAAGGACCGCAGGTTCCAGGACGCCGTGGCCGCCGGGGCGCACGACGGGAATCCGGCGGATATGGCGCTGTCGCAAGGATTTCTGAAGCACGACACCTCGGCGGCGCAGGGGGTGCTGAACGACAGTTCGGTGATCCAGAAGCTCGATCCCGTTCTCGCACACCCGTTCAAGGTGGGATTCGCGGAATCGCTGTCGACGGTCTTCCTGACCACGTCCGCCGTCACCCTGCTGGCGTTCGTGCTGGTGGTGTTCTGGAAGGAAGTCCCGCTGCGCACGACCGCCGGGCTCACGGCCGCTGCCGAGTAGGACGGGGGATTCGGGAAAACGAAAGGGGCGGAGCGGAATCCGCGCCGCCCCTCGTCAGCGGGAGCTCAGTGGCCGCCCTGCTCCTTCAGGCGAGCGTAGGCCTCGTCGACCAGCTTCTCGGCCTTTGCGCGGCCCTCCCAGCCCTCGACCTTGACCCACTTGCCGGGCTCCAGGTCCTTGTAGTGCTCGAAGAAGTGCGCGATCTCCTTGCGCTGGAACTCCGGGATGTCCTCGACGTCCTGGATGTGAGCCCAGCGCTTGTCGCCGGCGGGCACCGCCACCAGCTTCTCGTCGATGCCGGCCTCGTCGCTCATGATCAGCACGCCGACGGGACGGGCCTCGACCAGCACACCCGGGAACACCGACTCGGGCAGCAGCACCATGCAATCCAGCGGATCGCCGTCGCCGCCGAGGGTGTTCTCGATGTAGCCGTAGTCGGCCGGGTACATCATCGGCGTGTACAGGTAGCGGTCCAGCCGAACGCGTCCGGTCTCGTGATCGACCTCGTACTTGTTGCGCTGACCCCGGGGGATCTCGATGGTGACGTCGAACTCCACGTCATCTCCTTTTCGGTGGGCGGTATGGCTGCCGACTCGCCAGCTCGTTCAAGGGAACGACTGCGCAACGAGGATAGTGTGGACCGCGGTAGAGCCATCAGCCCCACCACAGGTATCAGGGAGACAGCGGCAGGTGTTTGGTCGGAACAAGCAGAACATCGGTGGTCTGGAGGCCAAGCGGCGGCGCAGAACCTGGATCGTGGTGTCGTTGGTGCTGGTCGTCGTCGTGGCGGCGGCCGGGGCGGTGGCGGTGATCCTGAAGCCGTGGACGGAGGAATTCCGGCACGGGGGGTTGACGATCGCCGATCCGCCCGCGCCCGTGAAGCCGATTCCGCAGGTCGCGCCCGCCCCGGTGACCGCGCCCGCCGCCTCCGCGAACGGGCTGGCCGCCGCGCTCGGACCGGTGGTCGGCAATCCGGACCTCGGGATCTTCGCCGCCTCGGTCTCCGACGGGGACACCGGCAAGGTGCTGTGGACCATGGACCCGGACAAGGGCATGATCCCGTCCTCCACCGCCAAGATCCTCACCACCGCGGCCGGGCTGCTCGCCCTGACCGACGATCACCGGATCACCACCAAGGTGGTGACCGGCTCGGCTCCCGGCGAGATCGTGCTGGTCGGCGGCGGCGACCCGACCATCACCGCGCAGCCGGACGGCAAGGGCTACTACCCGGACGCGCCCCGACTGCAGGACCTGGTCGCCCAGATCAAGACCGCCGGGCAGCGGGTGGACTCCATCGTGGTCGACACCTCCGCGTACGCGGGCCCGAACTTCGCGCCCGGCTGGGACAACGCCGATATCGCGGGCGGCTCCATCGCACCGCTCGACCCGGTCATGATCGACGGCGGCCGCCTCGACCCGCTGGTCGAATATTCGCCCCGCACACCCACTCCCGCCCTCGACGCGGGCCGGAAGCTGGCCACCGAACTGGGCGTCGATCCCGCCAAGGTGAAGCTGGGCACCGCCCCGGCGAGCGCGAACCAGCTGGCCGCCGTGCAGTCCGCGCCGCTGCGGGAACGCATGCTGCAGGCCATGGTGCACTCCGACAATGTGCTCGCCGAGGCCATCGGCCGTGAGGTCGCGGTGGCGAGCGGGCAGGAAGCCTCCTTCACGGGCGCGGTGACCGCCATGACGACCGTGCTGCAGGCCGCCGGATTCGATCTGACCGGCCTGAAAATGGCCGACAACAGCGGGCTTTCGACCGACGACCACATTCCTCCGCGCCTGCTCAACCGGGTGCTGACCGTGGCCGCGTTGCCCAACGGTACTGTCCCGCAAGGCAATTCGACCGTCGACCCGGCCGCGACCAGCACCGACGGCTCCCCGCTCGCGCCGCTGCTGGACTTCCTGCCGGTGGCCGGCGGCACCGGCTCCCTGGCGACCCGCTACGTCGACCGGGATCGCGACGGGGCGGGGTGGATCCGGGCCAAAACCGGAACTCTGTCGGTCTCGAGTGCGTTGGTGGGTTATGTGCTGGACCGCGACGGACGGGTCCTGACGTTCGCCTTGATGTCGAACGATCGGCCGCCGGAGGCGAGCCGACCCGCGCTGGATGCCGTCGCCAACGCACTGCGCAACTGTGGCTGCTCCTGACGGGTGGATGAACATGACCGGATCCGAAAACCCTGTGGCCCCGGCTCGCACCCGGACCAACCTGACCGGTGTCGTGGACTGGAACGTGGCCGCCCGCACCGGCGCCGCGCTGGTGCCCGCCGGGCCGCGGACATCCCGGTACTCGGCCGAACACGCGGTCGCCGAACTCGCCGCCGCCTCGGTGCGCGCCAAGGGCCCGGTCCGCGAGGTCAGCGGTCTCGACGACGGGTCGGTGGTACCGGATGCGCTGATCGTGGACCGGCCCGGCTGGATCCACGCCGCCGCCGAATCCATGGCGCAGCTCACCGGCAGCGGCGTGGAACCCGGGGAGAAGGGCAAACTCGTCGGCAAACCGGCCGGATTGCAGGCCGGGGCCATGCTGGCGTTTCTGTCGACGGCCATCCTCGGCCAGTACGACCCGTTCACCGGGCCCGACGGCACGCTGCTGCTGGTCGCGCCCAACATCATGGCGGTGGAACGCGCACTCGGCGTGCCGCCCAGCGACTTCCGGCTCTGGGTGTGCCTGCACGAGGTCACCCACCGGGTCCAATTCTCTTCCGCCCCTTGGATCGCCGGCTACATGCGCCGCAATGTCGAGGTGCTCGGTGAGGCGGGCGACGAACCCCTCGCCGACATGCTGGCCCGGCTCGTCGACGCCGTGAAGGAGCGCCGCCGCGGCGGCGACGACCCGGCCGGCGGCGTCATCGGGCTGCTGCGCGCCACCCAGGCCGCGCCGCAGCGTGAAGCCCTCGACCGCCTGCTCATGCTCGGCACGCTGCTGGAGGGCCACGCGGACCACGTCATGGACGCCGTCGGACCCGCCGTGGTGCCCTCGGTCGCCCGCATCCGCGCCGCCTTCGATCAGCGCCGCAAGCGCCCCGCCAACCCCATCCAGCGGCTGCTGCGGGCACTGCTCGGCATGGACGCCAAGGTCGCCCAGTACGTGCGCGGCAAGGCCTTCGTCGACGAGGTCGTCGACACCGTCGGCATGGCACGGTTCAACACCATCTGGACCGACCCCGAAACCCTGCCCCGCACAGACGAAATCGGCGAGCCGCAGCGCTGGGTCGCCCGCGTCCTCGGCTGAGCCGTTGCCACCGCACCGTGCCCCGAGGCCCGCGTGCGACGATCAGAGCGTGAACGATCGGCCCCGGCTGCCCGAGACGCCTGCCGCACTGGAGATGCGGCGCGCCGTGCGGGAATGGCTGGGACGGTACGTGCCCGACGGGGTGGTCGCCGTGGCCCTCTCGGGTGGGGCGGATTCGGTCGCGCTGACGGCCGCCGCCTGTGCGGAGGCGGACGTGGTGGACGCCCTGACGGTTGATCACGGTCTGCAGGCGGGGTCGGCGGAGGTGGCCGCCGCGGCGGCCGCGCTGGCGTCGAAGCTGGGCTGCCGGTCGGCGCGGGTACTGACCGTGACGGTCGAGCGTGCCGGGACGGGCCCCGACATCGCCGATCGCGACCGCCCCGCGGGCCTCGGCGACCGCGCGGGCAAGGCTCGGTACCCGGGTGGTCCGGAAGCGGCGGCCCGGCGGGCCCGGTACGCGGCGCTGGACCAGGCGCGGCAGGGATTGCCGGTGTTGCTCGGGCACACGCTGGACGATCAGGCCGAGACGGTGCTGCTCGGGCTCGGGCGCGGGTCGGGGGCGCGGTCCATCCGGGGGATGCCGGAATTCGATGCGCCGTGGGGTCGGCCGCTGCTGGGGGTGCGGCGGAGCGTGGCCCGCGAACTGTGCGCGGATCTGGGGATCACGCCCTGGGAGGACCCGCACAACAGCGCGCCGGAATTCACCCGGGTACGCCTGCGACACGAGGTGCTGCCGCTGCTCGAGGACGTGCTCGGCGGTGGCGTGGCCGCCGCGCTCGCGCGCACGGCAGCGCACCTGCGGGAGGACGGGGAGGTGCTGGACGCGCTCGCCGGAGAGTTGCTGGCAGCTGCCCGGGACGGTGACGGGCTGCGAATCGAGATGCTCGCCACTGCCGCACCCGCGGTCCGCCGCCGCGTCATTCGCGAATGGTTGCTCGAGCGTGGCGCAAAATCATTGACGGACAGCAATTTACGGGCGGTCGAGGCGCTGGTCACACGGTGGCGGGGCCAGGGCGGGGTCGCGGTGGGCGGTTCGCCCAGTGGGACGAGGTTGGTTGCCGCGCGTGAACATGGCAGGCTCATACTCGGTTCGGAGTGAACCCGGATTCGGGTCGACATCACTGAAGGGAAACCAGCGGACGTGTACGGGGACGACATCGCGTCGGTGCTGATCAGCGAGGAACAGATCGCCGACAAGGTCGAGGAACTGGCCGAACTGGTCGCCAAGCGCTATCCCGCCGATGCCCCCGAGGGCGACCTGCTGCTGGTGGGCGTGCTCAAGGGCGCCATCTTCTTCATGACCGATCTGGCCAAGAAGCTCACCGTGCCGACGCAGATGGAGTTCATGGCCGTCTCGTCCTACGGGTCCTCCACCTCGTCCTCGGGCGTGGTGCGCATCATGAAGGACCTGGACAAGGACATCGCCGGGCGCAATGTGCTGATCGTCGAGGACATCATCGACTCCGGCCTGACTCTGTCGTGGCTGCTGCGCAACCTGTCCAGCCGCAACCCGGCCTCGCTCGAGGTGGTGACGCTGCTGCGCAAGCCCGACGCGCTGCGCACCCAGGTTGACGTGATGGCCGTGGGCTTCGACATCCCGAACGAGTTCGTGGTGGGCTACGGCCTCGACTACGCCGAGCGCTACCGTGATCTGCCGTACATCGGCACCCTGGACCCGAAGGTCTACGGCGGGGAGTAACAACACTCGAGGATCGAAACGAAGGCCGCTACCGGTTACCGGGAGCGGCCTTCTGCGTTGATGTGACGAAACTCACTCGGTGGGCTGGTTTGGGGCGTGGGCCGGGGGGAGTGGTCGTTGCTGGATGTCAGCGCCCGGGTCGAGCGGGAATCGGGCATGGGCCGGGTTTATGTGTAACTGCTGGTCAAGTGTCCGCTAGGGGGTGGGTGGGTGAGCGTCGGTGAATGGCCAGGAATTCGCGGGTCCGGTTAACGGAATGTTTCAGGGGAGTCCTATGCTGTCTGTAACAAACCTGACGGCTGTTTTCTGATCCAGTTGCAAACTTTTGGGTCAGATGCGGCTGGAAAATCAAGACCGATTCTGATAGCAAGGGGCTATGGACCCGCATTTGCGCGACCTGCGGTATTTCGTCGCCGTCGCTGAGGAACTGCATTTCACCAACGCCGCTCAACGGCTGCACATCGCACAACCCACCCTGTCACGACAGATCCGTCAGCTGGAGCGCCAGCTCGACGTCGTGCTGTTCGACCGCAACCAGCGCAGCGTGGCCCTGACCGTCGCCGGCAAGGAACTCCTCGAAGGCGCGCGGAAGATTCTGGAACTGTGGGAAGTCACCAATGTCGCCCTGCAGGAGGCCGGTGAGGTGCTGCGCGTCGGCATCCAGTCCTCCATCGGCCGCGGCCTGATCACCGACCTGGAGAGCGCCAGCGGCCACCGGCTCGCCCTGCACTCCGCGTCCTGGACCGACCCGTCCAGCGGGCTGGCCGGCCGTCAGGCCGACCTCGCGCTCATGTGGCTGCCGGTGCCCGACACCAGCCGCTACCGCTGGCAGGTTCTGCGCACCGAACCGCGCTGGGTGCTGCTGCCCGAGAACCACGCCCTGGCCGGCCAGGAGCAGATCGACTTCGCCGACCTGATCGACGAGCCCTTCATCGCCATGCCCGCCGAAGCCGGTGCGGCACGGGACTTCTGGCTCGGTGCGGACGCCCGCGGCGGCCGCCAGGCCAAGATCGGCGCGGAAGCGGCCACCGCCGAGGAGCGTCTCGAGGCGGTCAGCCTCGGCCTGGGCGTGTGCCTGCTGGCCGAGAACAATGTCCCCATGTACCGCTGGCCCGGCCTCACCGCCCGCCCGGTCGCCGGCCTGGCCCCCTGCGAACTGGCGGTGGCCTGGCGCGCCGACGACGACCGCCCCACCATCCTCGAGTTCGCCGTCCGCGTCCTCGACGGCGGCTTCGCCGAGAAGGAACCGGTCGCGGCCCAGTAGGCCCCGGCCCGGACCGGTCGAAACGGGCGGCGGCAGAGGGTCGGAGGTTGCCGCGGTCCGTCCGGGAGTACGGGATCGAGACAGAAGAACAGCGGGGTGTTCCCGAACGAAGCAGGGTTGTTTTTTTTTCTCACGTGTTTTTCTTTTTCCCTGCGCACGTTTCTGCGTGTTTTTCCGGAGGAAACACC
>NZ_JBHZCS010000005.1:195271-207453 GCF_042755705.1 Nocardia sp. NPDC059154
CGGGGGTCCCTCGCTGGGGACGGGGAAAGGGGGGGGGGGAGGGGGGTGGGGGTTTTCCTGTGCTCTTTGGGGGGGGGGAGAAGAAAAAAAAAAAAACCCCCCCGCCCCCCGGGGCCCCCCCCCGCTGTGCTGTATCCGAGCGTGCTGTGCTGTATCCGGGCGCGTGTGCCGGCGTGTGCTCAGGGAGCGACGCGCTGCCAGGGGTGGGCGGCCTCGATCTGCGCGGCCAGCCGGAGGATGGTCGACTCGCTGCCGGGCGGGCCCGCGATCTGCGCCGCGACCGGGGTGCCGGTGCGGGGGTGCAGGCCCATGGGTAGTGACAGCGCGGGCCAGCCGACCAGGTTCCACAGTGGCGTGAACGGCGAGAACTTCGTGTTCGTAAGGACATTCGCCAGCCAGGGGCGGGAATGCCAGCGGCGGGCGCGCGGGGCAGGGGTCGCCAGGGTGGGCGTGATGACCACGTCGTAGCGCTCGAAATAGTCGAGCAGCCGGGCCTCCACCCGATCGACCTGCGACGGGCGCAGCAGTCCGGACTTCAGCACCGCCCTGCCGAGGGCGACGTGCATCCGGGTGCGGCGCTGCAGGAGATCCGGATGCTGGACGGTCGCGGCCTCGCGGGCGGCATTGCCGAGCCAGCGCAGCAGCAGCGCGAAAGTCGAGCCCTGGTACGGGAGTTCGGCGACGCCGATGATGTGGCCCGCCCGGGAGGCGGCCGCGGCGGCCTTGTCGGCGGCGGCGGTCCAGGCCAGGTCGATATGGCCGAGTGGTGTCGGAGCCCCGGTGGCCAGGCCGATGCGCAGCGTCGAGGGCGTCTCCAGATCGGCCAGGTCGGGGCGGTCCGCGAGCACCGAGAGCATGAGCGCGGTATCCGCGACCGTTGTTGCGAGGACCCCGTTCTCGGTCATCCCGCCCCACGAGTCCAGCCCCACCTCGGCGGGCACCAGACCGCGGCCGGGCTTGAGGCCGACCACGCCGCAGCAGGCGGCCGGAATGCGGACCGAGCCGAGCCCGTCATTGCCGTGCGCGATCGGGACCATGCCGGAGCCGACCGCCGCGCCGGAACCGCCCGACGAGCCGCCCGCGGAGTAGCGGGTGTTCCACGGGCTGCGGGTGATGCTGCCCGGGCCGTCGGTGACACCCCAGAGCCCGAATTCGGGCACCGTGGTGAGGCCCACGACGACCGCGCCCGCGGCCCGCAGCCGGCGCACGACCGGGTGGTCGCCGGTGGCGGGGGTATCGGGACCGGCCAGCGAGCCGCCCCGGGTGACCTCGCCGGCGACGTCGATATTGTTCTTCACCGCGATCGGCACGCCGGCCAGCGGCAGCATGTCCAGATCCGGTCGTTCGGCCACCGTGCGGGCCTCGGCGCGGGCCGCTTCCTCGCGAACGAGACTGAAGGCGTTCAATTTCCGATCGCGGGCGCGAATCCGGTCCAGCGCCGCGCCGACCGCGTCCTCGGGGGAGATCGAGCCGTTCTGGACGGCCGCGGCGATGCCGGTGGCCGTGGTCAGGTCCACGGGGGGACGGTCGGATGGGGTGTCGGAATCAGCCCTGGTACCTGCCACCGCTACCTCCTCGGCGGTGCCGGCTGTGGCGATTTCAGCCGCTAGCGCCGTGCCCTCGTCGTGCATGCTGGTCTTCCCCCGTCGCCTCGTGTCGAAATCGGGTGATCCGCTCGTGAGCCGCAAGTTATCATTCCGGCTAGCAGTCGGGGATGATGGTGTGGGGTGTGGCGGTTTCTTTGTCCCAATCTCAGAATCCACGACATCCTCGGATCGACAGTGCGGATCGACGACATCCGTGCCGAGCCAGAGGGGTGCGGACATGGCTTCTGGTTCCGACCACCGTTCCGGCGGTTACTCGGCAAAAACGGAATCGAGTGCGATCGCCGCCTTCACGGCGGCGTGGGACTCCACTGCGGCCCCGCCCCGGATCGCCGACTATCTGCCCGACGCCACCACGCTGCGGCGGGGTGCGCTGATCGAGCTCATCCGGGTGGACATGCGCCACCGCTGGCTGCACCGACCCGCCGGAACCGAGGTCTCCCCGCCCAAACGGCTGCGCGACTACTGCGCCGAATTCCCCGAACTCGCGGACCGGGATCTGCCCGCCGGGCTGGTGTACGAGGAGTTCGTCATCCGCCGGCACAGCGGCGAGCGCGTGGATCCGCGCGACTGCCTGCGCGAATATCCGGATCAGGCGACCGAGCTGAGGGAACTGCTGAATGCCGACGACGACGATCAGAGCACGCGGCGGGCCGGGCTGGACGAATCCACGCGCGGTGACTTCGGGGTCGAACGCTCCGACCGGACACAGCTCGAGCGGACTCAGCTCGAGCCGACCGCCCGGACCGGGCCGACCGTGGACGGCGACACCACCCGGGTACCCGAACCGGGTGAGGTGACGCTGTACGAGGATCCCTCGCAGCTGGTCGGCGCACCGGCCGAGCCCACCCGTGCCACCGGCGGGATCACCACGCCCGAGACCGGGGAACTGCTCGATCGCATCGAAATCGGGCAGCGCATCGATGATTTCGACCTGCTGACCAGTCTTGGTTCCGGGGCGTTCGCCCGGGTCTTCCTGGCCCGGCAGCGCTCCCTGCAGCGGCTGGTGGCGGTGAAGATCTCCGCCGACCACGGCACCGAGCCGCAGACCCTGGCCCAGCTCGACCACGACTACATCGTGCGCGTCTTCGACCAGCGGCTGATGTCGGACCGGCGCACCGAATCCGGGCGCCGCCTGCGTCTGCTGTACATGCAGTTCCTGCCCGGCGGCACCCTGCTCGGCGTGCTGCGCCGGGTGCGGGCCACCCCGCCCGGGCAACGCACCGGACAGCTGCTGCTGGACGCGGTCGACGCGGCCATGGAGGAGAAGGGCGAGATCCGGCCCACCGACTCCAGCGTGCGCGCCGAGCTGGCCGGGCTGTCCTGGCCGGAAACCGTGGCGTGGCTGGGCCGCCGGCTGGCCGAGGCACTGGACTACGCGGACGGGCACGGGGTCCTGCACCGGGACGTGAAGCCCGCGAATGTACTGCTCACCGCCGAGGCGGTACCGAAGCTGGCCGACTTCAACATCAGCTTCAGCCGGAGTATCGACAGCGCCGGCCCGGTCGCGTACTTCGGCGGTTCGCTGTCCTACATGTCCCCGGAACAGCTGGACGCGTGCCATCCCGGCACCGCCATCAGCGCCGGCGACCTGGACACCCGCGCCGATATCTTCTCCCTCGGCGTGGTGCTGTGGGAGCTGCTCACGGGGGCGAAGCCCTTCGACGACACCACCGCCGGGCCCGGCGACCACGGCGACCGCACCACCCTCGATGCCATGCTGGCGCGGCGGCGCGGCGGCGTCGACACCGCCGCCCTCGACCGGGTGCCGCCCGACTGCCCCGCCGCGCTGCGCCGGGTCCTGCTCACCTGCCTGGAGCCGGCCCGCGAACAGCGCTGGAGCAGCGGCGGGGTCCTGGCCACACAGCTCGAGATGTGCCTGGACGAACGTGCCCGCGACCTGGTCGACCCGCCGCCGCACAGCTGGCGGATGCGGTTGCGGCCGTGGATGATTCCGCTGGTCACGCTGGCCATCGTGGTGCCGAACCTGCTGGCGTCGCTGTACAACATCGCGCACAACCGGGCCTTCATCATCAATCACCTGTCCGAGTCGGCCATGCACACCTTCATGGTCACCACGACCACGGTGAACCTGGTGTTCTTCCCGCTCGGGACGGCCGTCATCGCCTATCTGTGCCGGTCCCTGATCTTTGTGCCGCGTGGGGTGCGCCTGGGCCGCGAATACGACCAGGAGACGCTGCGCAGAGCCCGCGCGGACGTGTTGCTGGCCGGGGAGCGCATCTCCCTGGTGGTGTTCTCGCTATGGGTGATCGCGGGCATCACCTTCCCGACGGTGCTGCGCATGACGGCTCCCGACCTGCCGGCCCGTGGCATGGTGCACTTCCTGGTGTCGCTGGTGGTGTGCGGGGCCATCGCCGTGGCGTATCCGTTCTTCCTGGTGGCTTTCTATCTGGTGCGGTGCATCTATCCGATGTTCCTGCGGCACGGGGACATCAGCGCCGAGGACGCGGTGTGGCTGCACCGGCTGGGCCACCGCTGCACCACCTATCTGGCGGTCGCGGCGTCGGTCCCGTTGCTGGCGGTGGCGGGCGTGACGTTCCTCCCGCCGGACGACATTCCGCAGGTGATCGTCGCGGTGCGGGTGCTCAGTGTCGGCGGGATCGCGGCCTTCGTCCTGATCTATGCCATGTTCCGGGCGCTGGAGGCCGACCTGGCGGCGCTGGAGCGGGTGGTGTCGTCGACCCCCTCGTCGCGGGCGCCCGGAAACGGGGCGGGTACCGAATCGTGAGCGAACTCGCAGCGCAAGCCCTCGCCCGCTTCGCTGCCGACTGGGAATCCACCCTGCGCGGCGACCGCGACGAACCGCCGCCCCTGGCCGGTTACCTGCCCGACGGGCACGAGGTGCGGCTCGCGGTCCTCACCGATCTGGTGCGGGTGGACATGCGGCAGCGCTGGCGGCGCGCCGGAATGGAGAAGCGGCTCGCGGAGTACCGCAGGGAATTCCCGGAGGTGGGGACCAGCCCGGACTTCGCCGACCTGGTCTGCGAGGAGTACGTGGCCCGCAGCCGCTTCCGGCCGGTGGACGTGGACAGCTTCACCTCCGAGTACCCGGAGGCGGCCACCGAGATCCGCCGCCGCTTCACCGGCGACACTCCGCCGCCCCCGCCGCCCGTGCTACCCGAGGGCATCGGAACCGGCCGCCGCCTCGACGATTTCGACCTGCTCACCGATCTCGGCGGCCGCGAACACAGCCGCATGTTCCTGGCCCGGCAGCGGTCCATGCAGCGGCTGGTCGCGGTGCGGGTGGAGGCGGGCGTGGACAGCGACACCGACACCGTCGCGCAGCTCGACCACCAGCACATCGTGCGGGTCTTCGACCAGCGCCTGATCGCCGACGGCAGCACCGGAAAACCGTTGCGGCTGTTGTACATGCAGTATCTGCCCGGCGGCACCGTCGATGGCGTGCTGGCCCGGTTGCGGCAGGAATCCGCGACGGCCGGGCGCGACAGCGCCGATGGCGGACTGCTGCTGCGGGCCATCGACGCGGCAATGGAGGCCAAGGGTGAGATCCGGCCGGCCGGGTCCCGGGTGCGGGCGGAGATCGCCGGGCTGAGCTGGCCGGAAACCGTGGCGTGGGTGGGGCGGCGGCTGGCGGAGGCGCTCGACTACGGGTTGCGGCAGGGGGTGCTGCATCGCGACATCCGGCCCGGCAATGTGCTCTTCACGGCGGAAGGGGTGCCCAAGCTCGCGGATTTCGCGCTGGGGCCGGTGTACTGGAGTGGGGCGTTCCTCGGGGCGGGCGCGAATGATGCCGGGGCGCTGCGGTATCGGTCGCCGGAGGCGCTGGCCGCGCAGCTGGATCCGGCTGCGCCGCTGCCGGATACCCGCGGCGACATCTACTCGCTCGGACTCGTGCTGTGGGAAATGCTCACCGGCGCACTGCCATTCGACGATGCGGATGCCGGGACCGATGCCGGGGCGGTGCGGGCCATGCTGGCCCAGCGGACGGCGGGCGTGCCCGCGGCGGCCCTGGACACGCTGCCCGCCGACACCCCGGCCGCGCTGCGGCGGGTGCTGCTGGAATGCCTGCGACCCGATCCCGCGCGGCGCTGGCAGACCGGCGGCCAGCTGGCCGGGCAGCTGAACCTGTGCCTCGACCCGCGGGCCCGGGATCTGGTGGATCCGCCGCCGCACACGCTGTGGGCCCGGTTGCGCGGCTGGCCGGTGCCGATCGCGATGCTGTGCGTCGGCCTGCCGAATGCCGTGGCCAGCTGGTACAACGTCCGGATCAACCAGAGTCTCATCGTGAACGAGCTGCCGCTGGTGGACCAGCAGCGGTTCGAGCAGGTGGCGCTGGTGAACAATCTGGTCGCCTTCCCGCTGGCGGCGCTGCTGCTGTTGTGGCTGGCGCGGCGGCCGCTGACCGTCTCCTACCGCTTGGCCCGTGGGCACCGGTACACCCCGGCCCAGCTGGCCCACGCCCGCGCCGACACGTTGCTGATGGGGGAGCGGGCGGTGTGGGTGCCGTTCGCCATGTGGCTGATCGCCGGGGTGGCGTGGCCGCTGGCCCTGTCCGGTACGGGAGCGCGGTTGCCGCACAATGCCTTCGCGCACTTCTTCACCGCGCAGGTGGTGTGCGCGACCATCGCGCTGGCCTATCCGTTCTTCCTGATCATGGTGTACGCGGTGCGGTCGCTGTATCCGCAGCTGCTGGCGCGCGGTTCGGTGGGGCCCGCCGATCGGCGGCAGCTGTCGGCGCTGGCCCGGCGCAGCAATTTCTATCTCGCCGCGGCCGCGTCGGTGCCGCTGCTGGCGGTGGCCAGCGTGACCTTCGTGTCGACCGCCGATCTGTCGCTGGTGATCGTGCCGCTGCGGCTGATCAGTGTCGGCGGCGTGCTGGCGTTCGTGCTGACCTACCGGCTCTCGCGGCTGCTGGAGGAGGACCTGCAGGCGCTGGTGCGCGCCATTCCCGAAGGCGGGCATTGATTCCCCGTAGGCTCGGAGGGGTGGCGATACGTGGCAGTGTCGAAACCTCGTTGGCGGAGTTGGCGGCTCGCGTTCGCCGCCGCGCCGACGGGCATTCCGGTCGGTTTCTGCTCGGTATCGCGGGCCCGCCCGGTGCCGGCAAATCCACCCTCGCCCGCGGCATTCGCGACGAACTGAACCTGGCCGCCGGCGCTTCGATCGCCGAAGTCGCGCCCATGGACGGATTCCACCTCACCAACGCCCAGCTGCGCGCCGCCGGATTCCTCGATCGCAAGGGCGAACCCGACACCTTCGACACCGACGGCTATGTGGCCCGGCTGCGCACCATTCGCGAGACCGCGCCGGGCACGCCGGTGTCCTGGCCCACCTACGATCGCGAGATCCACGAACCGGTCCCCGGCGGCGTCGTGTTCGATCGCCAAGCCATCGTGGTGACCGAGGGCAACTACCTGCTGCTCGACGACCGCGCCCACCCCGCCTGGGCCGCCGTGCGCCCGCTGCTCGACGAGACCTGGTACCTGGACGTGCCGCGGCCGATCCTCGAACAACGCCTGTTGCGCCGCCACATTCGCGGCGGCCGCACCCCCGAGGCCGCGCGGACCAAGGTGGCGCACAGCGACCTCCGCAATGCCGCTCTCGTCGAATCCACCCGCACCCGTGCCGATCTGGTGCTGCGCAAGGCCGGACGCGGCTACCGCATCGACTGAGCGCGCTATCCAGTCGACCGAATATCGAAGTGCCGCATCCACTCCCGGGTGCCGGGGAAACCGCAGGAGGCCGTCGCCACCGCGGCCGCGCGCCGCAGCGCGACCGGGAAACCCGCGCCGCGCTCGTGAAAATGGCAGAACGCGCCGTGCAGAATGTCGCCCGCCCCGAGGGTGTCCACCGCCGGCCCCTCGGGAACAGGGATCTCGCCGCGTTCGCCGGGCATCGAGTATCGGATCGGGCCACCACCACCGGTGATCGCGACCAGCCGCGGTCCCGCCGCGTGCAGGTGGTCGAACACCTCACCGGCCGAATCACCCTGTACCCCAGGCGGAGTGAAGGCACTCGAGCAGATGGCGATATCGACGACCGGCAGCAGCGCGCCGTGCACCGGACGCCAGCGGCCGGCATCCAGCACCACGGGCACGCCCGCCGCCCGCGCCGCCGTCGCCAGCCGTAGCGCGGGTTCGGGATAGTGGCCGTCCACCAGTAGCACCGTGGCGCTGTCGAGCACCGCGGCCGCCGTCTCGTCGAGGGCCGGATGGATCCGGGATCCGTCCAGCGACACGATGGTCCGGGTGGCCGCCGAGGTGGCGACGATGATCGAGGACACCGGCGGCTGCTGATCGCCGTCGGGCGTGAGGTCCACGGCGGTGACCCCGTGCCGCTGCAGATCACCGCGAATCAGTTCCGCCAGTGGATGTTTGCCCAGCGCGGTCACCAGGGCCGGTGTCGCGCCGGACAGGAAGGCATAGGTCACCGCCGCATTGGCCGCCGGTCCGCCCGCGCCGAGAAACAGGTCGGCGGCCTGGGTCTTGGAGTCCTCGGCGGGATACCGGTCGACGGCATAGGCGAGATCCAGTGTCGACAATCCGGCGAAAACCGCACTCCTGCTACCCATGCCGCCGACCCTACGGTGAGCTACTCGCGCACCCGGTTCTCATAGGCCTTGCGCGCGTCGGAGTCCACATCGTCCAGGAACGCGCTCTGCGCGCCCAGCGCGCGCCCGATGGCATCGCCCACCGACTGCGGCAGCAGACCCACCACCTGCGAGATGATGCCCGCCACCGCCGTGACGCGAACCTTGGAGCGCGGCTCCACGATCAGCTTGGTGATGGCGTCGGCGATCTCCTCCGGCTCGGCCGGCCGCAGCAGCTTGGGCCCCGTAACCCCGGATCCCAGTTCGGTTCTGGTGAGCGTCGGCAGCACCGAGGAGAAGCGCAGCCCGGTGCCCCGGTACTCCTCGCGCAGGGTGTCGGTGAAGCCCAGCACCGCGTGCTTGCTGGCGTTGTAGGTGGCCAGGCCCGGAATATGGGTCTCGCCGGCGAGCGAGGCGATATTGATGACGTGCCCGCGCCCGCGCGGCAGCATGCGCCCGATGGCCAGCTTGGAGCCGAGGATCACGCCGTACACATTGATGTCGAGAATGCGGCGGGTGATCTGATCCGGTTCGTCCACCACGCGGCCGGTGGGCATGATCCCGGCATTGTTGATGAGCACGTCGATCGGGCCGAGGCGGCGCTCGACCTCGTCGAGGAAGGCGTCGAAGGACTGGTGGTCGGTGACGTCCAGCCGGTCGTAGACGTCGAAACCCCGTGCGGCGCCGGACTCCTTGACGGTGGTCTCGTCGATATCGCCGATGGCAATCCTGGCGCCGAGGGCCTGCAGGGCGGTCGCGGTGGCCAGGCCGATGCCGCGCGCACCGCCGGTGATCACCACGACCTTGCCGGCGATCGTTCCGAAGTCGGTCATCACATCCCCCGCACGGTCTTGATGATGGCGGGCAGGTTGATCCGCCGCAGTCCGCGAGTGCCCGCGGCCCGCATGGCGCCCATGGCGATGGTCAGCTTGGCCGGCGAATACGGGAACCACAGCGGCTCTTTGGTTTGCGTGGGCAGGATCGGCTTGGTGATGGCCTGCTGGCGGCAGTACTTGCGCACGCCGTTGGCCCCGCCCCAGCGCGCGCCGGTGCCGGACAGGCCCCAGCCGCCCATGGGCAGCGCGAAGCTGAACATATTGGCGAACACGTCGTTGATGTTCACCGCGCCCGCGTTCAGTTGGCGCGCAACGCGTTCGGCGCGATCCTTGTCGCCGGACCAGACCGAGGCGGATAGGCCGTAGATCGAATCATTGGCCAGGCGAATGGCTTCCGCCTCGTCGGCCACCTTCATGACCGGCAGCGTGGGCCCGAAGGTCTCCTCGGTCATGCAGGTCATGGTGTGGTCCACGTCGGCGAGCACGGTCGGTTCGAAGAGTGTGCCGACGCCGGTGCGCTTGCCGCCGGTGGTGACGCGCGCACCCGCCTCGACGGCCTCCTCGACGTGCCGCTGCACGATCTGCGCCTGGTTCTCGTTGGCGAGTGCGCCCATGTCGTACCGGGGTTGGCGGCCGTCCACGCCCTGGCGGACCTCCTTGACGGCGGCGGTCAGCTTCGCCAGGAACTCGTCGTAGACAGGCGCTTCCACGTACACGCGCTCGACCGAGATGCACACCTGCCCGGCGTTGAACAGCCCGCCGAAGGCGATGCCGTGCGCGGCGCGATCCAGGTCGGCGTCGGCCAGCACGATGGCCGGGTCCTTGCCGCCGAGTTCCAGGCTGTACGGGATCATCCGCTCGGTGCAGGCCGCAGCGATCTTGCGGCCGGTGGCGGTGGAACCGGTGAACTGGATGTAGTCGGCGTTCCCGACCACGGCCGCGCCTGTCTCGCCTGCGCCGGTGACCACCTCGAACACCGGCGGTGCGCCGATCTCGCGCCAGCCGCGCGCCAGCTCGACCGCCGAAAGCGGTGTCACCTCAGAAGGTTTCAGGATGACCGCAGCGCCCGCGGCCAGCGCCGGGATCACATCGATGACCGGCATGGCCAGCGGGAAGTTCCACGGCGTGATCACACCGACCACCTGGTAGGGCCGGAACACGGTGGTCAGCTGCTTGACCCGGGCCAGCGGGCTGTGCGGCGAAGGGTGTTCGTCGGCAAGGAATTTCGCGGCGCGGCGGGCGTAGTAGCCGGTCAGGTCGACCGAGAACGCCGGGTCGATGAGCGAGTCCACCCGGGCCTTACCGGTCTCGGACTGCAGCACGTCGGCCAGGCGATCGGTGTTGTCCACCAGCCAGTCCTGCAGCTTCAGCAGCCACTCCTTGCGCCCGTCGGGACCCAGGGCCTCCCAGGCGGGCTGATGCGCGCGCAGGGCGGCGACCTTGGCGGCGACCGTCTCCGCCGAATCGATCGGCACCGTGCCCGCGAGTGCGCCGGTCGCCGGATTGCGGACCTCGAGTTCGGTGGCGGGCGCCGGGGCCGCCTCCGGTTTCGGGGTGGCTCCCGGTTTCGGGGTGGCTCCCGGTTTCGGGGTGGCCTTGACGGCGGTCCCGGCCGGCTTGCGGGTCCCGGTCTTGCGAGCGGTGCCCGCGGCGGGTTCGGTATTGGTCACGATGTGCCTCTCCCCACGTGCGCTACGTTGCGACGGCGAGCTGTGCCCCAGCTCACTGGACTATGATCGTGACACAATTTCGTGAGCCCATGCTTGGCCAATCGGGTCAATTGTTCCGGTCGGTTTTGTGCTCTGAGTACAACCTCGGAGGAGTACCCGTGGCGACCCCCGCGAACCCGGCGGAGATCCGGCTCTGGATCGCCGATTTCGTCGCCGAAACCCTCCCGGCCGAAACCCTGGAACAGGTCGTCACCCGCCTCGACGACGCCATCATCGCCCGCATCCCGGAGATGCGGGACCGCGATATGCGCCGCGACCTGGCCGCCAGCAGCCGGGCCCACGCGGTCGCCGTGCTCAGCGGCCTCACCCAGGACCTGTTCGAATACCCGGTCCCGCCGGAGGCGCACGCCTTCGCCCGCACCGTCGCCCGCCGCGGCTACGACGTGCGGCTGCTGCTGCGCGTCTATCACCTCGGTCAGGAGGCGGTCATCGACTACATGACCGAGGTGCTCGAACAGCGGCAGCTGCCGCAGGACATCGAAAGATCGGTGCTGCTGAGGCTTTTCGACCGCACCACGCGCTGGGTCAGCACGTCGGTCGAGGCTCTCACCGACACCTATATGGCCGAGCGGGAACGCGGCCTGCGCGCCGCGCTCACCCAGCGCGCCGAGATCGTGCGCGCCCTGCTGGACGGCGCCGAGGTGGATATCGAAACCGCTTCGGGCCGGCTCGGATACCGGCTGTCACAGCGACATCTGGCCTTGGTGCTGTGGACGGACGAGGATGCCGCGCCGCTGCCGTCGGACGGCACCGGCGAGGCCGTCGGCCGGCTCGACCGGATCGTGGCCCGCTACGCGGGCATGCTCGGCAACGGCAGCCTGCTCACCGTGCCCTCGGGTGCGACCGCGCTGTGGGCGTGGATCGGCGTGGACGACGCGCTGCCCGAGCCCGGCGATCCGGTGTGGTCGGTGGACGCGCCCGTGCGGGTGGCGATCGGCGTGCCCGCCGCGCACGCCACCGGCTTCCGGGCGGGTCACCGCGAGGCGGTCGCCGCCCGGCAGGTCGCCGAGCGCGCCCGCCCGGGCCTGCCGCGGGCACTGCACTACTCGGAGGTCGAGGTCGCCTATCTGGCGGGATCCGACGAGACCGCCATGCGGTCGCTCATCGACAGGGAACTGGGCGCACTTGCCGCATTCGACGCGCAGTCGGCGCGACTGCGGGAAACCTTGCATGCCTACCTGCGAGCCCGCCGCAGCCCGGACGCGGCCGCGAAACTGCTCGGCGTGCACAAGAACACGGTGCGATACCGGATTCAGCGCATAGAAGAACTGCTCGGTCACTCTCTCGACCAGCGTGGTACGAGACTGGAGGTCGCGCTCGACTGCGTGGCGGTCTACGGCGTGTGAGTCCGCGAGCGTCAGCTCGCTTCCTCCGCGACGGCGTCCCGGGCGGCGCGTCGCCGGGTGGGCGGCTCGCCTTCGGAGGCCCGGCGCTCCGGTAA
>NZ_JBHZCS010000005.1:207463-225058 GCF_042755705.1 Nocardia sp. NPDC059154
CCGGTAATTCCGCCAGCAATTGCGTGGTGGCCGCGGCAATGGCGGCCACCGCCTTGTCCACCGCGGCCTTGGTGGCCGTCGTCAATCCCGACACCCCACCGACTTTCCGTACGTATTCCTGTGCGGCGGCGTAGATTTCCTGCTCCGTGGCGGCCGGACTCAGCCCGCGGAGGAGGGTGATGTTCCCACTCATGCCCCCAGAGGTTAGCGCCCGATTACCCGCTGTGACAGGGCAAGATTCAGACAATTGCGTGAGTGTGTCGCGCAGCGCCCGCGAGGATGTCGCACAGTGGCCGCCGGAATTCCGAACCGAATGGTTTGCCGATTATTCGCACCCGACGCGGCCGGTGTGGCACACGCGATCGGCGAATAGCGGGCCACTCCAAGATCGATGGGGAACAATCGGGGTATGGCTGCCCGCGACGTGCCCACGCTGACGACTTTTCCGTACCCGGAGCTGGACCAGCGCGAGGACGATCACTGGTCCGGTGCGCAGGTCTCCGACGACGAACTGCGCGCCCTCGCGCTCGGCGGCTTCTACTCCTCCCGCTGGGACGCCTTCCACGACGCCCTGCTGCTCGGCCCCGAACGCGACCATCCCCTCGGCGATCGCCGCGAACTTGCCATCGACACCCTCACCGGCGCCTGGGGCATCACCGACGGCACCGAGGCCATGGCCTCGATGGAACAGCTGCTGGACGGTATGCACGGCCCGCTCTACGCGCTCGTGCATCCACTCGTCACGGCGGCCATCAACTCCCCTGAACGGGATCGCTTCGGTGAGCGCGCCGATCGGCATCGCGCGTTCCTCCGGCAGGTCGGCTCGTTCCGTGGCATGGAGAATCCGGAAGCGCTGGTCCGCGATTACGACATCTGGTCGCAGGCCATCAAACTCGGCCTCACCGACCATCTGGTGCGCCCGCTGCCCACCGACATCCAGGCCTGGGATCTGGCCCGCGTGGTCGCCGTCGCCCGCATGGCCTACACGGCGGGCTACCTCGACGCCGATGTCGCCTGGGACTACCTCATGCGCGCACTGCCCCCGGCCCAGCGGAAATACCGGAACTGGCGGCAATTCGGCGATGCCTATCTCGCCGGGTGGACCTACTGGCAGGCGTGCGAGGACCTCGCGGAACTGAAATCCGGTGGCGTGGACCGGCGGATGGAATTGCTGCGCCTGTGGATGCGCCCCACCAGTCCGTGGCGGCGTATCGCGCTGCAACCGGACGAATAAGTCGGTCGGGTTTGGGGGGCTCGACCCCCAAACCTTCTCACTCGATCCGCCCGGTGCTCAATCGGGCAGGGACCGGAGAATTCCGCGTCCGTACCGCTGGAACTGCGCATCGTCGACCATGCCGAGCGAATGCCGCTCGACCAGCAATTCCCATTCGGAGTACAGCTTCGCCACGCCCGGATCCGCCGGCCCGGCGGCGCCGTCGGCCACCTCGCGCTGGATGGCGAAATTCAAAGCGCTCGTTACCCGATCGGTGTCGGCCCGGTCGGTACCGGTGAAATGCCAGGTCAGATTGCCGTCGCTGACCTCGACGCCGTACTCGGCGAGCACGGCGCCCGGTGCCTCGGCGTCGTCGGTGGTGCGCGCCCACAGCAGGGTCGCCACCGGCAGCTCGTGGGCGAAACGCTTGCCCGAGCTCAACGAGACGAAGATCATCCGGGTGGTGGTGATCGCGAGCAGTCCGGTGGCCCGGGGCGCGGGCGCCTGCGCGGTGACGAGGGCGGTCTCCAGCACGTATTCGCCGGGGGTGACATAGCGCTGCAGCGCGGCGACGGCCGCCTTGGCGTCCCGCTTGGGCGCCATCCGGCGCACCGCGCGATCCACGTCCGCGCGGGCGGGCCCGCTGCGTCCCCAGGAGGGCGCGGGCGGGGTGAGGTCGGGGGCGGCCACGTCCAGTCGCTGGGTGGCCAGGATCTGATTGTTGATGCGCTCGACGATGACGGTGGCGGCGGGCACATCGTGCTCGGCGATGAGCACCGGCAGCGGGGTCCGGTCGGCGGGGACGCCGGTCAGGACGGGGGTCGGGTAGCGCAAATATATTTCGATGACGACGGCGTCATCGGCGCGCCGGTTCAAACGCACCTTGAGCAGGTCGCTTACCGGCACGTCGAGCACGCGCTCGCGGTCGGTTCCAGGCCGCAGCACCGTCAAACGCCCGTTGCCATGACGCACAATCGCTGTGGGTGTCCGTAGCTCGACTATGTCCATACCCCCTGCGCTCTGTTGTGTCGTCACTCACGATGAGACGACCATGCCATGATTGTGACCACTCGGTCCGACACCAGGGGGTGATCGACCCAGTGTGTTGCCGCAGATGGTCGGGGAACCACCCGCGTTCTCCAGCCGTTTACCTGTTGAACTGCACTAGCTGCCGAACTGCGCGATGTAACGACTAGACCGTACGCGGTAACGTGGCATGTCCGCATCCGTTCGCCGGAACGGGCGTGCCACGCAAGCATCGCAGGCAAACCGGATACACCCCCCGGAAAGGACTGGCCGCCGGCCGACGCTCTATGAACCGCAAGACTGTGTTCCGCAACCTGGCCATAGTCGCGGGCTTTCTGCTCGTGATCTGGTTGGTCAGCTATTTCAGCAACGACACGCGCGGCTGGCATAGCGTCGATACCTCGGTGGCGCTTTCCCAGCTCCAGGACAAGTCGAATGTCGATTCGGTCCAGATCGACGACAAAGAACAGCAACTGCGCATCACGCTGAAGAACGGCAATGATGCCACCAAGGGCGAGACCAAGCTCATCGCCAAGTATCCGGGCGGCGGCGAGGTGTCCGCGCAGGTCTTCAAGGCCGCGCAGGATTCCGGCGCCAAGGTCAACACCACTGTCAAGCAGGATTCCTGGCTGAGCCAGATTCTGCTGTTCATGCTGCCCATGGTGATTCTGCTGGGCTTGTTCATCTTCGTGATGGCGCGCATGCAGGGCGGCGGCCGCGGCGGCATGATGGGCTTCGGCAAGTCGAAGGCCAAGCTGCTGTCGAAGGACATGCCCAAGACCACCTTCCAGGATGTGGCGGGCGCCGACGAGGCCATCGAAGAGCTCTACGAGATCAAGGACTTCCTGCAGAACCCGGCCCGGTATCAGGCGCTGGGCGCGAAGATCCCCAAGGGCGTGCTGCTCTACGGCCCGCCCGGTACCGGTAAGACGTTGCTGGCCAAGGCCGTTGCCGGTGAGGCCGGGGTGCCGTTCTTCACCATCTCCGGTTCGGACTTCGTCGAGATGTTCGTCGGTGTCGGCGCCTCCCGCGTGCGCGACCTGTTCGATCAGGCCAAGCAGAACAGCCCCTGCATCATCTTCGTGGACGAGATCGACGCGGTCGGCCGCCAGCGTGGCGCCGGCCTGGGCGGCGGTCACGACGAGCGCGAGCAGACCCTGAACCAGCTGCTGGTGGAGATGGACGGCTTCGGTGAGCGCACCGGCGTCATCATCATGGCGGCCACCAACCGGCCCGACATCCTGGACCCGGCGCTGTTGCGCCCGGGCCGTTTCGACCGGCAGATCCCGGTCGGCAACCCGGACCTGAACGGCCGCCGCGCGATTCTGCAGGTGCACTCCAAGGGCAAGCCGATCGCGACCGACGCCGACCTGGAGGGTCTGGCCAAGCGCACCGTCGGCATGTCGGGTGCGGACCTGGCCAATGTGATCAACGAGGCCGCGCTGCTCACCGCGCGTGAACACGGCAATGTGATCACCGGTGCGGCCCTGGAGGAGTCGGTCGACCGTGTCATCGGCGGTCCCCGCCGCAAGTCGCGGGTGATCAGCGAGCACGAGAAGAAGATCACCGCCTACCACGAGGCCGGTCACACCCTGGCCGCCTGGGCGATGCCCGATATCGAGCCCGTCTACAAGGTCACCATCCTGGCCCGTGGCCGCACCGGCGGTCACGCGATGACGGTGCCCGAGGACGACAAGGGCCTGATGACCCGCTCGGAGATGATCGCCCGCCTGGTCATGGCCATGGGCGGCCGCGCGGCCGAGGAGCTGGTGTTCCACGAGCCGACCACGGGCGCCTCGTCCGATATCGACCAGGCCACCAAGATCGCGCGTGCGATGGTCACCGAGTACGGCATGAGCGCCCGCCTGGGCGCGGTCCGCTACGGCGAGGAGCAGGGCGACCCGTTCCTGGGCCGGTCCATGGGCATGGCCTCGGGCTACTCGCACGAGGTGGCGCGCGAGATCGACGAGGAGGTGCGCAACCTCATCGAGGCCGCGCACACCGAGGCGTGGGCGGTGCTCAACGAGTACCGCGACGAGCTGGACTCCCTGGCCACCGCGCTGCTGGAACGCGAGACCCTGCACCGCAAGGATCTCGAGGAAGTGCTGACGACGGTCGAAAAGCGGCCGCGCATCACGGCTTTCAACGATTTCGGTGACCGCACCCCGTCCGATCGCCCGCCGGTGAAGACCCCGCGTGAGCTGGCCGCCGAGCGCGGTGAGCCGTGGCCGGAGGAGAGCTCGCGGCCGTCGCATCCGGTGGTGCAGCCCGCCAACGGCTATCCGGAACCGGTCTACGGCTCCGCGCAGCCGCAGTACGGCGGTTATCCGGCACCCGCGCCGCAGGGCTATCCGCTGCCGCAGGCTCCGGCCTATCCGCGGCACGGTGCGCCGACGACGCACGGTTCGCGTCCGGACTACGGCGCCCCGGCCGGTTGGTCGGCGCCGGGCTGGCCGCCGCAGGAGGACGAGGCTCAGGCCCCGCAGCCGCGCGGCGCGTACGGCGGCTGGGCGCCCGCGGGCAACCAGCGCTATCAGCCGGGCGCCCAGTATCAGCCGGGCTACTCGCAGCCGGAGCATCAGGCCGCGCAGCCGGCGTCCGGGAATGACGAGGACGAGAAGAACGGTTGGGACGGACCGAACGGTCGTCGCTGACCGCGGTCCCGATAGGCTCAATGGGTTCGCGGCCCGCCTCGGGCGGTGTTCGGACGCTGGGTGAACGCCCCCGTCCGAATCCGCCCGAGTGGTTCGGCGACCGCGTCCAGGCCGCGTGTGCACGTGCGGCAAGTCAATACAGGAGGTGTCGATTGTCGGCCACCAACAATCGTGTCGTGTCCGGCCTGATCGCGCTCGACACCGGTCGACCGTTCGATCAGGACCGTGCGGAGGCTGCCGTGCGGGAGCTGCTGATCGCGGTCGGCGAGAACCCGGATCGCCCCGGGCTCGCCGAAACCCCGTCCCGGGTGGCTCGGGCCTACCGGGAGATGTTCGCCGGACTGTTCACCGATCCGTCCGAGGTGCTCAACACCACCTTCGAGGAGGGGCACCAGGAGCTGGTGCTGGTTCGCGACATTCCCATGTACTCGACCTGTGAGCACCACCTGGTGGCGTTCCACGGTGTCGCGCACGTCGGCTACATTCCGGGCCCGCACGGCCGGGTGACCGGACTGTCGAAGCTGGCCCGCCTGGTCGATCTGTACGCCAAGCGCCCGCAGGTGCAGGAGCGGCTGACCAGCCAGATCGCCGATGCGGTGATGGAGAAGCTGGATCCGCGCGGTGCCATCGTGGTGATCGAGGCCGAGCATCTGTGCATGGCGATGCGCGGTATCCGCAAGCCGGGCGCCTCCACCACCACCTCGGCGGTGCGCGGCATGCTGCAGACCAACGCCTCTTCTCGCGCGGAGGCCCTGGATCTCATTCTGCGAAAGTGAGCGCACCGACCATGGCCGAGAGCGGTACACGGGGGGCCAACCTGGTTGTTCCTCGTGGGGGCCGCTCGTGCGTGGTGATGGGCGTCGTGAACGTCACCAGCGACTCGTTCTCCGACGGCGGCCGCTACCTGGATCCGGGTCTGGCGGTGGCACACGGTCTCGAGCTGTACGAGATGGGCGCGGACATCATCGATGTCGGTGGCGAGTCCACCCGGCCCGGCGCGATTCGCATCGACCCGGAAACCGAAGCGGCGCGGGTGGTTCCGGTGATCCGGCAGCTGGCCGCGGCCGGGGTGCCGACGAGCGTGGACACCATGCGGGCGAGCGTGGCCGAGGCCGCCATCGCGGCGGGCGTGTCCATGGTCAATGACGTGTCGGGCGGGCGTGCCGACCCGAACATGGTGAAAGTTGTTGCGGCGACCAGGATCCCGTGGATCCTCATGCACTGGCGGGCCGAGGCGGACTACCGTCACGCCGGTCCCGCCGAGCAATACGACGATGTGGTGTCCAAGGTCTGGGAGGAGCTGAACGCGCAGGTCGAGTTCGCCCTCGCGGGCGGTGTCGACTTCGGGCAGCTGGTGCTGGACCCGGGCCTGGGCTTCGCCAAGAACGCCGACCACAACTGGGAGTTGCTGGGCGGCCTGTTCTATCGCATCACCGAGATGATGGACGCGGGCCTGCCGATCCTGATCGGGGCCTCCCGCAAGCGTTTCCTCGGCGGCCTGCTGGCCGATGCCGAGGGCCCGCGCCCGCCGGACGGCCGCGAGGTCGCCACGGCCACGATTTCCGCCCTGGCCGCCGAGCACGGCGCCTGGGGTGTGCGGGTGCACGATGTCCGATCGTCGCTGGACGCCATCGCGGTGGTCGACGCGACCACGAATGCGGCCCGGCGCCTGCGGGAGCGGTATGTACGGGAGCGGGAGATGGGGGAGCGGCTGTGAGCATCGATCGCGCCGGATCGCCGGGTGACCGCATCGAATTGCCGGGTGACCGTATCGAATTGCGCGGGCTGCGCGTCTTCGGCCATCACGGTGTCTTCGACTTCGAGAAGCGTGACGGCCAGGAGTTCGTCGTGGATCTGACGCTGTGGACGGATTTCACCGCCGCCGCGAAGTCGGACGACATCGCGGACACCGTCCACTACGGTGAGCTGGCCGAGCAGGTGGTGCAGATCGTGGCCGGGGAGCCGAAGGATCTGATCGAGACGGTGGTCTCGGCGATCGCCGACGAGGTGATGGCCGATCCGCGCATCCAGGCCGTGGAAGTGGTGCTGCACAAGCCTTTTGCGCCGATTCCACATACCTTCGAAGACGTCCGTGTAGTCACGTCCCGTCGTCGCGAACCGGAGGAGTAGAGCGGTGACCCGCGTTGTCCTGTCGATCGGATCCAATCTCGGTGACCGGCTGGCGCATCTGCGCAGTGTCGTGGAGGCGCTGGGCCCGCGCGTGGTGGCGGTCTCGTCGGTGTACTCGACCCCGCCGTGGGGCGGGGTGCCGCAGCAGGACTACCTGAATGCCGTGCTGGTGGCCGAGGATGCGGCCATGGAGCCCTCGGACTGGCTACGCCTGGGTCAGGAGCTGGAGCAGGCCGCGGGCCGGATCCGGGAAGTCCGCTGGGGCGCACGCACTCTCGATGTGGACGTGGTGCAGGCCGAGTCGCGCCGCCGCGACGGCCGGGTGGTGGTGCGCAGCCTGGATCCGGTGCTGACGCTGCCGCATCCGCAGGCCCACCATCGCGCGTTCGTGCTGGTGCCGTGGCTGGAGATCGATCCCGATGCGGAGCTGGAGGCGACCGGCGCGCTGCGCACGCTGCGAGAGTGGCTGTCCGCCTTGGATTCCGCCGAGGTGAGCGGGGTGCGCCGCACCGAGCTGACGCTGGGCTGGACGCCGTGACGCCGGAGCTGCTGCGGTGAAGCCGACCCGCATTCTCGATCTGTGTGCGAATGTGCTGCTGGCGGCGATCGTGGCCTGGGTCGCCACCAATATGGCGTATTCGAGTTTCCCGCCGATCTCGGTGTTCTCGGGCGCCTCGCTGTTGCCGGTGGCGCTGCTCGAGGCGGTGCTGGCCTTCGTGATTCGGCAGCGTAAGGAGAATCACGGGATCGGTCCCGGTTCGGGGCAGCTGCATGCGATCACGGCGGCCCGGGCGGTGGCGCTGGCGAAGGCGTCGGCGCAGGTGGGGTCGCTGGTGGGCGGGATCTGGCTGGGTTTCCTGGTGTGGCTGCTCATGCAGCGCTCGGATCTGCGTGCGGCGGCTTCGGATACGCCGGGCGCGGTGGTGGGTCTGCTGGGCGGGGTGGCCCTGGTGGCCGCGGCCCTGTGGCTGGAGTATTGCTGCCGCGCTCCCATTGAACCGCCCGATGAGGCAGCTACTTCATAGCTAACGGATTGGCACTGATCATCCCCAAGGTGGGGACCACACTCCCGAGATCAAGCTACGCTGGCGGACATGGTTTCACCCTCCCGTAGCAGTGCTTCCCGTCGCCGCCGGGAGGATGCGGGAAAGTTCTTCACCGGCTTTCTGCTTCTCCTCGGACTGGTTGCCAGCGTTTTCCTGGTCTTCAGTGACAACCTCCACCTGATCCGGGTGGGCCTGGTCGCGGCCCTCTGGGCGGCCGCCATCGGCGCGCTCGCTGCCACCCGTTATCGCAGGGAGGCGGCCGTCGACAAGGCAAAAGTGGGTGACCTCCAGAAGGTCTACCAACTGCAGCTGGAGCGCGAGGTTGCTGCCCGCCGCGAATACGAGCTCGGCGTGGAGACCCGGGTCCGCCACGAGGTGGGCGCCGACGCCGCGGAGATGGCCGCGCTGCGTGCCGAACTCACGGTCCTGCGCGAGAGCCTGCAGCGTCTGTTCGACGGCGATCTGCCCTCCGAGCGTCCGGCCCTGCGTGCGGATGCCGTTCGGGTCCAAGAACTTCCGAGCAGCGAGGCCGGTTCGGCCCCAGAGACGGCGAACGATAACTGGCCGGACGCGGATCCCTGGGACCCGTGGTCGTCCCCCGACCAGGCCGAGGACGACGACGACCCGCGCGCCCGCATGGCCCCGAAGTTCGATCCCGCGCACCCCGAACCGCCGGCCTTCGCCACCCCCTTCGACGACCCGGTCACCGCCGAGACGTCGATCATCACCGACGCCATGCGCCAGGACTACGAGGCCGAACGGGCCGCCGCCGAACCGGATTCACCCACCCCGCCCCCGAACCCGGAGGCCGCCAACGAATCCGCCGCCGCCTCCGCGGCCAACGGCAATGCCGGCACCAACGGCAGCGCGCCCACCAATGGCAATGCCGCCACCAATGGCAACGCCGCTGCCAACGGCACCGCCACCAACGGCCCCGTCCCGCGCTTGACCCCCGACCCCACCCCCTCGGCCCCGGTGGGCCGGGCCACCGCTCGCCGCCGCCGCCGCTCCGAGGACGACGCCGGCGCCGAAGGCACCCACCGCCTCTCGGTCGCCGAGATCATGGCCAATCTCAAGTCCGAGAACAGCAACTGACCGAAAGTCCACCGGGGATTCGGGGCAGCGCCCCCGAGAAGCCCGAGGGCGTTCAGGCGCGGACCCCCGAGAGTCGCGAGGGGGTGCGGGGGCGGAGCCCCTGAGAGTCGCGAGAGTTGCCTATCCCACAGTGGGTAGCTCTGGCGAATCGGCGGCGATATCCTCGCTCGAGTAACGTCCGGTACCCGCAAGGCGGGACTGGAACGACTTTCGAGAGGACAAAGTGACCTCGGACAAGGATGTCTGCGGGACCGATCCTGCGCCTGCACGCTTGACGGTGGGAATCGTCTCGGCGGGACGCGTCGGATCCGCGCTGGGTGTGGCACTGGAGCGTGCCGGTCATGTCGTATTCGGGGTGTCCGCGATTTCGGATGCCTCGGTGCGTCGTGCCACCACGCGCCTGCCGGATTCCCGCATCCTGCCCGCCGAGGAGGTGGCCGGCCGCAGTGAGCTGCTGATTCTCGCGGTGCCCGACAGTGAATTGCCGGGTCTGGTCGCGGGTTTGGCGGCCGCGACCGCGGTGCGCGCGGGCACCATCGTGGTGCACACGTCCGGTGCGAACGGGGTCGGCGTGCTGGCGCCGTTGACCGCACTGGGCACGCTGCCGCTGGCGATTCATCCGGCCATGACGTTCACGGGACACGACGAGGATGTGGCCCGCCTGGCCAATGCCTGCTTCGGCGTGACCGCCGCCGACGACATCGGCTATGCCATCGGGCAGTCGCTGGTGATCGAGATGGGCGGCGAGCCGGTGCGGGTCGCGGAGGAGAACCGCACCCTCTATCACGCGGCTCTCGCACACGGCAGCAACCATCTGGTGACCTTGATCCTGGATGCGGTCGAGGCGTTGCGCGCCGCGCTGTCCGGTCCGGGTCTGCTGGGTCAGCAGACGGTCGACGATCAGCCGAACGGCCTGGCCGAGCGCATGCTCGCGCCGCTGGCCTCGGCCGCCCTCGACAATGCCCTGCGCCGCGGCCCCGCCGCGTTGACGGGTCCGGTGGCGCGCGGCGATGTGGCCGCGGTGGCCGCGCATCTGGACGCTCTCGAAGCCCTGAATCCCCGGCTGGCCGCGGGCTATCGCGCCCTGTCGCTGCGTTCGGCCGAGCGCGCCAAGACCAATCCCGCCCTGATCGATCTGCTGGAGAAAGGACACTGACGCCCATGGACCCCAAGCTGATTGGCACATACAAGCGCGGCGAGCTGACCGTGCTGCACGATCCGGCCGTCATGACCAAGGTCGTGAAGGCGCTGCGGTCGGTGGGCCGCCGGATCGCGCTGGTGCCGACCATGGGCGCGCTGCACGAGGGCCATCTGGAGCTGGTGCGGCTGGCGAAGCTGACCAACACCACGGTCATCGTGTCGATCTTCGTGAACCCGCTGCAGTTCGGCGCGAACGAGGATCTCGACAAGTACCCGCGCACCCTGGACGCGGATGTGGAACTGCTGCGCGGCGAGGGCGTGGAGCTGGTGTTCGCGCCGAGCGCGAAGGACATGTACCCGTTCGGCACCCGCACCACGGTGCAGGCCGGTGCCTACGGCGACATCCTCGAGGGCGCGACCCGCCCGGGCCACTTCTCCGGTGTGCTGACCGTCGTGTCGAAGCTCTTCAATATCTGCATGCCGCACGAGGCGTTCTTCGGCGAGAAGGACTACCAGCAGCTGGCGCTGATCCGGCAGATGGTCGTCGACCTGAACATGGACCTGAAGATCGTGCCGGCGGCGACCGTCCGGGAGGCGGACGGTCTGGCCAAGTCCTCCCGCAACCGCTACCTGAGCGCGGAGGAGCGCGAGCTGGCCACCGCCCTGTCGGCGGCGCTGCTGGCCGGCCGGCACGCGGCGGGCCGGGGTCCGGAGGCCGTGCTGGAGACCGCGCAGTCGGTGCTGGATCTCGCGCCGGACATCCAGGTCGACTATCTGGCCCTGCGGGGTGCGGACTTCTCCGAACAGTGGCCGACCGGCAATGCCCGGCTGCTGGTCGCGGCCCGGGTCGGCACCACCCGCCTGATCGACAACATGCCCGTCTCCATCGGCAAGCCGCTCGATGGCCACCCCACTGCCCCCGATCAGCCTGCCCAGGCAGCTCTCTAGGAAGGCGACGACGATGTTGCGCACCATGATGACGTCGAAGATCCACCGCGCCACGGTGACTCACGCCGACCTGCACTACGTGGGTTCGGTGACGGTGGACCAGGACCTGCTCGATGCCGCCGACCTGCTCGAGGGCGAGAAGGTCAGCATTGTCGACATCACCAACGGGGCCCGCCTCGAGACCTATGTGATCGCCGGCCAGCGCGGTTCCGGCGTGATCGGAATCAACGGCGCCGCAGCGCATCTCGTACATCCCGGCGACCTGGTCATCCTGATCGCCTACGGCATGATGGACGAGGCCGAGCTGCAGAACTACGCCCCGAACGTGGTCTTCGTCGATGAGCGCAATCGCCCGATCGAGCTGGGCACCGATCCGGCGCACGCCCCGGAGGGGTCCGACCTGATCTCGCCGCGTTCGCTCTCGCTGGCCTGAGCGGCGGGCCATGCTGCTGACCATCGATGTCCGCAACACCAGCATCGAGCTGGGCCTGTTCTCCGGCAGCGGAGACCACGCGAAGCTGGTGCGGCACTGGCGGATGCACACCAATCCGCTGCTGACCGCGGACGAATTCGCGCTGCAGGTGCGCGGCCTGATCGGCGCGGACGCCGAACAGGTGGTGGGCGTCGCGGCGCTGTCCACGGTGCCGCCGGTGCTGCGCGAGCTGCGTGAAATGCTGTCCCGCTATTGGGCTCATGTCCCGCACGTGCTGGTGGAACCCGGTGTGCGCACGGGTATTCCGCTGCTGGTCGACAATCCCAAGGAGGTCGGTGCGGACCGCATCGTGAATTGTCTTGCGGCATATCACCGTTTCCACTCGCCGGCCATCGTGGTGGATTTCGGGACGGCCATCTGTGTGGATCTGGTGTCGGCCAAGGGGGAATTCCTCGGCGGCAGTATCGCGCCCGGGGTGGAGATTTCCACCGAGGCGCTGATCGCCCGCAGTGCGCTGCGCCGTGCGGAGCTGACTCGCCCGCGGTCGGTGGTGGGCAAGAACAGCATGGAGTGCCTGCAGTCGGGCGCCATTTTCGGTTTCGCGGGCCTGGTGGACGGCCTGATCGATCGCATTCGCGATATCGACGCCTTCTCCGGCGACGATGTGGCGGTGGTGGCGACGGGCGCGACCGCGCCGCTGATCGTGCCGGAGTCGGAGACCATCGAGCATCACGAGCCGCATCTGACACTCGACGGCCTGCGCCTGGTCTACGAGCGCAATCAGCAGCGCCGGACCCGGCCCGAGCCCAGCGCCGCCCGGCCCTGAACAGACCGGGTGGAATAAAAGTGACGCAGTCGTCGCCGGGAGCCCCTGGTGATTCCCGGCGAACCGCTGTTAGACTCGCCGACGTGTATTTCCGTGTGAGCACCCAGGAGTGTTGTCGAGGCTGATTCGCCTCGACGGTCGTCGAGGCTTCGTATAGCCCCCGACCACAAACACACTTCTTGGAGTTTCGCTCATGCGTTCCTCTGTTTTTTCCCTTCCTGTCGATACCCGCGCCACCGCCTCGCCGCTCCTGCCCGAGGTCACCGAGCGGGCCACCGCCTCCGCCCTGCCGACCCGGCTGCGTCCGGCCGACCTGCTGCGCCTGACCGATGAGGGCGCCCAGGACGTGCTGGAGGGCCGCTACGACCACCTGCTGCCCGACGGCGGCCTGTGGCCCACCGAAAACCGCTGGGCCACAAGGCTTGTCGCCGATGACGAGGTGGACATCTGGCTGATCAGCTGGGTCGAGGGCAAGTACACCGAACTACACGACCACGCCGGCTCGCTGGGAGCGCTGACCGTGCTCTCCGGCGCGCTGTCGGAATATCGCTGGAACGGCCGGGACCTGCGCCGCCGCACCCTCACCGCGGGTGATCAGGCCTCTTTCCCGCTCGGCTGGGTGCACGACGTGGTGCGTGCCCCCGAGGCGGAGGCCGGCATCACCGGCCCGCTGAATCCGACTCTGAGCGTGCACGCCTATTCCCCGCCGCTGACGGCCATGTCCTATTACGAGGTCACCGGCCACGGCACCCTGCGGCGCACCCGTTCCGTCCTCACCGACCAGCCCGAAGGCGAACTCGAATGACCCACATGACGATCGACGGCATGCTCGCCCAGGCCCGCGGGCAGCTGAGTCGCCTGCTTCCGATCGAAATCCCGCAGGCCATCGCCCGCGGCGCGATTCTGGTGGATATTCGCCCGCAGGCGCAGCGGATGCGCGAGGGCACCCTGCCGGGCGCGCTGGTGATCGAGCGAAATGTCCTGGAATGGCGTTTGGATCCGTCGAGTTCCGCGCGTCTGGCCATGGCAGAGCACCACGACATGGAATGGATCATCGTCTGCTCGGAGGGATACACCTCGAGCCTGGCCGCCGCCTCCCTGCAACAGCTGGGCCTGCGCCGCGCCACCGATCTCGAGGGCGGATATCAGGCCTTGAAAGCGGCGGGCCTGCTGACCGTCGCGGCCACTGCCCCGCACTTCGAACGCGAGGTCGCGACCCTCGCCTGGCTGTAGCCGAAGCGGCAGGGAGGCGGTGGAAAAAAGAAATTCCACCGCAGGATAGTCTTGAGACCCGTGAGCACCTCCACTCCTTCTTCTCCCTCGAGCAACCCCGTTCCTGCTGGGCAAAAGCGTGCCGCGGCGGCCCCCGTGGAGCATGACGTTCCCGAGCAGATGCGGATTCGCCGCGAGAAGCGCGAGCGGTTGCTCGGGGAGGGCCGTGAGGCCTATCCGGTGGTGGTGAACCGCACCCACACCCTCGGTGAAATTCGCGAGGCATACCCGGATCTGGCGGCCGATACCCAGACCGGCCAGACGGTCGGGATTGCGGGGCGCGTCATTTTCGTCCGAAATACCGGCAAACTGTGTTTCGCCACCCTGCAGGAGGGCGACGGCACCAAGCTGCAGGCGATGATCAGCCTCAATGGTGTCGGCGCGGAGTCGCTGGCGGCCTGGAAGTCCGATGTCGACCTGGGTGACTTCGTGTACGTGCACGGCGAGGTGATCGCCTCGCGCACGGGCGAATTGAGTGTGATGGCCGATACGTGGGAGATGGCGGCGAAGTCGCTGCGCCCGCTGCCGGTGGCCCACAAGGAGATGGGCGAGGAATCGCGCGTCCGCCAGCGCTATGTCGACCTGATCCTGCGCCCGGAGGCCCGCGAGATGGCCCGCACCCGCGTCGCGGCCGTGCGCGCGCTGCGAAATGCGTTGGAGCGCAGAGGTTTCCTCGAGGTCGAGACCCCGATGCTGCAGACCATTCACGGCGGCGCCGCGGCCCGTCCGTTCGCCACGCACTCGAACGCGCTCGATATGGAGCTGTTCCTGCGCATCGCTCCGGAGCTGTTCCTGAAGCGTTGCGTGGTCGGCGGCATCGAGAAGGTCTTCGAGATCAACCGGAACTTCCGCAACGAGGGCGCGGACTCGACCCATTCGCCCGAGTTCGCAATGCTGGAAACCTACGAGGCGTACGGCACCTACGACGATTCCGCCACGATGATGCGGGAATTGATCCAGGAAGTCGCGCAGGAGGTCTACGGCACGCAGGTCGTGACGCTCGCCGACGGCACCGAATACGATCTGTCCGGCGAGTGGGCGACGGTGGAGATGTACCCGTCGCTGTCGGAGTCGATCGGTACCGAGGTCACCCCGGAAACGTCGGTCGAGGAATTGCTGGCACTCGCGGACCGGGTCGGGCTGGAAATTCCGGAGGGCAAGGGCTACGGGCACGGCAAACTGGTCGAGGAACTGTGGGAGCACGTCTACGGTGACAAGCTGTACGCGCCGACTTTCGTACGGGACTTCCCGGTCGAGACATCGCCGCTGACGCGCCAGCATCGGAGCAAGCCCGGGGTTACCGAGAAGTGGGACCTGTACGTGCGCGGCTTCGAACTGGCCACCGGCTATTCCGAACTCGTGGATCCGGTGATCCAGCGGGACCGTTTCATGGATCAGGCGCGTTTGGCCGCGGCCGGTGACGAGGAGGCCATGCGCCTGGACGAGGACTTCCTCACCGCGATGGAGCACGGTATGCCTCCCACAACCGGAACGGGTATGGGTATCGATCGTTTGCTGATGGCCCTGACTGGCCTGGGAATCCGGGAAACGATACTCTTTCCAATTGTGCGTCCGGCAGCCCGATAGTTCTCCGGATTGCATTTCCGGGGCCTGTTCTGGGACTATCGGAATTAGCGGTATTCTGGCGTCGGGTAATCGGCCTGACTATGCGGGTCGCACGATTTCGAGAGGACGTTCATCTCATGGCAAAGAAGGTCACCGTTAGCTTGATCGACGATGTCGACGGTGAGTCCATCGCGGACGAGACCATCGAGTTCGCAATCGATGGCGTCTCGTACGAGATCGACTTGTCGACGGAGAATGCGGCCAAGCTGCGGGAGGGTCTGGACAGTTGGGTTTCGGCCGCTCGGCGTGTGAGTGGCCGGCGTCGTACCAAGGTGGCCGGTGCTCCGGCCGCGGGCCCGAAGAACCGGGTGTCGATCGATCGCGAACAAAGCGCGGCCATTCGCGAATGGGCGCGCCGGAATGGTCACAAGGTGTCCGCTCGTGGTCGTATCTCGGCTGACATCACCGAGGCTTACAACAAGGCCGCTGCTAAGAACTAGTTGTCCGACTAGTCGCCGATTCGACTGCCGTCCGGGTGTTTCGTGCGTGCCCGGGCGGCAGTGGTTTTCTTCATACGCTTTGCGTATAACCGGAGGATCGACTGCGATCTTGCTAGTGCCGGGGAGGCCAGGCACCATTGAAACGTGCGGACGATGTCACTGGCTGGAAGTAGAGAAGAGGTATCGGCGCAGTGACCGCTTTCCACGGTTCCTTCCTCCGGGTCAAGGATCAAGAGGGACGTCAGCATGAGCTGATGCTGTCCCCGGACCAGCCGCGAATCACCATCGGGCGATCGCCTCAGGCCGACCTGTCCCTGTTCTGGGATGTCGAGGTGTCGCGGCTGCACGCGACCGCCGAGTACCTCGGCGCACACTGGACCATCGTCGACGACGGCCTTTCCCGCAACGGCACTTTCGTCAACGGGGATCGCCTGGTCGGCCGCCATCGCCTGCAGCCGGGGGACGTCATCCGGATGGGCACCTCGCGGGTCACCTTCCACGACTTCAGCGGCGCCGCAGGCGATGTCACGCAGACCTCCACCGGCGGGCTGCCGACGCTGCGCTCGCTCACCGAAACCCAGCGGTCGGTATTGATCGCGCTCTGCCGGCCGCTGCGGAGCAATGACGGGTTCGCCTCACCCGCCTCCAACCAGCAGATCGCGGCGGAGCTCTTCCTCAGCGTCGACGCCATCAAGACCCACCTCCGCGCGCTGTTCGCGAAGTTCGGTGTCGAGGACCTCCCGCAGAACCAGAAGCGGGTCCGCCTCGCCAACCTGGCCATGCAGTCCGGCGTCATCTCCGAACGCGACCTCTGATTCGCCGATCCTGGTACTGCCCGTGCCTGTTGGACCCCTGCGCATGCGTGCGAGCTTCTGAGCCATGGGTTTCCGTGCCCGTCGGCGATTGACTGGATGTAGTCGATCACCCGGGAGGAACACGGGTGGCAGATCCAGTCAGGAGAGAACCATGTTCGCATTCCGCACCGCCGCGCTGGTGGCGGCGACGCTGACCACCGGACTGATCGCCGGGGTGTTCTACGCCTACGCGACCTCGGTGATGACGGCCCTGGGCCAGTCCGACGACCGCACCTTCATCGATGTCATGCAGAAGATCAACGTGGTCATCATCAATCCGTGGTTCATGCTCGGATTCATGGGCACGGTCGGCTTCACCGTGCTGGCCGCGGCCCTGCACCTGGGCAAGGACAACCGCACCACGCTGATCTGGATCGGGGTCGCGCTGGCCCTCAATGTGATCGCCTTCTGCGTCACCTCGGGCCTGAACGTGCCGCTCAACAATCAGCTGGCCAATGCCGGTGACGTCGGGCAGATCCCGGATCTGGCGGCGGTGCGCTCGCAGTTCGAAAGCTCGTGGGTGGCTTGGAATATCGTCCGCGCGGTGCTCCACACGCTCGCGTTCCTGGTGCTGACGGGCGCGCTGTTCGTGGCCGGCGTGCAGCATGCCAAGGCGAGCGCGGCCGCCGTGGTCACCACCGTCGCGCCCACCGCGCAGCCGGGCTTCCCGCCGGCGCCGGGCGTGTACTCGGCTCCGGCCGCGTGGTCCGCTCCGGCGCAGCAGGCTTTCCCGGCCCAGCCCGGATTCGCCTCCGGTCAGCAGTAGTTCGGTCCGATTCCGGCGGTGGGGGGGACCCCAGAGGCGGCCTCCCCAACCACCCTCAGGGCCCCGCCCCCACCATTTTTCTTTCCCCCCAACAAATTTCCAAACCTCCCCCCCCATAACCCACCC
>NZ_JBHZCS010000005.1:225068-248764 GCF_042755705.1 Nocardia sp. NPDC059154
GGGTAGAGGGAGAGGGTTTTCCGAGCTGAGTGGGGGTTATTTCGGGGGAGGGGGGGGTTGGGTTGGGCTCGGGGGGGGGGTGAGACCCGGGATGTGTCATCAAAATCCGCTGGTGGCCCCCCCCCGCCGCCGTTTTTCTTGCACTGAAACAGGTTTCAGAACTTACCCGCCAGTAATCCATCCCTCGTGCTTGTTTCCTGATTAGGTATGCGGAACGCGTTCTAAATTGGGAGGGAACATGAGAAGGATGCCCATGCGAGGAACGCCGGGATCACTGCTGATCATGGCGGTTCTGGCGGTCCTGTGGATCGGTGCGAGCGGTACCGCCCGAGCGGAATACCCGGTCACTTTCAACTTCTTCGCGGGCATCCCCAATGAGCTCACCAATCCCGGTGGCTCGCTGCCCGGCGCCAATGACTGGTCCTGCAAACCCAGTGCGGCGCACCCGGATCCGGTGGTGCTCGTCCACGGCACCGCGGGCGGTGCACAGACCAACTGGGGCGCCTACGCGCCGCTGCTCGCCAACCAGGGTTACTGCGTCTACGCGCTGACCTACGGAGCCCTCGACGTGCCCTGGCCGCTGTCCGCGCTGGGCGGCATGAAGCCGATCCCCGAGAGCGCCGCGCAGCTGGGCGCCTTTGTGAGCCGCGTGCTGTCCGCGACCGGTGCGGCGCAGGTCGACTTCGTCGCCCACTCACAGGGCAACACGGTCGGCGAGTACTACATCAAGCGGCTCGGCGGCTCCGGCAAGGTCAACCGCTTCGTGGCCATCGCGCCCCCTTGGCTGGGTATCTTCGGCGACCAGATGAACGTCGTGCGCGCCTTCGGGCGGCAGCTCGGCGCGAGTGCCGACCAGGTGGACAATCTGGCCGCCATGGGCGTCGTGTGCCAGGCGTGCCCGGAGATGCTCGGCAACTCCTCGTTCATCAATGCCCTGAACGCCGACGGCGTCTACGACCCGTCGGTCACCTACACCAACCTGGCCTCCAACTTCGACGAGGCCGTATGGCCCTCGATCGCGCTGGTCCCGGCCCCGAACGTCACCAATGATCTGATGCAGGACGGTTGCCCTGTCGACTTCTCCGATCACATGGCCATCGCCGGCAGTCACCGCGCGGCCATGATGGCCCTGAACGCGCTCGATCCGGAGCATGCCCAGCCGGTGCCGTGCGAGTTCGTCCCGCCCGTCACCGGGGACTGAGGAACCCCGAACGCGACTGTTCGCTGTGGGCGTAGCCGATTCGGAAACGGTCCGCGCAACTGCCCCGTTATGACTGAATGAGTCGTACTGTCGCCGGTTCGCAATAGGGTGGACGGACGACGTGCGTGACCCCCGGCAACTAGAGTGGAGTCGGGGGATGCAACCCCAGGGCTTCATGGCAGGCTGGCGACCAGAAGGGCAGCACAGGGTCTGAAGCGCCGGATGCCAGTGATGGCGGAGCAGGAGAGTGAGGGAGCGATGTTCGAGAGGTTCACCGACCGCGCGCGGCGGGTCGTTGTCCTGGCCCAAGAAGAGGCCCGGATGCTCAACCACAACTACATCGGCACCGAGCACATCCTGCTGGGCCTGATCCACGAGGGCGAGGGCGTCGCGGCGAAGTCGCTGGAGTCCCTTGGCATCTCGCTGGAGGGTGTGCGTTCGCAGGTCGAGGAGATCATCGGCCAGGGCCAGCAGGCCCCGTCCGGCCACATTCCCTTCACCCCGCGTGCCAAGAAGGTGCTGGAGCTGTCACTGCGCGAGGCGCTGCAGCTCGGGCACAACTACATCGGCACCGAGCACATTCTGCTCGGCCTGATCCGCGAGGGTGAGGGCGTCGCGGCGCAGGTGCTGGTCAAGCTGGGCGCGGACCTGAACCGGGTGCGCCAGCAGGTCATCCAGCTGCTGTCGGGTTACCAGGGCAAGGAGCCGGTCGAGGGTTCCGGTTCGCGCGGCGAGCAGGGCACCCCGTCCACCTCGCTGGTGCTGGACCAGTTCGGCCGCAACCTGACCCAGGCCGCCCTCGAGGGCAAGCTCGACCCGGTCATCGGCCGCTCGAAGGAAATCGAGCGCGTGATGCAGGTGCTGAGCCGCCGTACCAAGAACAACCCGGTCCTGATCGGTGAGCCCGGCGTCGGTAAAACCGCCGTCGTGGAGGGTCTCGCCCAGGCCATCGTCAACGGCGAGGTGCCGGAGACGCTCAAGGACAAGCAGCTGTACACCCTCGACCTGGGTTCCCTGGTCGCGGGCAGCCGCTACCGCGGTGATTTCGAGGAGCGCCTGAAGAAGGTGCTCAAGGAGATCAACACCCGCGGCGACATCATCCTGTTCATCGACGAGCTGCACACCCTGGTGGGTGCGGGCGCGGCCGAGGGCGCGATCGACGCGGCCTCGATCCTGAAGCCCAAGCTGGCTCGCGGTGAGCTGCAGACCATCGGCGCCACCACCCTCGACGAGTACCGCAAGTACATCGAGAAGGACGCCGCCCTGGAGCGCCGGTTCCAGCCGGTTCAGGTGGGTGAGCCGACGGTCGAGCACACCATCAACATCCTCAAGGGTCTGCGCGACCGCTACGAGGCGCACCACCGGGTTTCCATCACCGATGGCGCTCTAGTCGCTGCCGCTACCCTCGCGGATCGCTACATCAACGACCGCTTCCTGCCGGACAAGGCGATCGACCTCATCGACGAGGCCGGTGCGCGCATGCGCATCCGCCGGATGACCGCGCCGCCGGACCTGCGCGAGTTCGACGACAAGATCGCCGAGGCGCGCCGGGAGAAGGAGTCCGCGATCGACGCGCAGGACTTCGAGAAGGCCGCGCGTCTGCGCGACAAGGAGAAGCAGCTCGTCGCCAAGCGGGCCGAGCGCGAAAAGCAGTGGCGCTCCGGCGATCTGGACGTCGTGGCCGAGGTCGACGACGAGCAGATCGCGGAGGTGCTGGCCAACTGGACCGGTATCCCGGTGTTCAAGCTCACCGAGGAGGAGACCACCCGTCTGCTCCGCATGGAGGACGAGCTGCACAAGCGGATCATCGGCCAGGAGGACGCGGTCAAGGCCGTGTCCAAGGCCATCCGCCGCACCCGTGCCGGTCTGAAGGACCCGAAGCGTCCGTCGGGCTCGTTCATCTTCGCCGGTCCGTCCGGTGTCGGTAAGACCGAGCTGTCGAAGGCGCTGGCGAACTTCCTGTTCGGCGACGACGACGCGCTCATCCAGATCGACATGGGCGAGTTCCACGACCGCTTCACCGCCTCGCGCCTGTTCGGTGCCCCTCCGGGCTACGTGGGCTACGAGGAGGGCGGCCAGCTCACCGAGAAGGTGCGCCGCAAGCCGTTCTCGGTGGTGCTGTTCGACGAGATCGAGAAGGCGCACCAGGAGATCTACAACACCCTGTTGCAGGTCCTCGAGGATGGCCGGCTCACCGACGGTCAGGGTCGTACGGTCGACTTCAAGAACACCGTGCTGATCTTCACCTCGAACCTCGGCACCTCCGACATCTCGAAGGCGGTCGGCCTCGGCTTCGCCCAGAGCAATGCCGAGGGCTCGAACTACGAGCGGATGAAGCTCAAGGTCAACGACGAGCTGAAGAAGCACTTCCGCCCGGAGTTCCTGAACCGCATCGACGACGTGATCGTGTTCCACCAGCTGACCCAGGACCAGATCATCGAGATGGTCGACCTGATGATCGGCCGCGTCGCCAATCAGCTGCGGAACAAGGACATGGAGATCGAGCTGTCTCCGCAGGCCAAGAGCCTGCTGGCCAAGCGCGGTTTCGACCCGGTTCTGGGCGCCCGCCCGCTGCGTCGCACCATTCAGCGCGAGATCGAGGACCAGCTGTCGGAGAAGATCCTCTTCGGCGAACTGGGCGCCGGTCAGGTCGTGGTGGTGGACGTCGAGGGCTGGGACGGCGAAGGCCAGGGCGAGAACGCCAAGTTCACGTTCACGGCGAAGGCCAAGCTGACCAAGAAGTCGGACTCCGGCGTCGAGGACAAGCCGGTCGCCGCCCTCGCGGGTGAGGCTCCGGCCTCCGCCTCGGGCGAGTAAGGGCTCGGCCTCGGGTCGAATAGGCCTCAGCGACAACGAAAGCCCCGTTCTCCTTCGGGAGGGCGGGGCTTTTCGTTTGCCCAGGCGAGAAATTCGGTGGCGGCACGATCCTGGTATCGCCCATGCTCGGATAGCTGTCCGGAGGGACCGGGCGCGGAAAGGGCGGCAGCATGCTCTCCGAGACACAGATCGAGGACTTCATCACCGAGGGATTCGTGAAGGTCGAGGGAGCCTTCTCCGCCGAGACGGCCGCTGCGGGCCGCGAGATCCTCTGGCGCGCAACCGGTTGCGACCCGGAGGAGCCGTCGACCTGGACCCGGCCGGTCATCCGGCTGTGGGACCACGCCCAGGAGCCCTTCGCGCGGGCGGTCACCGCGCCGCCGCTGCTCGCCGCCTTCGATCAACTGGTCGGTCCCGGCCGCTGGTTCCCCCGGAAAACCCTGGGCAGCTGGCCGATTCGATTCCCCAGCCCGGAGCCCCCGGGCGACGACGGCTGGCACGTCGACGTGAGCTTTCCCGGCGATGCCGCCCCCGACGACTACCTGAGCTGGCGCGTGAACATCCACTCCGAGGGCCGCGCCCTGCTGATGCTGTTCCTGTTCTCCGATGTCGGCGTCGATGACGCCCCGACGCGTATCCGGGTCGGCTCGCACCTGCGGCTGGCGCCGGTGCTGGAGCCGCTCGGCGAGGCGGGTACCACCATGTTCGACCTCCACGAGTTCTACACCGCCACGGCCGATCTCCCCGAGGCCGTCGCGACCGGCCGGGCCGGCGATGTCTACCTCTGCCATCCCTTCCTGGTGCACGCCGCCCAGCCCAATCGCGTCGGCCGCCCGAAGTTCATGGCCCAGCCGCCGTTGCTGCTGCGCGAGCCGTGCGTGCTGGACCGCCCGGACGGCGCGTATTCGCCGGTGGAGCAGGCCATCCGGAGGGGTTTGGAGCTGGGCGCGCCACGGTGACTACGCACCGCGACGTACGCCGAATGTGTTCTCCGGACGGATGATTCGCACTTCCGCGGGGCGGAGGGTGAGAGCCATGGAACTCGGATTGCATCTGACGAACTTCGCGATGGACACCCCTTCGGAACTGATCGGACCGTGCCTGGCCGAGGTGGTCCGCACGGCCGAGGAAAGCGGATTCTCGGTCATCGCGGTGGGTGACCATCTCTGGCAGAGCCCGTGGCTGGGCCGTGTGGAACAGAATGTGCTGGAGGCGTATTCGACGCTGTCGTTCATCGCGGCGCACACGTCGCGGGTGGAGCTGACCGCGCTGGTGTCAGGGGTGCACTATCGGCATCCGGCCATGCTCGGGAAGCTGGTCACCACCCTGGATGTGCTGTCCGGCGGCCGGGCCTGGCTGGGGATCGGTGCGGGCACCTCCACGGGTGATGTGGAGGGCTACGGCCTGCCGTTCCCGCCGCTGCGCGACCGCTACGAGATGCTGGACGAGGCGCTGCGGATCTGCCTGGCCATGTGGACCGATGAGCGGGGCGCTTCGGAATCCGTACTCGGCAAGCACTTTCAGGTGGAGCGTCCGCTGAACGCGCCGCAGGCCGTGCGGAATTCGCCGCAGGGCGCGTATCGGCCGCATCCGCCGATACTCATCGGCGGGGACGGAGAGCGCCGCACGCTGCCGCTGGTGGCGCGCTACGCGGATGTGGCGAGCCTCCGCCCCGGCCCGGACCTGCCCGCCAAGATCGCGCTGCTGGACCGTATGTGCGTGGAGATCGGCCGCGATCCGCGCGAGATTCGTAAGAGCTGTGCCTTCGCCTTCGATCCCGGCCCGGGCGGAGGCGGCGTCGGCCAGGTGCTGGGGCAGCTGAAGTGGCTGGCGGACATGGGGATCGACCTGGTCATCGGCCGGGTGACCGGCGTCGACGACCTCACGGCGCTGGAAGTGCTCGGCCGCGAGGTGATTCCGGCGGCCGCCGAGTTCGGCGCTACTGCCAGCCCGGCCTGACCAGACCGGATTCGTAGGCCATGACGACGAGCTGGGTGCGGTCACGCGCACCCAGCTTCACCAGGATCCGGCTGACGTGGGTGCGGGCGGTGGCGGGGCTCATGTAGAGCCGGTCGGCGATCTCGGCATTGGTGAGGCCCTCGGCGACCAGGGTCATGACCTCGCGTTCGCGGTCGGTGAGTTCCGAGAATTCGGCCGCGGGTGCGGGTTTGGCGTGCGCGGCGAATTCGGCGACCAGGCGCCGGGTGACGCTGGGGGAGAGCAGCGCGTCACCGCCTGCGACCACGCGGACGGCCTTGACCAGGTCGGCGGGTTCGGTGTGCTTGACGAGGAAGCCGGTGGCGCCGGAACGCATGGCCTCGAAGACGTATTCGTCGAGTTCGAAGGTGGTCAGGACGACGACCTTCACCGCGGCGAGGACCGGATCGGCGGCGATGGCGCGGGTGGCGGCGAGGCCGTCCAGCACCGGCATGCGGATGTCCATGAGTACCACATCGGGTACCAGTTCGCGGGCCAGGTCGAGGGCCTGGGCGCCAGTGTCGGCCTCGCCCACCACCTCGACGTCCTGCTGCGCGCCGAGCAGCGCCACGAAGCCCGCTCGCACCAGCGCCTGATCATCGGCGATCACCACCCGGATGGGCATGACGCGTCCTCCAATTCCGTGCTCACGCAATCGGTTCGTTCCGCACGAGGTGGGTGGGCAGCCGGGCCTTCACCCGAAATCCGCCGTCGGCCTTCGGTTCTGCGGACAGTTGCCCGCCCAGGGCGTGGGCGCGTTCGGTCATGCCGGTGATGCCGTGGCCGCCGGTCGGCGACTGCGGCGCGGGCTGGCGGGTGGGCCGGGTGTTGTCGATGGTGAGCTGCAGCCGCTCGGCGGCGTAGTGCACGGTGACGAGCACGCTCGCGCCGGGCGCGTGCCGCACCACATTGGTGAGCGACTCCTGCACGATCCGGGCGGCGGCCACGTCGACCACGGCCGGCAGCCGGCGCGGCCCACCGGTCACCATGGTGTGCACCTCCAGCCCGGCGGCGCGGGCCGGTCCGGTGAGCTTGTCGAGGTCGGTGATGCCGATGGTGGGTGCGGTCGGCGCGGTCACGGTGGCGGTGCCGCCGCGAATGGAGCGCAGCAGTGCGTTCACCTCACCGAGCGCGTCCTTGCTGGCGGATTTGATGGCGGCCAGCGCGGTGGCTGCCTGTTCGGGCTTGCGGTCGAGCAGTTCCAGCGCGACCGAGGACTGCACATTGATCAGGGAGAGGCTGTGCGCGAGCACGTCGTGCAGTTCGCGCGCGATGGCCAGGCGCTCCTCGGTGACCCGCTGTTCCCGCTCGGCCGATTCCAGTGCGCGCTGGGCCTGTTCGCGTTCGCGCTCGGCCTGTTCCTCGCGGCGGGCTGCCTCGCCGCGCTGCCGCCGGGCGATGACGGCGGCGCGTCGCTGCCGGATGCCCTCGCCCGCCGCGGCGAGCACGAAAAGCCAGGCGAGCAAACCGAATTCCTGCCAGGCGCCGGTGTGGTACCCGCGCCAGCCGGGCACCGGCCACACCATGAGCAGGTAGCCTGCGGCCACGAACGGATAGGTGTACCAACGGGATCCGAGGACGGCGGCGGTCAGGAAGGCGACGATGAGCGACACGAAGATCGGCCCGTAGCCGTAACCGAGCAGTAGGTACGCGACCGCCGCGGCCAGCGTCGCGTAGAACACTTCCAGCGGGCGGCGCCGGCGTAGTACCAGCAGTGCCGGACCGGCGATGAGCAGCGTATATCCGTACACATCGAGCTGGCGCACCACCGTCTGGTGATGATTGGCCAAGGTCCCGAAGCCGAGTTGTATCGCCCCCACCGCCAGCGCCGGGAGCACGTCGCGCCGCCCGAGCCTTCCCCCGCGTGTGTCCATAGCTGCACCGTAGCGCCGTCTGCGGGCAGCGGCACTGTGTCGCGGCCAAATACGTCCAGATACGTACGCCGGATCGCGCGTTGCGACGGATTTTTTCCCGTGCGTGGCGGCGGATCGTTGAGCCCATGAACGAAGCGATCGTCGTCACCGATCGGCTGACCAAGCGCTACGGCTCCCATACCGCCGTGGACGCCGTGAGCATGAGCGTCCGCCGCGGTGAGATCTACGGTTTCCTGGGTCCCAATGGCGCGGGCAAGACCACCACGCTGCGCATGCTGGTCGGTCTCATCCGTCCGTCGTCCGGCGGCGCGACCGTACTCGGGCGGCAGCCCGGGAACCCGGAAACCTTGCGCCGCACCGGCGTTCTCATCGAGGGCCCCGGCTTCTACCCCTACCTGTCGGGCCGGGACAACCTGCGCGTCCTGGCCCGTTACCGGGGTGTCGGCGACGACGCGGTCGCCGACGCCCTGGACCGGGTGGCCCTCAGCGCCCGCGGCAAGGACCGGTTCCGCACCTATTCGCTCGGCATGAAGCAGCGCCTCGGTGTCGCGGCCGCCCTGCTCGGCCGCCCCGATCTGCTGATTCTCGACGAACCCACCAATGGCCTGGATCCGGCGGGCATGGCCGAGATGCGGGAGCTCGTCACCGGACTCGCCGCCGACGGGCACACCGTGGTGCTGTCCAGCCACCTGCTCAGCGAGGTGCAGGAGATCTGTGATCGCGTCGGCGTCATCTCCGCCGGGCGACTGCTGGTCGAGTCGACGGTGCGCGAATTGCGTGGCACGGCCTCGCTTCTGGTGCGCGCGGAGCCACTGGAGGTGGCCTTCCCGGCGGTGCGCGCGGTGGTGGGGGAGCGGTCGGCGCTGGTGACCGCCAACGGTATTCGTGTCGACGCCGGGGCCGCGAACGCCCCCGTGGTGGCGCGCGCGGTCATCGAGGCGGGTGCGGAGCTGCTCGAGCTGCGCACCGACGAAAAGTCCTTGGAAGAAGTCTTTTTCGAGATGACGGAGACGGCGAAATGACCGATCTACTGGCCAGCACCCGGGCCGAACTGCTGCGACTGTGCAAGTGGCCCGCCTTCTGGATCGTGCTCGGCACCTGGATCCTGTTGAATCTCACCTTCGCCTACCTGTTCAACTACCTCGCCTACACCACCGGCAGCACCACCCGCATGTCCAACGGCCTGCCGCGTGAGCTGCTCCTGCAGCAGATGCTGCCCGCGGCCGTGCCGGAGGTGTTCACGCAGGGCATGGCCATGTTCGGCGGGGCGCTCATGCTGGTGCTCGGCGCGCTCGCGGTGGGCAGCGGCTACGGCTGGGGCAGCTGGAAAACCGCACTCACACAGGGGCCTTCGCGGGTGCATGTGATCGGCGCGGTGGTGCTGAGCCTGGCGGTGACGGTGGTCGCGCTGGTGCTGGCCGCCTTCGTGATCGACACCGGCGTGGCCGCGCTCATCGCCGGCACCCAGGGTCAGTCCCTGGCGCTGCCGTCGGTGGGCCGGATGCTGCTCGGAATCGGTTCCGGCGCCGCCATTCTGGGCATGTGGACGCTGGCGGGCGCGCTGATCGGGGCGGTCGCCCGGGGTCCCGCGCTGGCGGTGGGCCTGGGCCTGGTATGGGTGCTGGTGGTGGAGAATCTGCTGCGCGGCGTCGCGGCGATCTTCGCGCCCATCCGGGCCGTCACCGACCACCTGCCCGGCACGGCCGCCGGCTCCCTGGCGGGTTCCCTGCGCACGGTGGGCGGCCCGGCCACCCCCGGTGTCCTGGATGTCCTGGGCCGCGGCGAGTCCCTGCTGGTGCTGGCCGCGTATGTCGTCGTCTTCGCGGCCGGAACGATCTGGCTGATTCGACGCCGTGACATGGTGTGAGACAGGCGAATACCGCGCGATGCGGCCGTTCACCCCGCCCGGTGAGCGGTCGTGTCGTCGTGTCAGCCCGCCGGATCCAGCACGCCGTGTGCGAGTTTCGCCAGGCCGGCGGCGATCTGCCCGGACCCGAGCCCGCGTTCGCGCTGATGCCGGTACACCTCGGCGGCGAGGGGTGCGAGCAGCGGGTCCACGAGTGAATCGGGTTCGGCCACACCGGCTTCGGTCAGCAGGGCGCGCACGTGCACTGCCCAGAACTGATAGGCCCCGGTGCGGAAACGCGCACCGCCGGTCTCCGCACCGAGGACCAGATGGGCGTGCGTATCGAGCAATTCGACCATCGCGGCGTAGAACGCGGCCAGTCGTTCGGCGGGCGGCGCGCCCGGCCCGAGCGGTGGCTCGCCGCGCAGCAGCTGCTCCTGGAGTACCCGCTCGTGCTCGTCGAGCAGCGCGACGGCGATGGATCCCACGTCCGGATAGCGCCGGTACAGCGTCCCCCGCCCGACCCCGGCCGCCTTGGCGATGTCGTCCATGGTGACGGTGCGCGGGTCGCGCCCGGCGAACAGTTCCGCGGCTGCGGCCAGCACCTTGGCCCGATTGCGGGCGGCGTCGGCGCGCTCGGCGGGCGCGGACCGATCGTTGAGCAGTGGCAGGCCGGGGGTGTTCATGCAGCTCACTGTAGCCCTCTGGGAATAAGTGGACAATTCGTCCGGTTGTGGCCTACCGTCGGAGAAGTAAACGGACACAACGTCCATTTGATCGGAGTCTCGACTATGACCGCCCTGCTGCACCTCGACGCCAGCGCCCGCCGCACCTCGGTCAGCCGCCAGCTGAGCGCCGCCTTCGCGACTGCCTGGCGCGCCGAACACCCCGGCGCCGCCTACGTCCACCGCGACCTGGCCGCCGAGCCGATCCCGTTCATCGGCGAGGGCTGGACCGAACTGTGCGACCGGGTGCTGGCCCACGGTCGCACCGATCTCGACCACCTGGCCGAGCTGGTGGATTCCCCTGCGCAGCAGCGGGCCTGGGAGATCGTCGAGCCACTGCTGGCCGAGATCCGCGCCGCCGATGTCGTGCTGATCGGCACGCCGATGTACAACTACTCGATCCCGGCGAGCCTCAAGGCGTGGCTGGATCAGATCACCTTCCCGCGAATGTCGCTGGCCCCCACGCGATTCGTGGTCGTCACCGCGCGTGGCGGCGCGTACTCGCCGGGCGCGCCGAAGGCGATCTACGACTATCAGGAGCGCTACCTCCGCGACTTCTTCACAGGCCATTTCGGCGTCGACGACACGGTTTTCGTCCATGCCGAACTGGTGAACTCGCGCCAGGATCCGGCGCTGGCCCACCTGCGCGACGAGCACGACGCCTCCTGTGCCGCCGCGCTCGCCACCGCTCGCACCCTGGGGAAGGAGTACTGAAATGAACTGGCTCGTCCTGGGTTTGGCCGGCGTGGTGGAGATCGCGTGGTCGCAGTCCATCAAGCCGACCCAGAATTTCACCAAGCCGCTGCCCACCCTGCTGTGCTTCGCGCTCGCGGCGGTCGCGGTGTACCTGCTGTCCTATGCCATGCAGTCGCTGCCGGTGGGCACCGCATACGCCATCTTCACCGGCATCGGCGCGGTGGGCGCGATCGGGCTGGGCATCGTGGTGCAGCAGGACCCGGTGAGCGCGGGCCGGGTGCTGGCGCTGTCCATGATCATCGGCGGCATCGTGCTGGCTCGGGTCACCAATCCCGGGTGAGCGCGGGCCGGGGCGGTATCGTCGCGCCCCATGGACGTTGCGCCCCTGCGGCCACCCGACCTCGCCGCGCGACCGTTCTTCCTGGTCGCGGAACGCGTCATGGCGGCCTCACCCGCCGAGCTCTACCACCAGTGCACCCAGCAGTTCGGACTCTGGTTCGCCGACCCGGGTTCGATCCTCATGCGCCCGGTGGTGAACCAGCCGTTCTTCTTCACCGCGGGCGGCGGCCACCCGCACTACGGCAGATTCCTGCGGCTGGAACCCGACCACCTGGTCGAGCTGACCTGGGTCACCGGCGGCACCGAGGGCACGGAAACCGTCCTCACCCTGGAACTTTCGGCGCACGGCGCGGGCACCGCCCTACTCCTCACCCACGCCGGCTTCCCGAACGACGTGACGCGGGACCGGCACGAGAAGTCGTGGCCGCGGGTGCTCGAGCACTGGGACCACCGCACGGCTGCGGTCGTCTGAGGGATGAACACCGAATGATCATGAGCCCGCCACGCTTTCGGGCGGAGTAGGTTCGACCCGTACCGATTTCCCGGGGGTTCGGGGGCGTAGCCCCTGAGAGCCTCGAGATGTTGAGTTCCCCCCTCTCACGAAAGGACAGTGATGCCTACACGTAGCGCGCGTACCGCCTGGTCCGGCGGCCTGCAGGACGGTTCCGGTCAGGTCGAGCTGGTCAGCTCGGGCGTCGGCAAGTACGACGTCTCGTTCCCGAAGCGCACCGCCGACGCGGCCGACGGCACCACCAGCCCCGAAGAGCTCATCGCGGCCGCGCACTCCTCCTGCTACGCCATGGCGCTGTCGGCTCAGATCGGCAATGCCGGCGGCACCGTGCAGAGCCTGGACATCACCGCCGACGTGACCCTGGGCCCGGACCCGGCCGGCGGCTTCCGCATCTCCAAGATCAAGCTGACCGTGGCCGGCAAGGCGTCGGGCATCGACGAGGCCGGCTTCCTGGCCGCCGCCGAGGACGCCAAGGCGGGCTGCCCGGTGTCCAAGGCGCTGGCCGGCGTCGACACCATCGAGCTGGATGCCACCTTCGAGGCGTAACTCGCGAGTTCCCGGCTGACGCTGTCGTCGGCCGGGAACCACTGCGGGCCGGGGTTGTGGACGATGGCGTTGATCAGGCGTTCTTGCCCGGCACGTCCAGGACGACCTCGAACTCCAGCAGCGACGCGCCGGTGGAGACCGGCTTGCGTGCCTCGCCCGCGTGCGCCTCGCGCGCCGGGCCGTCCCGCCACGCCGCGAAGGACTCCTCCGAATCCCACTGCGTGACAACGAAATACCGGTTGTCGCCGGAGACCGGGCGGAGCAGCTGGAAACCCAGGAACCCCGGCGAGTTCTCCACCGCGTGCGCACGGTGCGCGAAGCGCTTCTCCAGTTCGGGGCCCGCGCCCTCGGGAACCTCGATTGCGTTGATCTTGACGACTGCCATGGGTGCGAATGTACTCCGCGCCCGCGACGTATCGTTCGAGGCAATAACCAAATCGGAACACATGGTCGAGGCGATGTTGTACGACGAAGGCGGCGCGGGTGCGCCGATCCTGCTGCTGCACGGATTGATGGGCAGCGCCCGGACCTGGCGGGCCCAGCTGCCCTGGCTGCGCGAATTCGGGCATGTGTACACGTTCGATGCCGCCGGGCACGGACGTCCGGCGCCCGCCGAGCTCACCACCGAGGCGTTCGTGGCCGATCTGGCCGCGGCCACCTCGGACATCGCCGAACCCATGGTGGTGATCGGGCATTCGATGGGTGGACTGCACGGGTGGATGTTCACCGCGGCGCACCCGGAGCGGGTACGGGCACTGGTGGTCGAGGACATGGCGCCGGACTTCCAGGGACGCACCGCGGAGAACTGGGCGGCCGTGATTTCGGCTTGGCCGCAACCATTTCCGGACGAGCGGGCCGTGCTGGAATTCTTCGGCCCGGTCGCGGGCCGCTACTTCCTCGACTCGTTCCGGCGGGGCCCCGACGGCTACCGCCTGCACGGCGAGGTCCCGACCTTCCGGGACATCTCCGAGGAATGGGGCACGCGCGATTTCTGGGCGCAGTGGAAATCCGTCACCGTCCCGGCCCTGCTGATCGAGGGCGAGCACACCATCACCCCGCGGGGGCAGATGCGCGAGATGGCCGAGCTCCACCCGGATGCCCGCCACGTCGTCATCCCCGACGCCGGTCACCTCGTTCACGACGATCAACCCGCTGCCTACCGGGCCGAAGTCGAGGATTTCCTGCGCCGCGTCCTCGTTTGATGGCGGGTGCCTTCAGTCGGGTGGGGTGGTCGTCGTATGCTCGGCTCGACCGCGACTCCTGACGGATGGTGACAAACGATGATCGACTTCTCGATTCCCGCCGACCTTGCTGCCGAACGCGATCGGGTTCGCCGGTTCGTCATCGACAAGATCGTGCCCTTCGAGCGTGATCCGCGCCTGACCGCGCACGGTCCCGACGACGAGCTGCGGCAGGAACTGGTCGAGCTGGCCCGCGCCGAGAAGCTGCTCACCATTCAGGCCCCGGTCGAGCTGGGCGGGCGCGGCCTGACCCACATCGAGCAGGCCGTGCTGTACGAGGCCGCCGGCTGGTCCACCCTCGGCCCCGTCGCCATGAACTGCGCCGCGCCCGACGAGGGCAATATGTTCCTGCTCTCCAAGATCGCGAATCCGGAACAGACGCAACGCTTCCTGCAGCCGGTGATCGACGGCCACCAGCGCAGCGTCTTCGCCATGACCGAGCCGGGCGGCGCCGGCTCCGACCCCAACCAGCTCGCCACCGAGGCCACCTTCGACGGCGAGAACTTCACCATCAACGGCCGCAAGTGGTTGATCACCGGCGCCGACGGCGCCAAGACCTGGATCATCATGGCGCGCTTGGCCGCCAACCCGTACCTGCCCGAGGGCCCCACCCTGTTCCTCTGCGAGGGCGACGCGCCCGGGATCGTGATCGAACGCGTCATGAACACCATGGACCGCAACTATGTCGGCGGCCACGCGGTGGTGCGCTTCGACAACCTGGTGCTGCCCAGGGAATCCGTGCTCGGCGAGACCGGCCAGGCGCTGCGCTACGCCCAGTTGCGGCTGGCCCCGGCCCGCCTCACCCACTGCATGCGCTGGCTGGGCGCGGCCGAGCGGGCGCAGGCCATCGCGGTCGACTACGCCAAGACCCGCACCGCTTTCGGCAAGCCCATCGGCGAGCATCAGGGCGTGTCGTTCATGTTGGCGGACAACGAGATTGCGCTGCACCAGTGCCGCCTGACCATCTGGCACGCGTGCTGGCTGATGGATCAGGGCCACAAGGCCCGCCACGAATCCTCCATCGCCAAGTCCTACGTCTCCGAGGAGCTGTTCAAGGTCACCGACCGCTGCGTCCAGGTGCTCGGCGGCATCGGCATCTCCGACGAGACCGTGGTCGAGATGATCTTCCGCGACATGCGCGCCTTCCGGCTCTACGACGGCCCGACCGAGGTGCACAAGTACGCCATCGGGCGGCAGATCCTGCGCGGATGAAAGCCCGGTCTGCCCAGCCGGACCGGCCTTCATTGGCGAAACCCAAAAGGTTCGCGGCGCGTCTCGATTCTGGACTGAGCGGAGCGGGGGAGCGAAGCGGAGGAGCGGAGGGAGGGAAGCGGAGGAGCGGAGGGAGGGAAGAATCGAGACCTCCAGCGCCGCGAACCCGCCCGGAGCGCAGCGGAGGGCAAGTTGAACACAGAGGGCATAATCTTCCAGCATGAGTTCGGAATTGCACGTGGACGTCTCCGGCGGCGTCGCCGTGCTCACGCTCAATCGGCCCGCCCAGCAGAACGCACTGACCCCGGCCATGGCGTCGGAACTCGGTGCGTCGCTGCGCCGCTGTGACGAAGACGACGCCATCGGCGCGGTCGTCATCACCGGGACCCCGCCCGCGTTCTGCGCGGGCGCGGACCTGTCGCTGAAGGTCGGCGAGGTCAACGGCCTGATCGATCCGCCGCCGTTCCGGATCCGGAAACCGGTCATCGCGGCGGTGAACGGGCACGCGGTGGGCATCGGCCTGGAGATCGCGCTGCAGTGCGACCTGCGCTATGTCGCCCGCGACGCCGTGTACGCGCTCAACCAGGTTCGCCGCGGCGCGCTCGCCGACGGGTTCGCGCACTGGACCCTGCCCCGCCTGATCGGCAGCGCCCGCGCCGCCGACCTGCTGCTCACCGGCCGCACCTTCGACGGCGACGAGGCATACTCGCTGGGCATCGCCAATTCCTGCCTGCACGCCGCCGAGGTGCTGCCCACCGCCCTCGAGGTGGCCCACGACATCGCCCATGGTTCGGCCCCGCTCCCGGTGGCCCTGTCCAAGCGCCTGCTGTGGGAGGCCCCCACCATGGCCCCGGAAACCGTGGGCCGCTTGGAAACCGAGCTCAACGACTACGTCGCCAAGAGCACCGACGGCGGGGAGGGCGTCGCGGCCCTCAAGGACCGCCGCCCGCCCAAGTGGACCGGCAGCGTCAGTGGCGAATGGCCCGCCTGGGATGCCGTGACGGGCGGCGAGCGCCGGCCCGGTCTGGACTGACCGGGCCGTTCGGCCGGGCCTGATCGGGCCGTTCGGCTAGGCGCGCCCGCTGATGACCATCAGCAGGAAGATGCAGCCGAAGACCACCATCAGGCAGGTCCCGATGACGCCGAGGACATAGCCCACCAGGACCTGCACCCGGCCACCGAAGCGGCCCCCGCCCTCCTCGATCTCGTTCAGCGCGCGCCGTCCGAGCGCCCAGGCGACGGGACCCAGCGCGCCGCAACAGAACACGCTGAGCGCACCCAGCAGCAGGACGGCCGTCGCATGCTCGTGCTCGACGGGGGATCCGAGGGGCGGCTGATCGAAGACCACCGCCCGAGTTTACGGGCGAAAGCCCCGCCGCGGCATGCTGACGCGCGGTGTTCGCTTGCGCCACTTGGTTATCGAGGCTCCAGAGCCCCGATATGTGGTGGTCGAGTGACCGAATCAGGCTCGGCGCTGCCGCGCCACCTCGGCCAGCACCACGCCCGCCGCCACCGAGGCGTTGAGCGACTCGACCGGACCCGCCATCGGAATGCTCAGGATCGAATCGCAGGTCTCGCGCACCAGGCGCGACAAGCCCTTGCCCTCCGAGCCGACCACGATGACCGTCGGTGCGCTGCCGTCGAATTCGTCGAGGGTGGTGTCGCCGCCCGCGTCGAGGCCGACGATCTGGTAGCCCTTGTTCGCCCAATCCTTCAGCGTGCGAGTCAGATTCGTGGCCCGCGCGACCGGAAGCCGCGCTGCCGCACCCGCACTGGTGCGCCACGCCACCGCGGTGACACTGGCGCTGCGCCGCTGCGGGATCACCACACCCTGCCCGCCGAAGGCCGCCACCGAGCGGATGACCGCACCCAGATTGCGCGGATCGGAGATATTGTCCAGCGCCACCAGCAGCGCCGGCTCGCCCGAGTTGTGCACCCGGTCGACCAGATCGTCCGGGTGGGCGTACCGGTACGGCGGCACCTGCAGCGCCATGCCCTGATGCATGCCGTTGTGGCTCATCTTGTCCAGGTCGGTGCGCGGCACCTCCAGGATCGAGATACCGATCTCCGCGGCCGTCTTCACCGCCTCGCTGAGCCGGTCGTCGTTCTCGGCGCCATTGGCGATATAGAGCGCGGTGGCGGGCACACCCGCGCGCAGGCACTCCACCACCGGGTTACGGCCGAGCACCAGCTCCGGACCCTCGTTGTCCTTGCGGCCCGCGATGGGCCGGGCCGCATTGCGCGACCGGGTGGTGGCGGCCGACGCCTGCGCCTTGGCCTTCGCCTTGGCGCGCTTCGCGGCCGGGTGGTAGGTGCGGTCCTCGGCCTTGGGCGTCGCGCCCTTGCCCTCGAGCCCGCGGCGGCGCTGCCCGCCGGAACCGACGGTCTGCCCCTTCTTGCTGCCGGACTTGCGCGTCGCCCCGCGGCGCTGGGAATTGCCTGCCATCACTTCGCCTTCCGTATTTCGCGGGTATCCCGCCTCGGCCCGGCCGCGGGACGAACCCGCTCACGGTCGATCATGCGGGAAACCTGCCTCCGGTCGGCGCAGCGAACGGCTGCGCCCCTGTCTGAACTTTCGCGCTGCCCCAGAGCAGCGCCTCCGGCCGGCCACGAGCCGCGCGGCATTGCCGGAGGGACGCTACGAATTGTGCCCCACGCTGGGTCGCCACCTCGAATTCGGTGCGCTCCGCCACACCGCGCGAGCTGGCCCACGCGGTATCCGGGCGACCCGACGCGGTATTCGAGCTATACCGGTTCCGCCGATGCGGAACCGCTCACTTCTTCTCCTTGGCCAGGGACCACTCCGCGCCCTGCGGCGTGTCGGTGACCTCGACGCCCGCGGCCGAGAGCCGGTCGCGGACCGCGTCGGCGGTGGCCCAGTCCTTGTCGGCGCGCGCCTGCTGCCGCCGCTGCAGTTCCGCGCCGATCAGCACATCGAGCGCGGCGATGGCGGCGGAATTGTCGGCGGGCGCGGCCCAGTTCTCGTCGAGCGGATCCACACCGAGAATGCCGAGCATGGCCCGGACCTGCCCGGCCAGCATCCGCGCGCCCGAGAGGTCACCCGCGTCGAGCGCCTTGTTGCCCTCGGTCACCACGCCGTGAATCGCGGCCAGCGCCTGCGGAACTCCGAGGTCGTCGTTCAGCGCGTCCCCGAAGGCCGGGGTCCAGGTGCCGACCGGAACCTCGCCCGTGCGCTCGGCCACCCGGAGCACGAAGGCCTCCAGCCGCTGGTATCCGGCGGCCGCCTCGGTCAGCGCCTGATCGGAATACTCGATCATGGACCGGTAGCTCACGCTGCCCAGGTAGTAGCGCAGCTCGACCGCGCGCACCCCGACCCGTTCCAGCACATTCGGAATGGACAGCACATTGCCCAGCGACTTGGACATCTTCTCGCCGCCCATGGTCACCCAGCCGTTGTGCAGCCAGTAGCGGGCGAATCCGTCCCCGGCCGCGCGCGACTGCGCGATTTCGTTCTCATGGTGCGGGAAAACCAGATCCATTCCGCCGCAATGAATATCGAACTCCGGTCCGAGATAGAACTCGGCCATGGCGGAGCATTCCAGATGCCAGCCCGGGCGACCCGGACCCCACGGCGACGGCCAGCTGGGCTCGCCCGGCTTGGCGGCCTTCCACAGCGTGAAGTCGCGCGGATCCTTCTTGCCCTGGCCCGCGCTCTCGCCCTGGTGCACGTCATCGAGCTTGTGCCCGGACAACTTTCCGTAGTCCGGGAAGCTCAGTACGTCGAAATAGACATTGCCCTCGGAGGCGTAGGCGTGGCCGCGTTCGATGAGCCGCTCCATCATCCGTGCCATCTGGGTGATGTGCCCGGTGGCGCGCGGCTCGCCGGACGGCGGCAGCACGCCGAGCGTCTCGTAGGCGCGGTCGAAGGCGCGCTCGTGGGTCGCGGCCCACTCCCACCACGGGCGGCCGTGCTCGGCGGCCTTGTTCAGAATCTTGTCGTCGATATCGGTGACATTGCGAATGAAGGCGACGTCGAAATCATTGGCGGCCAGCCACCGTCGGAGCACATCGAAGGCGACGCCGCTGCGCACGTGCCCGATGTGGGGTTCCCCCTGAACGGTCGCGCCGCACAGGTACACCGAGGCTTTGCCAGGGACCAGCGGCGTGAATTCACGCAGGGTCCGCGTCTCGGTGTCGAAAAGGCGCAGAGTCACGACAGAGCATCCTAGCTGTTGGGAAATGGGCGGATGACGGGTGCGTCAGGCGCGACAACACAGCAGTGCGGTGGCGACCGCCGCCACGCCCTCGCCGCGGCCGGTGAGGCCCAATCCGTCGGTCGTGGTGCCGGACACCGAGACCGGCGCACCCAGAATCTCGCCCAGCACCTGCTGTGCCTCGGCCCGTCGCGGGCCGATTTTCGGGCGATTCCCAATTACCTGTACAGCCGCATTGACAATTGTGAATCCGGCCTCGTCGAGCAGACGGCGGACTTCTTTCAGCATGGCCGCGCCGGACACGCCCGCCCATTCGGGGCGACCCGTGCCGAAAACCGCGCCCACATCGCCCAGTCCGGCGGCCGACAGCAGCGCGTCGCACAGCGCGTGCGCCGCGACATCACCGTCGGAATGTCCCGCGCAGCCGCTGTCGCCCTCGAACAGCAGGCCCGCCATCCAGCAGGGCCGGCCGGATTCGACGGGGTGCACATCGCTGCCGATGCCGGTGCGCAGCGCCATGGGATCCATCACGGGGCGATCACCGCTTCGCGTGTCGTGTCCAGCCCACCTGCGGTGTCGGCCGTATCACGGCGCGCGGCAAGGGTATTGGCGAGAACCAGGTCCAACGGCGTAGTGATCTTGAAAGCCAGGGCGTCACCGAGCACCGTGTGAACGGTCGCACCGAGCATTTCCACCAACCCCGCGTCATCTGTCGCCTGTGTACCCACAGCGTAGGCGGCGCGCAGCAGCGCGGCATCGAAGCCCTGCGGAGTCTGGATGGCGCGCAGCCCGGATCGATCCGGGGTACCCGTCACGGCACCGGCCGCGTCCACGGACTTGATGGTGTCGGTTACCGGCAGCGCGGGCACCACGGCCCGTGCGCCCGCGCGCAGCGCCCCCACCACGCGGGTGATGAGCGCCGGGGGAGTCAGGGCCCGGGCGGCGTCGTGCACCAGCACCAGGGTGGCGTCGGGCGCGGCCGCGAGACCGGCCCGCACCGAATCGGTGCGCTCGGCCCCGCCCGCCACGACTCGAACGGGCACGTCGGAAGCGGGCAGCAGGGCGCGGGTCTCGGCGACGAGTTCGGCGGGCACCATAACCACAACGTCGTCGACAGATCCGGAATCGATCAGCCCCTGGACCGCCCGAGTGAGCATGGGACTGCCGCCGACGTGGACGAACGCCTTCGGCTTGTTCTCACCGAGACGCACGCCCATGCCGGCGGCAGGAACCAGAGCGACGACACGACTGCCGTCGCCAGGTGTAGTTTTCACGGTCAGGAGGCCGCTGCGAGAACCTCGTCGAGCAGGGTCTCGGCCTTGACGTCGTCGGTACCTTCCGCGAGCGCGAGCTCACCGACGAGAATCTGCCGGGCCTTGGCCAGCATCCGCTTCTCACCAGCGGACAGGCCGCGGTCCTGCTCACGACGCCACAGGTCGCGGACGACCTCGGCCACCTTGTTCACATCGCCGGAGGCGAGCTTCTCGAGGTTGGCCTTGTAGCGGCGGGACCAGTTGGTCGGCTCCTCGGTGTGCGGAGCTCGCAGTACCTGGAAGACCTTGTCGAGGCCCTCCTGGCCGACGACGTCGCGGACGCCGACATACTCTGCGTTCTCTGCGGGAACCCGAACGGTCAGGTCGCCCTGTGCGACCTTCAGGACCAGATACTCCTTTTGTACACCCTTGATGGTGCGGGTTTCGATAGCTTCGATCAGCGCCGCTCCGTGGTGGGGGTAAACGACGGTGTCTCCGACCTTAAAAATCATGTGTCCCGTGCCCCTTTCGATGTTCACAGTTTAACATGCGACTCGGTAACGGCGCGATCAACGGCGCAGGTCAGGGCCACAACGGAGCGGCGGCGGGGGTTGACAGAACGCGAATCGTGTGCATCCCGTTGTGGCATAAGGGGATAGCGCATCGCATCGTTCGCGTGCATATGCGAGTGCGTACTTCGCATACGCGACCGAGCGCCCTCTCATAAACATCAATGCATCACTCCAGAAGTCGTATCCGAATCGTTGTCAGGGCCCCTGACACATCCCGCTCGGTCGTTCTGCGAGATGCCGCGCCCGCGCCGGGCCGCCGCGGCGGGCGCACGCCACGCGCACGCGACACCGCCCGCGTGTAGAGCGGGGGGAGGGACGCATTACTCTCTTTGACTACTACTCTCCATAGTGGAGTTAGCCCGGTCGACATGGAGGACCCCGTGACTGCCCTGAAAGCCACCACTGCGTCGAAGTCGCGGCGGCGTGCCGTGACAGTTGCTGCACTCGCTGCGGGTGCGGTGCTCGCGCTGTCGGGTTGCGGCGCCGGTCAGGTCTCGCAGACCGCCACCCAGGTCGCCGCCGTCAACGGCAACACTGCCAATGTCGGCTCCATCGCGCTGCGCGACGTGCGCTTCCTGCTCCCGCAGACCGAGGAGTACAACAACGCCAAGGGCGGCAAGGCCGTGCTGGCCTTCAGCGCCGTCAACCTCAGCGACAGCAAGACCGACGAACTGGTCAGCATCAGCACCGACCTGGGCCAGGTCAAGATCGCCGACAAGATCGAGATCAAGCCGTCCAGCACCGTCGTCGCCGACAAGCCGACCGCCAAGGACGCGGCCGCCGCGGCCGCCGTGCGCGAGCAGAACGCCGGCGAGCCCGCCTCCGACAAGGCCACCGACCCGAACGCCAAGCCCGTCCTGATCGAGGTCACCGGCCTCACCAAGGACGTCACCCCGGGCCTGACCTACCCGCTGACCTTCGTCTTCAAGGAGGGCGGCACCGTCGTCGTCAACACTCCCGTCGACGCCGGCGCGAACAACCCGCGCCAGGAGCCCGCGAAGAAGGGCGGCGAGCACTGAGCTCCCGCTAGAGCACCTGACAGCGCCCGCCCCGACAAATCGGGGCGGGCGCTGTTGTGTCCGATTAGCCGTCAGGTTCGCGGCCGTCTCGATTCTGGACTGCGGCTTGATAGACCTCCGCCTTGGAGCGGGGGAGCGAAGCGGAGGAGCGGAGGAGGGAAGAATCGAGACCTCGGGGCCGCGAACCCGCCCGGAGCGAAGCGGAGGGCAAATAAGGCACAGTGTCGGGGGCGCTGGCTAGGCTGCCCGGCGTGGCCAAGGTGAAATCGCTGTACCGGTGCGCGGACTGCTCGCACGAGGTCGCCAAATGGGTTGGGCGCTGCCCGGATTGCAACGCGTGGGGGACCATCGAGGAGATGGCGGCGTCCGCGTCGGCGGTCGTGGTGGGGCGGCGGGCGATGCTGCCGAGCACGGCGGCCGCGCCGATCTCGAGCATCGACTCCAACAAGACCCAGGCCCGGTCGACGGGGGTGTCCGAGCTGGATCGGGTGCTGGGTGGCGGGATCATTCCCGGGTCGGTGGTGTTGCTGTCGGGCGAGCCCGGGGTGGGCAAGTCGACGCTGTTGCTCGAGGTGGCGCACCGGTGGGCGCGGGCGCGTGACGAGATCGCGCTGTACGTGACCGCGGAGGAGTCGGCGGGGCAGGTGCGGCTGCGGGCGGACCGCACGGGCGCGGTGCACGACAAGGTGTACCTGGCGGCGGAATCGGATCTGGCGACCATTCTCGGGCATGTGGAGCAGGTGAAACCCTCACTGCTGGTGGTGGACTCGGTGCAGACCATGCTGGCCGCGGACGCGGACGGCGTGATCGGCGGTGTCACCCAGGTGCGGTCGGTGACGGCGGCGCTCACCTCGCTGGCCAAGGCGAGCGGGATCGCGGTGCTGCTGGTCGGGCACGTCACCAAGGACGGCGCGGTGGCCGGTCCGCGCACGCTCGAGCACCTGGTCGACGTGGTGCTCCAGTTCGAGGGCGACAAGCACTCCGCCCTGCGCATGGTGCGCGGTATCAAGAACCGCTTCGGCAGCACCGACGAGGTCGGCTGCTTCGAGATGCGGGAGGCCGGAATCCATTGCGTGGACGACCCTTCGGGGCTGTTCCTGCACCATCGGGGCGACGCGGTGCCCGGGACCGCGGTGACGGTCGCCATGGACGGCAAGCGGCCCATGCTGGGCGAGGTGCAAGGGCTGACGGTGGACACCCAGGCGCCCGCGCCCCGGCGCGCGGTGAGCGGGCTGGACTACAACCGCGTTTCCATGGTCCTGGCTGTCCTGCAGAGCCGCGGGGGCGTCTTCGTGGGCAAGCAGGACGTCTACGCGGCCACGGTGGGCGGTATGCGGCTCACAGAGCCCGCCGCGGATCTGGCTGTCGCGCTTGCCATTGCGAGCGCCAGCCAGGATCTGGCGCTGCCCAGCGGCCTGGTGGTGCTGGGCGAGGTGGGGCTGGCGGGCGAGGTGCGCCAGGTGACCGGGCTGACCCGCCGGCTGGCGGAGGCGGAGCGGCTGGGTTTCACCGAGGCCCTGGTGCCGCCGGGCGCGGATCGCACCGGCCGCAGCATGACCGTGCGCGAGGTCGCCGATATTCGTGCCGCCCTTGCCGTTACCGGGTTGCGCCGGCGGCGCGGTGCGCAGGCCCCGGCGGAAATGGCGGAATGACAGCCGAAATCGAATGAGGTCGCGGAATCGAATTCGATCC